>DAOTYF010000086.1:0-15228 GCA_034434995.1 Anaerolineae bacterium
GGGTAGGGGGGCTGGAAGCAGGCTCCGCCGCCTGCTCGGGATCGTCCCTGATCCAGCGGCCTCCCTGGCGGCGCAGCCAGTGGCCCGTTTCGGGGTCGATGCGCCAGCGGCGACCCTGCGCGTCCTCCCCGGCGAGGCTATCGAGTCGTCGCTCGAACTCCTCCAGTGAGATTTCGCCGCTGATGTAGAGCAGCCGCCACGCGGTATAGCGGCGCCTGACGCTGTCGAAGTCCATCGGACTCCCTCCTGGTCCCTGGTCGTCGGCCTGCGCGTTGGCGGCCTTGCGGGCTGCCGCCCCGATCCTAGCGTGATTGGGCGGCGTTTGACAACCCCCTGCCGGCCCGACATAATCTGGCGCATGACTCGAAGCCGACCCAGCACGGCATTTCCAGCCTTTCTCGTGGCGGCACTGATTTTGGCTGCCTGCGCCCATGCGCCGCCGGTGAGGCTTCCACAGGTGATCCAGCCAGCGACACCGCTACCCACCGCCACGCCGACCGTTCCCCCCAGCCCGACCCCTTCACCGACCCCGACGCCGCTGCCAGCCGATGTGATCAGCCAGGGGAACCGCGATCTGCGTAACGGCGACTGGGATGCGGCGATGGAGGCGTTTGAGCAGGTCATCGCCGACCCTGGCACAAGCGCGGATGAGATGGTCGAGGCACTATTGGGGCTGGCTGAGGCGTCGCTGAAGCGTGGGGACTTCGGGTCAGCGCGGGCGGTGCTGGATGCCCTGCTGGCACAGTATCCCAGTCACCCCAAGGCCGCGCAGGCATACTTTCTACGCGGCGATGCCCTGCTTGGACTTTCGGACTGGGTTGGGGCGATCAACGACTTCAACACCTATCTATCCCTGCGCCCTGGCCTGATCGATAGCTATGTATACGAGCGCATCGGGGATGCCTATCTGGCCCTGGGCATGAGCGATCAGGCCGTGGCGGCCTATGACCAGGCCCTCGCGGCGGGGCGCTATCTGGTGGGGCAGCTTCAATTGCATGAGAAGGTGGCGACTGTCCAGCGGGCGCTTGGAAGCTACGATGCAGCCATCGCGCAGTACCAGGCGATTCTGGCCATTGCCCAGAACCCCTCCTACCGCGCTGTCATTGACTTCTACATCGCGCAAACGTATCTGGAAGCAGGTCAGACGGACGCAGGCTATGAACAGCTTAACCACGTCTTCATGACCTACCCAGAGAGCTACGAGGCGTTGAGCGCACTCCGCGCACTGCTTGAGGCGGGGACGGAGGTCGATCCGTTCCAGCGTGGGCTGGTGAACTTCAACCAGGGCCAGTACGACATCGCAGAGCGGTCGTTCCGCGACTATCTCGCCGCCACGTCGGCTGACTACCCGCCGGATGTCCATCTGTACATTGCCCGCTGCTACCGGGAGCTGGGCAACATCCCAGCGGCGCTCACCGAGTTGCAGGCCATGATCGCCCGCTTCGACCCTGAAGATGGCCTAGCCTGGGGGGACGCCTGGCTAGAGCTGGCAGACATCCAGGGTATGAATGGAGCTGCCGACGCGGCCTATTCGACCTATGAAACGTTCGTCGGGGAAAACCCTGGATTGCCGCAAGCACCCTCGGCGTTGTACGAAGCGGCCATGCTGGCCCGCTCGCAGGGGGATACCGCCCGCGCGACGGGTTACCTACAGCGTCTCGCGGCGGAGTATCCATCCGACCCTCGCGCGGCAGCAGGCATGTTCGGCGTGGCGCTGGACGCCTACCGAGCGGGGGATTATGCCACTGCGGCGACATGGTTCCAGGCGGCGGCAGCGCTGCCCGCCAACGAGACCCCTGCTGCTGCCCACTTCTGGTTGGGCAAGGCACTTCAGGCGACAGGTCAAGTTGAGCAGGCGACGACGGCCTTCGGCCATGCCATGGCGGTTGATGCGAGCCGGTACTACGCGCTGCGTGCCCGCGATGTGCAGACCGGGCAACCAGCCTTTGCCCCGCCGCCGGGGGGGTTTGCCCTGCCGACCGATCCTGAAGCAGGCCGCTTGGAGGCCGAACAGTGGATCGTCCAGACCTTTGGCCTGACGGAGACCCCCCCGCTGGCGGAGAACCTGCGCGCCGACTTGGCTACAGACCCCCGGATGGTGCGCTCCCGTGAGTTGTGGGACTTAGGATTGCTGGTCGAGGGCAAGCAAGGCTTCGAGGAGGTTCGCCGGGCATTCCAGAATGACCCCCTAGCGATGTATCAGCTTGCGATCTACTTCCGCGAGATCGGCCTGTACCGCTCGTCGATTCTCGCGGCGTGGAGGTTGATGGACCTGGCAGGGGTCGGGCCACTAGCAGCGCCATCGTTCCTGGCGCGGCTGCGCTATCCCACCTACTTTGCCGATCTCATCCTGGCCGATTCTGAGCGGTACGGGCTTGATCCATTGTGGGTCTATGCCCTGATCTGGCAGGAAAGCCTGTTTGAAGGCTTCGCGGTTTCAAGCGCCTCGGCGCAGGGGTTGATGCAAATCTGGCCACCAACAGGGGAGGATATTGCGGCCCGGCTGGGCTGGCCGGGCTACCAGCCCAGCGACCTGCAGCGCCCGGTGGTCAGCGTAGCCTTCGGCACATGGCTGCTGCGCGAGGAACTGAATCGCTTTGACGGCGATCCCTACGCGGCTCTGGTGGCCTACAACGCTGGGCCTGGCAATACGCAGGCGTGGCTGGATGCTTCGGGCGGCGACCCTGATATGTTTGTCGAGGAGATCAGCCTGGCGGAACCCAAACTGTACATCCAGCGGATCGTCGAACACTACGAGGTATACCGCGCCCTATACAGCGCTGCGACCTCCGCCACGCTCCCAGGTTCATGAGGAACATGCGGACAACCCTCCGGTTGCAGGGCTGGCCCCTGCGGCCCGTCTGCTGGTGAGGTTAGCTGGTACCGGTGTCCGATTTGGACTGCACATCGATCCGGTTACAATAAAAGCATCAGACCGCCGTACTCTGCTGATCGACCCTGACCTCCTGCGGGGGCATACCCATGCCACGTCGATACCTGGAGCAGTCACTTCACACGGGCCGCATCGCGTACCTGCACGCGCGTGGCCTAGTGGGGTTAGATTTTCCTGTCCTGGTGCGGCCTGTTGATGACCGATACAGCTACGTGGTGGCGCATTGGCCTATCGAGGACGAAGCAGGGCTGTACTATCGGGTGTGGAAACCGACGCTGGCTATGCACCTGACTGCACGAGCCGTGTTCGGGGAATGGTACGATGGTCGCCGCGTGCCAATCACCGATGATCAGTACATCTGGGATGCGGTGCGTCATATTCACCGGCTGGCAAGCGCGGCCTATACGGAGGCCCGCAGCAAGGCACGGGAGGTTGTCGGCAGGGTGGCTAGCGCGCTGAGCCAGCGCGAGGGCGTGAACGTGCCGCCGGTCTCGCTGGCGTGCATTGCCGAGCTGCACCGCGCCTGGAACGCTCTTGTGTTTCCCCATCCGATGACAGCGAGCTTCTGTGCGGCCACGCTGTTGCTGATGCTGGGGGTTCCGCGTGAGCGCGTAGCGGTATTCGGGATGTACTACCAGGATCCGACCGTCTATTACCGCGCTAACAGCGATTGGCGGGCCGGTTTCATGAGCGGCACACCGTATTACACCGTGGTGGGGGTGTTCGTCACTGGACGGTGGATACCGGTGGACTTTACACTGTTAGCCAGCGGCCCACGCCATCAACTCCGGCCAAGCCCCCATGTGCACCTTCGCAACGCTGATCTGGGCAGGCATCCCGCTGACGGGGCGCCGTTGATCATCGACTTCGAGCACCCCTACACCATGATCTTCGCGCCGTCGCGCCCCGGCGAGTCTACCGATTCGCCGTTGCTGGCGCGGATCCCTCTGCTGCAACTGTACGGCGGCTAGTTCCACTGCGCCTAGCACGCCAGAACGCCCATTCCGCTGAGTGGCAAAACGGCCTCATGGGGCCGTTGCTAAAACGCCAGTGACCGGCAGCCATTGGGCAGGCGGTCACTGGAACTCGGCCACCAGTTGGTCAAAGATGTCCGCGCCGCTGATGGGCTTGCCTGTCGTGCGGCTGTGGCCGGTAGCGATGCTCAGGTCGCGGCGGAAGTTGGGTGATAGATCATCGCCGGTGGCTTCCTGCGTCAGCCGGATGGCATAAGCCGCATTAGCGATGCCATAGTGAGTGGTTAGCGCATCGAGGCTGGAGAAGAAGAATGTGCAGCTTGCATACATCTGCTGGCGGTAGAACTGCGCCTCTATCAGTTTGGTCAGCCGCGCAACCTTATCGGCTGGTAGATCGATCTCTTGTTCCTTAAGGAACTCAGCGGCGGGGGTGATGCCCAACACCACGCGGATGTAGGCATCCCGCAGGGCGAAGGGATCAACGCCGGGCAGGTTCTTCACCTCATCCAGGTAGCGGCCATCCAACTCGAAGCGGAGATTATCCAGTGCGCGGCGCAACGCCCCCTTCCAGGTGGAGTCACCGGGCGTGCAAGCGCAACCCGTCGCCCAGCGGGCCAGGCCGTGCAGGCAGCTCCAGGCCGTGCCCTCTCTGAGCGTCAGGGTTGCCTGGGGCGCGACATCGCGGGCGTAGCGCGCTAGGGTGATGACCTTATAGCCGGCGGCCAGCGCCTCGTAGGTCAGGAGCCAGTGCAGGAAGTGCTCCTCGCCGGGCCAATGATGGCCGAAGGTCTCGCCATCGGTGGCGACCAGCGTCAGGGCGCCAGCCTGCCGTTTGCGCGGCACGAGCACTTCACGCGCCCAGCGGCCCGCTCCGCCGAAGCGCCCCAGGTTGAAGGCAATCTCGTTGGAGAGCGACTCGTCGCGGACGAATGCCTTGATACGCCGGCCTCCCGGAATCTCGATCCAGAACGGCCCGCTGCCAGCCGGCTTGCCCTCGACCTGGCTCTCGGTGAGTATGGTCCACTCGATGGCCTGCTCGGCCAGCACATCGAGAGTCTCGAAATCGACGGCCATCTCTGGCAACCACATGCCAGCAGAGGATCGCCCGAAGCGGTGCTGAAAGAAGGCCTTGCCCCACTTGACCTGAGTGACCTTATCCTCGCGGCGTGAGAGGGGCAGGATGGTGTGATGCATGGGCTGGGACAGGGCATTGCCGATGCCCTGCCGATCCACGTTGGCCCGGTCTGCTGCGATGAAACTACGGTATGTATCGGGGGCGTGCTGTTCCAGCCAGCTTGCCAGCGTCTCACCGAGGTTGAAGGAGATGTGCGTGTAGTTGCCCAATGCGGCGTTGGGAGCGTAGCATTCGGCGGTGATGCGCTCGTTCCAATTGCGATAGGGGGCGGCATCCGGCTCAACTAGATCGGCTGCGCTGAGGGGGTTGCCGCGTGCTGGCTGGTAGTAGTGGCAGTGAACGCTCAAATATGCACGATCCATTATGTCATCCCTGCGGTCGCGGTGAACCTCTATTCAACATAGCGTCGTTTGCGGCCTGCTGCTCCTCTTCGGCGCGGGAAGTGCGCAGGAGCAAAGTGGTGTGCCAGGCTTCACCGGGGTGCAATGCCAGCGGCCACCAAGCCATGAGCGTCGTGCCCTGGTAGTTGCGCTCGAAGCCAGCCTCGGATGCCGACACCCCTTCCAGCGGGAAGCACCATAGGGTGGCCGGTTGCCCCAGATGGATGCCGACACGGATGTCCCATAGCTCGCTGATGAGGGAGAAGTGAGCAACGGCCTCCTTCTCGGCGATTTCATCCAGCCTGTAGCGCCCCCCCTCGGTTTCGAGATAAGTATGATGTTCATTGCCGCCCGCAAAACCCCAGTTCGTTTCGATGCCGAACCGCGTCCGCAGCACCGCGCCACTGCTGTTGGTGACGGTGTAGGTAACCTGCAATGAATCGCTGCCGGGCTGCACTGCGATGGTCTTCTCAACCTGCACACGGGCGTGGAGGCCATCCTGCCACACACGGCCATCGCGCCACAGGCGCAAGACGATGCGCTGGTTGCTGTTCTCGATCAGCTCGTATTGGTAGGTCTGGTTGACGAAGTCGCCCTCCTCAGGATAGAGGCTGCGGTAGAAGGCGTCAAGGGTGGCTGCCGCGCCCAGGAAGTGATCGAGCAGGCTGGAGCGTCGATGCCAGTCGTAGATCAACTTCGTCTCGAGGCCCGGCTCGCGGGCGCGAACGAGTGGGGTGTGGATGCTTTCTGGGGCGTCGCCTTCCATAACCCGGTCGGGGGTCATGACCTGGCCCGCTGCGGCTGCCGCGACCAAGTCACGATGGTAACCCTCACGGCGGCGTGTCAGCACGTTGAGCAGGTTGTAAGCAGCGGGGCGATAATCCCACTCCACCAGCGCGCCGCCCCGGTCGAGGTCAAAGACCAGATTATGGCGGTCGGAGGTGAGCACCACGTCGTCGTCAGCATCGAGGTCGAAGTCCAGCACCGCCGCCCGCACAAAGGGCTGAGCATCGAGGCCATCGGCCAGGTTCTCGGCGCGGATCAGGTGCTCGTAGTTGGCGACGCGGATATGAAAGAGGTAGATGCCGCCGAAGACGCCGTGCCAGTAGGCGCAGTTGCATTGCCCTGACCACAGCAGATCAAGGGCCTGGCGCTTGGAGGGGCCATCCGGCATGGAGTGGACTTTCTGGCTAACCCATAGCGCCTTTTTGTGCATCTGGTTGACTTCGGGGTACTTGACCATAAAGCTGCGCCACAGGCCACCACGCATGTAGCGCACGATATCGGTGCGACCCTCCTCTTTGAGCTGGTGCTTGAGATGCGGTAACTCCCAGGCGGCATCGGCGGGCATGGCCCACTCGCCCATCTCGTCGTAGGATTGGGTGGGCAGATAGATGCGGCCCAGGCTGGGGAAGTCGCGGGCGAACTCACCAGGCGGGATGGTGGTGACCCAGTCGCGGTTGGCTTCCAGAGCGTCAAAGAAGCGATCCATCCAGCCTTGCTGCCACACATGCTGATAGGTTCCGGGCCACAGACCGAACTTCTCCCCATCATCGCCCATGACGGCCACCTTGATGCGCCCCGCGTACAGCCCATCTGGATCGGGGGCATCGACCTGGGCACGCAGCCAACTGATCACGTCCTCCACACTGCCCCAGGGGATCGAGTAGCGGAGGGCCATGGAGGTAGCGAATATCTTGAGGGTATATCCCTGTTCTTCGGTCACGTAGTAGCCGAACAGCTCCTCGTCGGTGTGGCCGATGGACTTGAAGTGCGTATCGTCCACGATGGTGTACTGGATTCCGGCCTGGGCCAACGGGCGGGGCAGGTGGGGTTCCCAGATGCGCTCGGCGAGCCACAACCCGGTAGCCGGGTAGCCAAAGTCATCGCGCACGGCCTCCGTCTGCTTGCGAATCTGGCCGATCTTGTCGTCGTCGCGCAGGGAAGCTAGCACCGGCTCGTAGTACGCGCCGCTGAGGATTTCGACCTGGCCCTGCTCGACCAGTCGGCGCAGCCGGGGGAAGAAGTCTGGTCTGTTGGCAAGCAGCCAATCACGCAGCGGGCCGGTGTAGTGCTGGGCCAGCCGGATGCCAGGATGCCGTTCGAGACATTCCAGCATGGGCAGATAGGCCCTGTCAAAGGCTTCTTCGAAGACCCAGCCAAAGTTACCTACAGGCTGGTGATTGTGGATCGCGAGGGAGAGATAAATCCTGGGAGTCATGGGTTCGATGCGGCACTTTCTAGGTGTTGGATGCGTCTCCTTTGTCGCAAACCCCGCCCGCCTCTTGGGCGGGCTAGTAATCCGTTTTCACCGCTGAGGGGACGTACACGTCGGGCGCGACCTCGAGGGTGGGGAAGTCCTCAGCCCGCAGGTCGGAGCCGACACAGGCCCCTCGTCCCACCACGATCCGGTTTGGGAGGTGGGTGTTCTTGCCGATCATGACGATGCCCAGATCGTCCGCGCCTTCCACGATCTGACCGACACGCGCATTGTGGCCTATGACGCAGATTTTGTCGATCACGGCCCGTTCCACCACCGCCCCCCCTTCGATGTAGCTATCGGTGAGGATGATCGACTCACGCACCACCGCCTTGGGGCCTACATACACGCCCGGTGAGAGCACCGACCGCTCCACCACCGCGCCTCTGGCGATAATGGAACCATCGGTGATGAGGCTATCAATCACTGTCGCGCCCGCCTCGATGCGCACCGGAGGGCGCTCCTCGCTCTTGGTGTGGATAACCCACGAGCGATCCGTCAGGTCAAGGGCGGGCGGATGGGCGACCAGGTCCATATGTGTCTGCCAGTAGGCTTCTGTGGTTCCCACATCCACCCAGTAGCCAGTGAAGGGATAGGCATACACGCGCATCTGGTCTTCGACCATGCGGGGGATGATGTCCTTACCGAAATCGTGGGTGGAGGTACTGCGGGCGGCATCGGCGCGCAGGAGCCTGTCCAGCACATCGATGCGGAACAGGTAGACACCCATCGAGGCCAACGTGCCAGGCGGATGGGCAGGTTTCTCGGTGAAGCTGGTCACGCGGTAGCGCTCGTCAGTCGCCACGATGCCGTAGCGGGAGGCTTCCTCCAGGGGCACATTGATGGTGCATACGGTCACATCGGCCTTATGTTCCTGGTGGAATGTGATCAGCGGATCGTAGTTCATCTCATAGACGTGATCGCCTGACAGGATCAGGATCAGGTCCGGATCGCGCTGCTTGATGAAGTTGAGGTTTTGGTAAACCGCGTCGGCAGTGCCAGAATACCAGTCCGAATCCTCGCGCCCGATGTAGGGCTGGAGAATCTGAACCCCTCCGCTGAATGAGCGGTCCAGTTCCCAGGGGCGACCCGGCCCAATGTGCTCGATCAGCGAGTGAGGGCGGTACTGAGCCAGGATCAGCACGTCGAAGATGCCGGAGTTGACGCAGTTGGAGAGCGTGAAATCAATGATGCGATACTTCCCGGCAAAAGGAACGGCGGGTTTGGCCCGCTTGCGAGTCAGCACTTTGAGCCGCGTCCCCTCACCACCGGCCAGGATGACGGCACGCACTTTCATAACGATTTCCCTCCCTCGTCACTCGCAAACTCACTCTACCATGAGTGTACCGCCGAATCGGGCGACCGTGTTGGTTTCAGATATAACTGTGATGAACGTCTATGGCCTGCTGGTAAAGCTGGGCATATTGCCGGGCTGACGTTTCCCATGAGAAGTCGCGGGCCATCGCGTGTTGCTGCATCTGTTGCCACCGGTCGGGGTGGTGGTGGAAAACATCGAGCGCCCGATGAATAGTCTGGATGAGTGCCCCGACCTCGAAAGGGCCGAACAGGAATCCCGTCCGGCTATCCACCGTATCCATTAACCCCCCCACTTGGCGCACCAGCGGCAGGCTGCCATAACGCATCGCCAGCATCTGGCCGATTCCACACGGCTCGAACAGCGAAGGCATGAGGAATAGATCCAGCCCCGCGTAGATGCGCTCGGAGAGAGCCTCATCGAAGCCCAGCCGGATCGCCACGCGGTCGGGGAAGGCTGCCTGAAGCGCCCGAACCTGATCCTCGTAGTGGGGCATCCCTGCGCCAAGCAAGACAAACTGCGCCTCACGTGAGCGGAGCACATCCCGGAGTGCCGGGATGAGAATATCCGGCCCCTTCTGATCGACTAACCGGATGACCGTTCCCATTAGGGGGATGTCAGGCTGGATGGGCAGCCCCATCTCGGCCTGGAGCGCCCGCTTGTTGTCCGTCCGGCGGTCGAGGGATTGGGCGTCGAATCGAGCGGCGATCACACTACTGGTGGCGGGGTTCCAACGCACGCTGTCGATCCCGTTGAGAATCCCGGTCAGGCGGGACTGCCGCGCGTGCATCAGGCTATCCAGGCCATAGGCTCCTTCCACCGTCGTGATCTCGCGGGCATAGCTGGGGCTGACCGTGCTCAGCAGGGTGCTATAGGCGATGCCGATAGCCAAACAGTTGTCGGTGTGACCTGTCGCCCGCAAGAGGGGGTTATCCACCGCTGGCAACCCTGCCCGATCCAGATGCCAGCCGACACCCCGGCCCTGGTACATCATGTTGTGGATCGAGAACACCGTCGGCATCTGGCCCAGCACACCATCGGCGTGGTAGACGCGACCCAGTAGATAGGCGATCA
This sequence comes from Anaerolineae bacterium, assembly GCA_034434995.1. Taxonomy (GTDB): domain Bacteria; phylum Chloroflexota; class Anaerolineae; order Aggregatilineales; family UBA3940; genus DAOTYF01. The sequence continues at coordinate 10,032 of DAOTYF010000086.1, forward strand.
TGGCGGTGTGCCAATCGTGAATGTGCATCACATCGGGCCGCCAGCCGTGGCGGTTGGCGATACGCTGGGTAAGCCGTAGTGCTGACGCTGCGAAGAACAGGAATCTTCCTATGTCGATCCCCTCATCGAGGCTGTAAACCCAGTTTTCGCCAGGAGCAAAGTACGGGCCACCACGTAGTAAGTAGACAGACGCACCGTCTAGGCTGGCCGCACTGACCTTAACCCGCGTCCGCACTCCGCTCCAGTTCAGGTCGAACGTTTCCAACCGCTCGATCCCGAACCGAGCGTCCTCGATGAGGCCGTGATGGGGGATGATCACCCGCACGGAATAACCGATGCGGGCCAAAGCGGATGGCAGGGTTCCGACCACGTCCGCCAGGCCACCGACCTTGGCAAAAGGGGCGCACTCTGCTGCCAGAAAGAGGATGTTGTTCACGGATGCCTCGCTAGCCGGGGCCGTCTACCTGGCTGCGAACCAGCGGTAGTCTATCTCCGGGTAGATTTTGTCCACCTCATATAACTCATCGGCCAACTGCCGATCTGGACGACCCGTTTCCAGGGAGGCTGCCAGCGCCTCAAAGCGCTCCACATGGCGGGTGAAACGTCGGATGGCATACTCGCGGGCCTGACCGGTTGTCACCAGGAAGGGCCAGTCGCTGGATTGGAGCAGCAATAGTTCGCGAGCGGCCTGGTTGAGCACGGCTTTCTCGCCGGGGGAGGGCAGGGGGAACTTGGCGACCAGTGCTTCCATCCGCGCTTCAGCGGCGTGGATCGGGGCCCACATCCAGTGGGTGTCGTGGTTGTCCCACGTCCAGTGGTTGCCGCCCATGCCCCACGAGCTTTCGGGGAGGTGCAGCACCTGAGTAGGAGGATGGCGCTCGATGAAGTCGCTGGCGCACACTAATTCGACCGCTGGGTCTTCCGCCAGCAGGCGGAGCACCTGCTGAATCCACACGATGCCCTCAAACCACCAGTGACCGAACAACTCGGTATCGTAGTTTGAGGCGATCAACCCGAAGTTGCCAGTCTGCTGGTGATACTGCTTGAGACGGTCCGCTACCAGCCAGGCAAAGTGGCGGGCGTGTTCACCCACTTTATGCAGCGCCCAATCGGGATGGTATTCATCCTTGAACCCCAGATCGACTCGCGCCCCGGACACACGCCAGTACTGGAGCCCCGAGATTCCGTCCCGCTTGTGAAATTCGCGGTAATCATAGTCACCGGGATAGCCCCACTCGGCTGACCAGACCTGCATCCCGGTGCGGTTATCCCGACCGATGACGGCCACCCCAGAGTGCTGTGCTGCCTGTGCGCCGGCGGCGGTATCCGAGACATAGTAGGGCAGGAAGGTCGAGGCGGGGCGGGGGGGAATGGCCGCCCGCATCGGGATCACATAGCGGCGTTTGATCTCGCCGTACGGCCCGATGGCGTCGCCCGCTGCCACGCCAACAGGCTGCCCACCCTCGATGGTATGGGTTTCGCTGAAGAACAACCCGAGGCCGATCTCCTGGAGGAAGTGTTCAATGCCGGGGCGGGTTCTGCCGGTCTCGTCGATGTAGGCGGGGCGGTAGGCGCACTCTGGCAGCCAGATAGCGCGCGGGGCGCGCCCGAAGTGCTGCTTATGAGCCTCAACGCCGGTCTTGATCTGGCCGTAGATGGACGAATCGCGGCTCAGCAACGGCAGGTAAGCGTGCGTTGCTGCACAGGTGACGATCTCAACATACCCTTCATCCTGAAGCTGTTTGAATGCCCCCACGATGTCGCGCCGATAGCGCACATCGAAGCTGCGCTTGACGTTCTCGAACCATTCGGTGTACCACCGCGCGAGGTACGCCATATGCAGATTGGGCTGTTCTGCGCCCTCAAAGCGGGCGATGTCACCGCGCGCCTTCTCTATCTTCTCATCCAGGTAGGCATCCAGATGATCGATCACATCGCGGTCAGCAAGCTGCTCGACCAGGATCGGGGTCAAGCCGATGGTCAGGTGAAAAGGGACTCCCTCCTCCCGCAGATCGTAGAGCGCGTTAAGTAGCGGCACGTACGTTTCGCTGGCTGCCTCGTGAAGCCACTCTTCCCCATGGGGCCAGCGTCCGGCCATACGGGCATAGGGCAGATGGCTGTGCAAGACGAAGGTAAAAGCGCCAACCGTGTCCACGGGGTTACCTTTCGGGGGGCAGAAGACCGAATCAGGTTTGGCCGGATTGTAGCACACACGCGCAGTGAAAACCTAAAGCGCGGCCAGTGCCGGCGGTGGGTATAAAGCGCCTGCCCCTCTCCCGCCCACGTGGTCTGGAGAGGGGGCAAGGTGGATGATGGGCCAAGGGGGCGATCAGACGGCGGGGGCAGGTGTGGTTGCCTGGCGATCCAGCCAGTTGGAGACATACACACCCATATACGGGTACTGATACTCTCGACCGTTGGCTGCCTCAACCGTTGCCACTACGGCGAGGACGCCCAGCCCGACCGGCACGACACAATAGCCCAGCGGCAGTACCAGCGCCCACAGCAGTGCCGCCAGAAGCAGCACCACCAGCCCGATCAGGATTACGGTCAACAACACGCCGATCACCGTGATCAGCGTCGAGGCGAGGATCAAGGCCAGCAGGGCGGCAAAGAACCCCACTGTCCCCACCAGTTGCAAGGCAACCGCCTGAGCCGCGTGCCGGGCCACGAAGCGCGATTTGTCCTTATACGCCAGGTAGATCAGCAGCGGGATAAACACAAATGGGATCGCCCCAATTCCAGCCGAACCCAGGCTCACGGTCAGAGTCAGCAACGAACTGGCGTGGGCCAGAGCGGCCCACGTGCGTTCCTCGGAGGTCGTTTCCAGCGTACGGATCGTTTTAGCTTGCCGGGCGGCTGCCTCGTTCATGATGTGAATGCTCCAAGCAGGACAAGTTTCACTGATCAGTACGCAGACGGCCTGGGGTGGGTTGCAGTGAGGCCCAAGACCACTTGCTGAAACAGACGGGACACTATAATCTTCATGGGCAGAGCAGGCATCTGGCGCGGGCAAGTTGAGGTGGGGTGGAATGTCCCTGGAACGATTGTCATGTCCCTCATGCGGGGCCAGCGACTTCCGGCACGATGACGAAGGGAATCTGATCTGCGGGTTCTGCGGTACCAAGTTCGATTCGCCGCGTGAAGTGGTTGATTGCCCGGTGTGCGGCACGGAGAACCCGCCTCAAGCTGTCAAGTGCATGGGGTGTGGTCATACGTTGGGACGGATGTGCCCGGCGTGCAACTATGCCAACCCACCGGCGGTAGATCATTGTCTCCAGTGCGCGACACCGCTGGATACGCTTTCGTCCGTCTTCATGCGTACTGGCGAGGGTCGCCACAGAAGCGCCGCGCTGATCAAGGAGGAACTGGTAAAGACGAAGGCCCAGGATATGGCCTACATGCAGCAGCAGCGGGCACAACTGGATGCCGAGGAAGCCGCACGCCTAGCTGGTCTCCGTAGCCAACGGATTGAGGCGCAGCGCCAGCAACAGATCATGGTGATCATCGCCGTGCTTGGCTTGATGGCGCTGATCGGGTGCGTGGCTGCGTACATTGCGATGGCGCGATAGCCTCTTTCCCCCCTCTTCGCCCGGCGCTCTCTGGTCTCTGGGCGGGGGCAGCAAGTTACTGGCTCAAACCCAGAACGGGCAACGAACTGATATTCCCGCTGACCGCGCACAGCCAAGCCGCGACCCAGCCCTGTGTGCCGTTGTAGTCAATGTACAGCCATGTGCCGCTCGCATTGCGGCCCAGTACCAGGACGGCGGCGTTGTAGGGCAACGTTCCCACCTGCGCGAAACTCGTGCCTGGGCCAGAGCGAATGCGGGCGGTGGCGGTGGCTATTGCGGTGGCAGATGAGGGGTTGGCTGGGGGATTCGGGGCAGGGGCTGCCCCGCTGCCGTCGTCGCTGACGACAGGCACGCTGTTCAGGCTCCCCTGAATGGTGCAGTACCAGCCAGCGACCCAGCCGCGAGTGCTGTTGTAGACCACGTATAACCAGTCACCTCTCGCGTTGCGGCCCAGCACCGGCACGCTGGAGCCAGAGGGAACCGATCCGACCTGCTGGCTACCGAAGCTGGGAGCACTGCGGAGTCGCAAGGTAGTTGAGGTGGTGGCAGTGACATTGGAAGGCGAGCCGGAAGGGGGAGTGGTGGGGGCGGTCCCACTGCCTGCATCGTTCGCATCCGGTGGCCCGTAGAGGCTCTGGATGCCCGCGATGTCGTCTGCTGCCAGGCCGCGCACGCCGGTATACTCCTCCCACATCAGCGCGGACGGATCGTCGCTGTGATCCAGGCCCAGCGCATGGCCGACCTCGTGCATGACCGTTGTGCCGAGGTGCACCTGCCAGGGCGCGGTCGGCGTGCTGGTTACCCATACCTCATCGTCGTCAAGGTGTACATCGCCTGCCAGGCTGCCCAGCCAGGGAACGGGGAAAAAGGCGTGCGCCAGAACCCCGCCTGCTCCGTCGAAGGGATTGCCATCGCCATGCTCACCCTTCGCCCAGAGGATGGTGATATCGGCGCTACCAGAGACCTCGTTCAGCGTCAGGCCAGAGACCGCGTCCCAGGCCTCAACCGCCTCACGAACGGCCTGCTGCGCTGCTGTGCAGTCAAGCGAGCTGGGGCAGTTCGAAATAGTGTAGGTGACGGGGTTGGTCGGCCAGCGGGAGGCTATCACGTAATTGGACGCGCCTGTGCTGTCCGTTGGCAGGGGGTCGTAAGGAGCCGGATCGTCGGCGTGGCGGTAAATATCCATTGCGCCGGTGAGCCACGCGAGGCGCGCCAGCCCCTCGTGGGACGCCACATTGAATGCGGTCAGCGCGGCCATTACAACAGCGATTCTGGCGCTGGCGAAACGTGTCGAGAAGGGGCGGCGCTGGGGGGCGGCAAAGAGGGACATAGACGGCTCCTAAGTAGACTCTCTTCCGGCACTGACTCTCTCTCAGTATACCAGCAACATTTCTGTGCGCCACTGGCGGGGCATCAGTTGGGTCGAATCGCTCTTGGCTGCCAGTCTGGAGGATGCTACGATCTGCGCGGCTCGCAACAAGGGGGATGGGAGCATGGCTGAACCTACCTACGATGTGCTCAGCTACGGGACAATAGGACTCGACCGGATACTGCGCGTCCCACACTGGCCGCGCCCGGACATCAGCACTCACGCCACCGATGAGGCGTTGCACCTGGGTGGGAAG
>DAOTYF010000087.1:0-16574 GCA_034434995.1 Anaerolineae bacterium
GTCCTGGTTGTGCCTGACGATTACACGGCTGCTGATCTGGAAGCGGCGGCGGCAGCGGCAGCCGGGCTAGGCAAGCGAACTTTTGGCGCCCTGAATTTCAGCCTGATTCCCGCCAGCGAGGCCAACGCAACCAGCCTGGCCAATGCCAGTGCCGTCATCATTGGCACGCCCACCCGCAACGCCTTTCTGGCCGGCCTCTACGAGCGCCGGTTGCTGCCCACCCAGCTCGATAGAAACCGCAACCCGGTAGCCACGCGGTCGGGGAATCTCATCGGGCCGGACGACGGCGTCGTCCAGGAGATCGCATCCCAGTACAGCAGAGATCATGTTTTCCTGGTCGTCACAGGCTCCAACGACGAGGGCGTTTTGCGCGCCGCCCGGTCGCTCTCCGCCACCAACCCGCTGTTCGCCTTTAGGGGCGATGTGGTGGTGATCAGCGCGGTGACGCCCCTGGAAGCGCCCAACCTACCCTCCGGGCCTGTCACGCTGGAGGCGCTGGGGATGCGCGATCAGACGCTGATCGGCGTCGCCACAACCAGCTCGGCTGGTGTGACCGTCTTTGTGCCAGCCGGGATGGTCGTTCAGGATCATGCCACCCTGCGGCTATCGTACCTGCATTCGGCAGCCGTAGACCCGACCAATTCCGTGCTGACGGTCACCCTGAACGGCGAGCGCATGGCTAGCCTGCTGCTATCGGATGCCAACATCAGCCCCAAAGAAGTCATCATCCAACTGCCGCAGGAGTTCTTCCGCACGGGGCGCAACCGCCTGACCTTTGAAGCGACCATGTATCCCCGCGACGTGTGCACCCTGCGCGATGCATTGCCCAACATCTGGACCAGCATCTTCGGCTCCAGCACCCTCGAGCTGCCGCTGGTCGAGCGCGGCTCCGGCCTCAGCCAGGGTGATCTGGGCAACCCCCTGGACCCCTTTGCCAGCAGCCCGTCGCTGGCTACGGTCTGGCTCTCCCTGCCCGCCTCTCCCACTCGTGAGGAGCTACAAGGGATGGTCCAGGTCGCCTCCGTTCTAGGAGCGCAGGCATCAGGCGGGGCCTTGTCACCGCGCGTATCGCTGGGCGAAATTCCGGATATGCAAGCTCAACTGGCGCCTTACAATGTGATGGCCTTCGGTCTGCCCAGCGCCAACCCCGTGATTGCGGCAGTGAACGAGAATCTACCGCAGCCGTTTGTGCCCGGTGAAAATGCCCTTCAGCAGGAGATCGGCAATATCACCTACCGTCTGCCAGATAATTACAGCGTCGGCTTGGTGGAGCTGATCCCCTCGCCCTGGAATCCCACCCGCGTTGTGGCCGTTGTGACGGGGACGACTCAGCAAGGGGTGGGCTGGGCGATCCGCAATCTTACCGAGCAGAATCTGTTCACGAACCTCAGCATCATCGGTGAAACCGACTTTGAGGCCCTGGAGGCGAGCGACATCCTGCGCGGGGCGACCGGGGCGGTCGAGGCGGTCACGGGGCAACAAGCCGAACTGGAAGCGGTGCAGGCCACCCCTAGCGCGGCGGTTCCGCAACTCAGCCAGGAGGAGATCAACGTTCAGTACGCTTCTCCGCCCGGCTCGACGCAGTCCATCGCGCTGATCAGCCTGGGGTTGGTGGGGCTGGGGGTGGTATTCGTTGGGGCGAACCTGTTGCTGCGGCGCCGCAAACACCGCAAGCAGTCAGCGCCCTGATAGAGATGGAAGACTCGCTTCGAATGGGCGCTTTGGGCTGAGCTTGCCGGGTAGGTGAGAAGCGGCCACAAAAGCCGCCTTGCTCCTCTGGGTGAAGGACTGTGTGTAAAGGAGTCAGCCGGGCATCCCCCCAACTCTCCGCAGGGTTGGCCGGATGCCCGACATCATGTTAGTGGGTTGTTTCCGTCGGGGTCGCTGGCCAGTGCAGGCAGGGGCAGGCCCGATGATTAGGTGCGCAGCCAGGCATGGGAGATGGATAAGGATCGGGCACGCATTGTTTATCTGATCGACACACTTGGCATGGGCGGCGCAGAGCGGATGTTGGTCAATCTGCTCGAGCATATGGACGCCGCCCGCTTCGACGTGCGTGTGTGTGTGATCGCCGTCCGGGAAGGCAACCCGATGGCTGCTGAGGTCGAGCGCCTCCGCATCCCGGTGGACCTTGTCCCCATCCCCAGGCTGCGGCGGATCGATCGCTTTCCGGCCCTCGTCCATTACCTGCGCCAACACCAGACACAGCTACTGCACACCCAGCTTGAGTTCTCAGACACGCTGGGGAACATCGCAGCCCGGCTCGTGGGCATCCCCAGCGTTTCCACCCAACATACCCTAGACGCCCCGCCACGCGGGTCACGCTCCTACTGGCGTCACCAACTGATGTGGTGGTCGCTGCGGAACTTCTGTGATCGGGTGATCACCGTCTCGAATGTAGCTCGTCAGCATCTGCTTGCGGTTGGCAGGCTGCCGTCGGAGAAGGTCATCACCCTCTACAACGGGATCGAACTATCGCGCTTCCAGGAGGTCGATCCGGAGGTGAGGGCCGTGCTGCGCTCCTCGTTGGGCCTTCCTGCCGATGCGCCCGTGCTGGGAACGATCGCGGTGCTGCGCCCCCCCAAAGGCATTCAGCACATGGTGCGGGCCATGCCCTCGATCCTGGCTGCCGTGCCAGATGCTCATTACCTGGTCGTCGGCGGCGGCCCGCATGAGGGAGTGCTCAAGGAACAGGCCCGGCAGCTTGGCCTGGCGGAGCGCGTTGTGTTTGCGGGTATGCGCGACGACATCCCGGCGCTGCTGGCCACGCTGGACGTGTTTGTGCTGCCAACCGAGGACGAGGCGCTACCGACTGTGCTGGCCGAAGCGATGGCGGCTGCCAAGCCCATCGTCGCCAGCGCGGTCGGGGGAGTGCCGGAAATGATCGAAGAGGGGCGCAATGGCGTGCTCGTGCCTCCCGGCAACGCGGAGCGGCTGGCTGAAGCCTGCATCGACCTATTGAAGAACCCCCAGCGCGGCGCACAAATGGGCCGTACAGGGTTCCATATCGCCAACGAGCGGTTCAACATCCACCGTCAGATCGCAACCTTGACCAACTTGTACCAGCAGTTGATCGGCGAGCACACGAGGGCCTGACTCCATGCGATTGTTTGTGGTCGAGCTACGCGCCACCGGCGGCATGATCCACTACGCTTATCAGTTGTGCACCGCGCTCGCCGAGCAAGGAGCGGAGGTCACGCTGGTGACAGCGCGCGGCTATGAGATGGCGGGCTGGCCGCACAACTTCCGGGTCGTGGAGCTGCTCCGAATGTGGCCACTGCACGATCCAGAATCAGACCCCCAACGAGCGCGCGGGGCGCTGGCGAAGGCACGGCGGCGTCTCTTCCGGCTGGCCCGCCGCGCCCTGCGCGCTATTCAACTGGTGGGACAGTGGATACGTCTCTCGGCCTACCTGCTGCGCCAACGCCCCGATCTGGCGCAGTTCGGCGCGCTCGACTTCCCCTTCGAGTCCCTCTTCCTAAGCTTTCTACGGCGGCGCGGCCTGACCCTCACCGACATCTGCCACGAGTTTGAGATGCGCGAGCGCCGTGAAGGGCTGATCACCAGGCTGGCGAACCGCCTGTACCTGGACATATTCCCCAACTTCGCCGTGATCTTCCTGCACGCCGAAGAAAACCGGCAACGCCTGCTAGCCGCCTGCGACTTCCCGCCGCAGCGCACCCATGTCATCCCGCATGGCAACGAGGGCCTCTTCCGCTTGAAAGACGAGCCGGAGACAGATGAAAGCGCCATCCGGGGCCGGTACGGGTTGGCGCCCGATGAACCTGTCGTGTTGTTCTTCGGCAACCTCACCGCCAGCAAGGGCCTTCCAGAGCTTCTGGACGCCTTCTCGCTGGTGCGGCAGCAGCAGCCGGCTCGGCTGTTGATCGCTGGCTACCCAACCAAGCATATCGACCTGGATGCGCTGAAACAGCAGGCAGATGAGCTGGGGATCGCCCAGGCCGTGATCTTCGATGCGCGATACATCCCCATCAACGAGGTGGGGGGGCTGATGAGGCTAGCCCGCGTGGTCGTCTACCCCTACCGCAGCAGCTCGCAGAGCGGCTCGCTCCAAGTCGCCTATGCATTTGGGCGCCCGGTCGTGGCGACGCGCGTCGGCGGGCTGCCGGAAGTGGTTGAACAGGGGAAGAGCGGTTTCCTGACCGACCCCGGCTCGCGCGAGCAACTGGCCGAGGCCATCCAAAGGCTGGTGGCGGACGAGGAGCTGGCGCACCAGATGGGCGAATACGCACGGCACCTTTCCGAGACGCGCTTCTCGTGGAGCGCGATAGCTGGGCAGATCATGGCCGTCTACAGCGATCTGCTGGCGAGCCAGGAGAAGGCGGGCTAATAACCCGGTAGCATCCCCCCACAAATAGGGGGCCTCGGCATAGTCCCGGCCTGCCTGATCGAGTTATACTTGATGGGGTAACCCCTAACGGTTGGTGCTGATGATGGACATCTACCAGCGCACCCATTCCCTAACCCCCACCCTCGGTAATGCGGCGGTCCTGGCCTGCGCGGAATGCGGGGCGCAGGTTGAAGCCCCGCCCTGGGCCGGCTGGCTGCGTTGCCCGGAGTGCGGCTCGTTGGGGCATGCTGACCGCGCGGGGCGCTATCTGCTATCCGTTGGGTGGGACTGCCCTGCCTGTGGAAGCCGCAACGACGGTCTGGCCCATTTTTGCCTGGAATGCGGCGCCGGGCTGCCCAGCCACTGCCTGCACTGCGAGGGGCCAGTCTACACAGCGGTGTGCCATCGCTGTGGCAGCCACCAGGGGCGCCTGCTCCGCTACCAGATCGTTCAGGCGCAACGTGCCGAGTGGGCCCCGATCCTGCGCTCCTACGCCAGTCCAGCGCGTCGGAGCCAGCCTCAGGGCGAACCCGCGCCCTCACCTGGCCGACGCAGAGCGCGGCAGGAGCGCCACCGCACAGCCCGCGAGGCGCCATCACGGCGAGACGGGGGATGGGGCCTCATCTGGATCGGCGCGGGGGTGCTGCTGCTGATGTGGCAACTGCGCGAAGAGGTCTCGCGCCTGGCCCTCCAGGCCGAGGCGTCCCCGGCGTTTCAACCGGGTATCGCGGCTGTCCGGGCGTGGTGGGCTGGCTTCCTGCCAGCGATAGGCTCGCTTCCCAAAGATTCGTCGGAGTACAGCACCTTTTTCGCCTCGGTGGTCTTCGGCGTGTCGCTGCTGCCCGTTGCACTGGCCGTGATCTACCGTCTCCTCCAGCGCCTCTTTCCCTGACCCCAGCCTGGCGATGCAACCCCAGCAGGGTTGCGCAGCGTATATATAAACAGCCCCAGTGAATCACGGAATTGGCAAGACCGAGTAAATCGGGATGGACATGGTAGTCCCGTAGGCATCTTCAATCGCACGGCCTAAGAAGGCCGTGAAGGGCGCCAGACGGAAACGGTTGACCTCCAAACGAAAGGGTCCCCTGCCGATGGCGCGGGTGCATAGACAGCGCAGAAAGACCCACAGATCGATCAATAGCAGGGCCAAGAAGAAGAACCGCAGAGCCAGGTTGCGGGAGTTGGTATGAGCGCGCGCCTGACCGAGTTGACGGTAGGAGGACTCAATCCCAAAGCAGCGGCGGTAACGCTGCTGCACCTTCTTGGCCGACCAATCCAGGTGGGTGACGATGTTAACCAGCCAGGTACGCTTCGATTTGCCCGTTTTCGGATTGCGTTTGAGCGTCGGGACAATCGCCAGTCCATTCAGCGCCATTTCGGTCGTCAGTTTGTGCCCTTCAACCTCCAAGCTCAGATGCTTCTTCAGCACGGCTTCGCTCAGTTCTCGCCCATCTTCGGCATTTAGGCGGTTCTTGAGTATGATCTCCAGCGGGGCTTTCCCATCTCGGTTTTCAGTCACCCCTAAACCTTAACGGTGATGGCCCCTTTTTCAACTGCTTACCCAATTCCGTGATTCGCTGATCCTCGTAGTTATCCACTCCTTCTTTATGAACCCACGACTGCTCGTTGCAGTCTACTGTTATATAGTATAGGCTTTTGCCTTATGCACCCTATGTACTTGTTTTCACCGGAATCATTCTTGGGGTCGCGGCAATAGGGTTCATGCTCCGTTGCATTACTTGCAACGAAATCATGGTAGACTGGGCTCGTATGAGCATTCCAGGCCCGAGGTCAGCATGTCGCGCACACTCAATCGTGTCTCTCGCCTCCAGCGCATTGAGGAGTTGCTGCTTGCCTCACCGCGGGGCTACACGTCGCGCGAACTGGCAGCGCGGCTGGGTGTGGATCGCACGACGATATGGCGAGATCTGCAGGAGCTTTCTGCAGAGGTCCCTATCCAGCAGGATGGAGACCGCTACTTCATCGACCGCCAACACTACCTGTCCAACGTGCACCTCAGCCAGGGCGAGTCCTTGATGCTGTATCTTGCCATGCGGCACCTGATCCGGCGGACGACGCACCTCTCGCCCCTGATGATCTCGGCCCTGGAGAAGCTCTCCCTTGTCTTGCGCCATCCTCTCGCCAGCCAGCTTGCCGAGGCCATCCGCGCTGCCCAGGCCAACCATCCCCCTGACGCCGACCGGCTGCGTGTCTGGGAGGTGCTGATCCGGGGCTGGCTGGAACAGCTTGCCGTCCGCATCGATCATCAGAGGTTCTTCAGTTCGCAGGCTAACACCTACGAAGTACACCCCTACTTCTTTGAGCCAGCGCCGCTGAGCGAGGGAGTCTATCTTATCGCCTACAGTGTATCGCACGGCGCATTGCGGACATTCAAAGTTGAGCGCATTCTGGGTGCCACCCTGACGACAGAGAGCTTCAGCCGCCCGGCGGATATGGATCTGGATACGCTGTTGCGTCATGCCTGGGGCATCTGGTACGGCCAGGAGCCAGTCGAAGTGCGACTGCGATTTCGCCACCCGGCAGCACGCCGAGTTCAGGAGACTATCTGGCACCCCCTGCAGGAGATTGAGGCGCTACCTGATGGCAGCGTCGAATGGCGGCTGCGGGTGGCAGGGACACTGGAGCTGGTTCCCTGGATCCGGGGATGGGGACCAGACTGTGAAGTGCTTGACCCACCCGAGCTGCGGCAGCAGATCGCCGAGGAGTTGCGTCGCGCTGCCGCCCAGTATGAGGAGGAATGACCATGCTGAAGTACACCGGCCACCCGTTCATTGACGTGGGCGTGGCGACGATTGTGGCGATGGCAGACAAGGGGTCTCCAGAGGAGGTGACGGAGGAGGATCTGCAGAATGTGACTGCCACGATGGAGAAATGGTTCTCTTCTGCCAGCAAATTCAGGGACTTTCTGTCTTCCATCTACCCAAACTCACAGTTTACCCAACCCGCCTTTAACAAGCCGAAATACGCTTCCAAGAAGGCGGAGTATGCCTCCACAGTGCTCCGCAGCTACCAACATGCACACAGCCAGGGGGAAGAACTGTGTGCGTTCTGCGGCGATCCTGCCGTCTACACAGCTTCGCGGGCGCAGGTTCCACTCTTGAATGGGCAGACGATCATCAATTTCAGCCCCAAGGGAAAGCCGGGGCTGCCTGTATGTGGCTACTGCCTGCTGGCTGCCCACGCGCTACCTTTTGGCACGCTCAAAAGCGAGGGGCGTTTGCTCGTCGTTCACACCGACGATCCGGAATGGACATTCTTGTTCGCACGAAAAGGGTGGCATTACAATCTTCCCAAGTTACAGATGATGGATCAAGGGGGTATCACCGATTGGCCGAATCACAGCCACCCAAAGACCAAGCTGGTTCACCTCCTGTGCAAGATTCTGTCAGATGCCCAGCGAGGGCAGCGGCGGCAACCACATCCCCTGAGATCACTCGTCGCTTACCACTTCACCAATTACGGGCCAAGGCCGGCCATCAGCATTTATGAACTGCCTTCCGCAGCTCTCAGCTTCATCCGCGAAGCCGAACATCCTGGTGCGGCCTGCCACGAAGCCTGGAAATACTACATCGACCGCGCGTGGGTACAGCCTAAAGCCCAGAAAGGCGAAGAGGCAGAGGTGGAAAGTACCGAAAAGGAGATAGGGAGAAATACCCTGTATGAGGACCTGTTTAGCCTGCCAGACACCGCCGGGCGCTTCCTGGCGCGGCATCTCGTTCCCTCGGCCCGCCGGGTAGAAGCTTGGCTGGCTCTTCCCGAAGGGAACTGGAGTCTGATCGAACTCTTTTTCAGAAAGGTGATGCATATGAACACACAGCGTATCGAGGCGATCCGGCTGCTGGGTGACCGGCTGGCGGCCTATGTCCAGCACCGGGACCGCCGCTTGTTCAACGACCTCCACTTTGCCAGGAACTACGGCGCCATTCGCTTGGCCCTGATCAGAGCCGCCAGGGACGGGTGGTCGCCGGACAGCGAGGCATTGATCCCAATGGATGTCTTCGCCCGGGTCTTCGAGGAGGGCAACGACGATCTGGCCGATCTAAGCTGGCGGCTGGCGCGTGATGTGCTCATGATCCGCATGTGCGAGCAGCTACATCAGGCGGGTTGGTTTGAGCACAACCGCGACATGATCGAGAGCATTCAACAGGCAGAGTCGGAAGAAGAAACCGAGTAGCCTGCTGCGCCCATTTGTCTTCACAGAAAGGAGATAACCACTATGGCTTTCATCACTGGTTTGCTGCTCATTGATGCGCCCGCCTCGGCGCTGAATAACTCCGGCGATCCAATCGAGGGGGCACGGACGGAGAATACCTCCTCCACGAAGTACATCCGCACCCGGCAGGGAAACTACCCCTACGTCTCTGCGCAGGCATTCCGGTACTGGCTGCGTCGGACGCTTGAACAGTTACCCGATGGGCGCTGGCAGGCGTCGCCGATTGGCCGGGAGCGGAAGGTGGCTTACACCGATGGCAATCCCCTGGACTGGTGGGACGACGATTTGTTCGGTTACATGCGCGCGCCCTCGAAGAAAAAGAAGGACAAGGGTGATGCTGTCGAAGCGCTGACACCTCTGGAAGCCGACAAGGCAGGAGATGCGGGCACCATCACACGCGTTTCCCCCTTCCGCGTGAGCACGCTGATCTCCATCGAGCCAGTCTACCTCACCAACGACTTCGGCGTGATGGCGCGCCATGAGGGCGATCCCGTGCCTTACGAGCATCAGTTCTATCGAGCGACGTTAAAGGGGTTGTTTTCGCTAGACCTGAGCAGGGTCGGAACTTTCACCTTCCAGGAGCGAACTGGCTTCCGCAACCTGGATGCGGAGCGCCGCCGCATGGCGGAAAACCGTGGTCTGGTACTTGTGAATGGGGATGCCTATCAACTGCCCTTTGCCGAGCGGGTGGAGCGAGTGCAGGCCCTGCTGTATGGGCTGGGGCGGTTGGAGGGAGGCGCGAAACAGGCGCTTCACTATACCGATGTCTCGCCCGCGTTCCTGATGGCGGCAGTGACACGAGGCGGCAACCATCCTTTCGCACGGGTGGTGGCCGCCGGGGGTGGCGAGCCAGTAATACACGAGGGGGCGCTGTATCAGGTGTTCAACGTGCTAGGCGGCGATCTCCTGTCGGATGTCTATGTGGGGTGCGTGCAGGGCTTCATGGACTCCTCAGCAGAGATTTTGGCTCGATACAGTCTGAACGTTGTCCATCCTCGCCAGGCACTTGACGCGCTGAGCGAGGAGATCGGCCAGCATCCTAACTGGTGGAACTGATATGGACACCTTGACCGTCCTGCGCGTCTCGCTGGAAGGGCTGGCAACCTCCTTCCGTTATCCCTTCTTTGCTCAAGGGGTCCACCCCACGTTCGAGCTTCCTCCGCCCGCCACTCTGTACGGCCTGGTCAGCGCCGCGTGGGGGGGCTGGCCACCCCAGGAAAACCTGCGGTACGGCTACACGTTCACACACCGCAGCCGGTTTGAAGACCTCGAGCACCTACACTTTGAGGGAGAGGTGAATCCCTTCGTGCGCCACCTGCTGTTTGAGCCGCGCTTGACGCTCTACCTGGCCTACCCTGACCTGGACTCCTTGGCGGCTGCTTTCCGTTCCCCCGCCTACGCGCTGTGCCTTGGACGCTCGCAGGACTTGATGAATTGCACCGAGGTCAAGCTGGTGGAGCTGCAGGCGGCGCAGGAAGCCTACTTTGAGGGAACATTGCTGCCGCCTGATCTTGCTCCATACGTGGACGGGGCCACCATCACCATGACCCTGGCCCGCTTCGTGGATCAGCGCCGGGTTCCCTCGTGGGATCAGTACGCGCTGCTGCGCGGTCGAGCACGCTTCCCCACCGACGGCCTTCAGGCGGAGGGTGCTCCTCAGCAGGTGTGGGTCGATCCAGAGATCCGCGAGTGGGCGCAGTATCCTGAACTGAGCCGGGGGGTGTGCTTCCATAGCTTCGTTGGGGAGACAATATGAACTATCCGCTCGACCCCTGGCCGACGTGGATGGATGGCTGGCTCGCCAAGAGCCTCGACAAGTCGGCAGGGCCAGAGCCGGAGTCGCTGGCGCTGCACACCTGGCTGGTGCTCTCGCGGCTGGGCGACCAGCACCGACTCCGGCCCCACCTGCCCGACCGACTGGGCGAGCCGCGATTGTGGCACCGGATGTTCTGGGCGTGCTTTCTCCACGACTTCGGCAAGGCTGCCTCGGGCTTCCAGCAGGTGTTGCGCGGGGAGAGTCCGCGCTGGCCGCAGCGCCACGAAGTCCTGTCGCTGGCCTTCGTGGATTGGCTTTTTCCGCCCGGACATGCGGATCGGGAGTGGATCGTCGCGGCAATTGCCGCCCACCACAAAGAGCCGTGCGAGCTGTACGAACAGTATCTCGCCGACACCGATGCGGCTGGCGATGCGCTGGCCGCGCTGGGCCACGAGATAGACGATCAGACGCTTGTGGCGCTCTGGCGCTGGCTGGATGCCTGTCCGCGCCCCTGGGCGGAGGCGCTGGGCATGGGGGAGGCGGTCGAGTTCCCGCCGTTGCTCCCCCTGGACGAAGCGCGACAGGTCTTCGGCGTGCCAGCGATCCGCCGGCCACTGGAGGAGTTTGACGCCTACGCGCTCAACCTGGAGCATGCCCATCAGATCACAGGGGGTGTCCTGGGGGGCATCCTGCTGCGCGGCCTGATCTTCACTGCCGACCACTCTGCCTCGGCGCACGCGGCCCACTTCCCCGACCTGCCGCTGACCCGGCAGCGCGCCCTGGGAAGGCTGGCGGAGGCGGACCTGCGCGATCATCAGCGCGACGCCGAGCACGTGGGGCGCGGCTCGACCATCCTGGTGGCCCCCACCGGCAGTGGCAAGACTGAGGCTGCCCTGCTGTGGGCCGCGCGCCAGGCGGCGTTGGATGCCCACCCTCCGCCGCGCCTGTTCTACGCGCTGCCCTACCAGGCCAGCATGAATGCCATGTACAAACGGTTGGCCGATCATTTCCCTCCGGAGGTGGTCGGCCTCCAGCATGGGCGGGCGATGCAAAGCCTGTACTACGACTTGCTCTCTCAGGACGATACTACCCCCCAAGGAGCTGCCGAACAGGCCCGCCTCAAACGAGAGTGGGCCGACCTCGGTTTCCATCCGGTGCGGGTCTTCAGCCCCTACCAGATGCTTAAGGCTGCCTACTCCCTCAAGGGCTTCGAGCAATGGCTGACCGACTATCACGGCGGGCTGTTCATCTTCGACGAGATCCACGCCTACGAGCCAAAGCGCCTGGCGCTGATCGTCGAGCTGATCCGATGGCTGGCAGCCCACTTCGACGCCCGCTTCCTGATCATGACCGCCACCCTGCCGCCGCCCGTCGAAGCGGTGATCCGAGGCGCGCTGCCCGGCTGTGCTGAGGTTTACGCGAGCGGGGCCATGTTCCATGCCTCACGGCGACACCTTCTTCATTTGCTGGAAGGGGAGCTGCTCTCGCACAAGGGCCTCAGCGCCATCGTCGCGCAGGTGGAGGCCGGGAAGTCGGTGCTGGTGTGCCTGAACACCGTGCAGCGGGCGATGGATGTGTATCGCTGCCTGGGAGAGCTTCTGCCGGAGATGGCTGCCCAGAGGGGCATCATCCTGGTGCATGGGCGCTTCAACGGGGAGGATCGCAAGCACAAAGAGGAGCGTATCCAGAAATACACGGGTGTTCGCTCGACCGAGCGCCGCCCAACGCTCGTCGTCGCCACCCAGGTCGTCGAGGTCAGCCTGGATATCGACCTCGACACTCTGTACACCGATCCGGCCCCCTTGGAAGCGCTGGTGCAACGCTTCGGGCGCGTCAACCGGGGCAGGCCGCCGGGCGGCCCGCTGGCCGACGTTCACGTCTTCCGCGAGCCTGCCGATGGCCAGCGCGTCTACCGGCCCAGCTTCGTCGCCGCCAGCCTGGAGGCATTGGAAAGCATCGACGGCCAGGCAGTGGATGAGGCGCAGGTGTCTAAACTGCTCCGGCAGGTCTACGCCGGGGAGAACGGCAAGTGGTGGCGCGGGGAATACGGCCGCGCCGCCCGCGACTTCCGCGGTATCCTCGGTGCGATCCGCCCCTTCCGCTCGGCGGATGGCGCGCTCGCCGAGCAATTCTACCGGCTCTTTGACGGCATCGAAGTGCTGCCCGCCGGCCTGCGCGACGAATACGACCGCCGCCGGCGTGAGAACGGCATCCTGGGCGCTAGCAGCCTGTTCGTGCCCATCAGCTACGGTCAGTACCAGTCCCTCTACCGCGTGGGCCGCGCCTGGCCCTACCCGGATGATCGCAAACCGCTGTACTACATCGTAGACGCTGAGTATTCCCCGGAACTGGGCCTCGATCTGAAGGGGGCGCGGGAACGCGCCCGCGCTGAGCAGTTTGAGACGGAAGACACTTGATGACCATGCTCGACTTGATGCAGGGCGTCGTGGTTCACCACCTGCGCTTCGAGGTGCGGTCGCGGGAGATGGGGGCGCTGGGCGCGCAGCCCGGATCGGCGCTGCGCGGCGCGCTGTACGGGGCGCTGGCTCGCCAGTACTGCCCCGACCGCCAGGCAGTGCACCTGCCCGGCCACAAGTCCGCCTGTCCCGTCTGCCGCCTGCTGGCGACCGAAGACCCGTCCGGTGAGCGGGGCCAGGATGTGCCGCGCCCGGTGACGGTCGAGCCGCCGCCCGGCGACCGCCCCCTCCGGGCCGGGGAGTCGTGGTGCTTCGGCCTGTCGCTAATCGGCACGGAAGCGGCGGCGACCTTCCCGTTTATCATCCGGGCAGCGGAGGCGATGGGCGAGAGCGGGGTGGGGCCAGGCCGCGCCCGGTTCGACATTGTGGGTGTTGACACCTACAACCCGCTGGATGGGGCGTGCGAGAGCCTGCTAGAAGGCCGGGTGGTGCGTCGACCGGCCCTCCCAGTGACGGCCCCCCAGGTCGCGGCGCGGGCGGCTGAGCTGCCCAGCGACCGAGTTACGCTGGAGTTCCTGACGCCACTGCGGATCGGCGAGGACAAGCGCCTCGCCCACCGCCCCGACCTGGGGATTCTGCTGCGGCGGCTGATCGAGCGCTGCCAGGCGATAGCAACCCACTTCGGCGGGTCGCCCCTGGCACGGGATCGCGCCCGCTGGCGCGAAGTTACCCTGCGGCTGAGCGCCCTTGCCGCCGAGGCGCAACTGACGCGCGATGAGACGCGCTGGCTGGACGTGGTCAGTGGGTCGCGGCGCACCGGGCGCACCTCGCCGATTGGGGGGCTGGTTGGTCTCGCCCAGTGGGAGGGCAATCTGGCGGAAGCAATGAGTTGGCTGTTATGGGGCCAGAGCCTGCATGTTGGAAAGAGCACGGTGAAGGGCAACGGTTGGTATCGGGTTGTGGAGGGATAGAGGATGCCTATCGTGCAACATCTGGTGGCTGATACTTTTGGCTCGCACGTGGGGAAGTACAGCGAACGGCTCAAGCTGACCAAGAAGGGCGAAACGCTGGCCGAAGCGCCGCTGATCCACCTGGAATCAGTGGTTATCAGCAGCCGGGGGGTCAGCATCTCGGCGGACGCGCTGGCCGAATGCTGCGAGCGGGGGATTCCGGTGCAATTCGTGGACGAGCACGGCGTGCCCTATGCGGCGATCTACTCAGCGGGGTTGACAGGGACGGTGCTCACCCGGCGGGCGCAGATCCTGGCCTATACGGATCAGCGCGCCTGCCAGCTTGCCATTGCCTTCGCCACCGGGAAGATCCAGAACCAATCCATCACGCTGCGCTACTACGCCAAGAACCGCAAGGAGACCGCGCCAGAGGTCTACCAGGAACTTTCGCTGAGCGCGGGCGAGGTGCTGGATCATCTGGCGTGGCTAGACCGGCTGGATGGGGAGTGCGTGGATGACATCCGGGGCGAGGTGCTGGCGGCGGAGGGCAACGCCGCCCGGCGTTACTGGGAGGCGGTGAAGTGGATCGTCCCGGAACGGTATGGCTGGCCGGGGCGCAAGGGGCGCGGCGCGACCGACCCGATCAACGGGATGCTCAACTACGGCTATGGGATTCTCTACCAGCAAGTGCAGCGCGCGATTGTGCTGGCCGGGCTGGACCCGTATGCCGGGTTCATCCATACTGACCGCCCCGGCAAGCCCAGCCTGGTGCTCGACCTGATCGAGGAGTTCCGGCAGGTAGGGGTGGATCGGGTTGTGTTTGGGCTGGCGGCGCGGGATTTCAGCGTCGAGCAGCAGGAAGATGGGCTGCTGACGCAGGAGACGCGGCGCGCGCTGGCTGAGAGAGTGCTGACCCACCTGGAAGCTGAGATGCGCTACGAGGGCAAGCGCTTTCCGCTGCGGGCTATCATCCAGCAGCAGGCCCGCCATCTGGCGAGCTTCCTGCGCGGCGAGCGCGAAGCCTACATTCCCTACAAGGCGGAATGGTAAGATGCAGCGCATTCTGGTGATCTACGATATCCCCAACGACCGCCTGCGGGCGAAGGTGGCGGACGCCTGCCTGGACTACGGGCTGGATCGCATCCAATTCAGCGCCTTCCTGGGGCGGCTGCGGCGCACCCATCAGCAGGAGCTGATGCTACGGATCGGGCGGCTGCTGAAGAAGGCGGAAGGCAATGTGCAGCTGATCCCCATCGGTGAGGCGGAGTGGGAAAGGCGTATCGAGGTGGGCTGTGATCGAGAATGAAGACGATCTGCTGACGGTGACCGATCTCAAGCAGTATGCCTACTGCCCGCGCGTGACCTACTACGAACGCTGCCTGCCGGACTTCCGCCCACGCACCCATAAGATGGACGAAGGGAAGCTGGCGCACGAAGAAGAGCAGAAACGAGCCGCCCGGCGCGGGCTGCGCGGCTACGGGCTGGAGCAAGGCGAGCGGCATTTTGGGGTGGCGGTGACCTCGGCGCGCCTGAGGCTGCGGGGCAAGATCGACGAGGTGGTGGCCGCGGCGGGGCCGCCCCCGGCGATCTACCCGGTCGACTATAAACTGGCCCGGCAGGCCAGCCCGCATTACCAGCTGCAACTAGCGGCCTACGCGCTAATGCTGGAAGAGACGTGGGGTCTACCGGTGGAGCGCGGCTATATCTACCTGATCCCGACCCGGCGGGTGGAGCCGGTGACCATGACTCCGGCTTTGCGGACGGCGGTTTACGAAACTCTGGAGTCGATCCGGGCGATCGTCACTCTGGAATGGATGCCGCCGCCGACCCCGTGGCGGGGCCGCTGTGCGTCGTGCGAGTTCCGTCGTGCCTGCAACGACTTCTGAGGGGGCTGCCGAAACTCCCCCTCGATTGGGCGCAAAACAGGGCTTGCGAAAATAGGGGTTCCTTGAACCGGGATTCTGTGATATGATGGTGGACAGATGGCTGCGCACAACCCTCGTAGAGCGATTTTTTGTGGTCTGCAGGTCATTTATGACCTGTTTATGCTGCATAACAGGGGCGGTAGCAGCCTATCAAGACCCGACAGAGGGTATTGAAACGACATTGGGCATATCGAGGGCGAACGCCAGTTCACTTAGTAGCAGCCTATCAAGACCCGACAGAGGGTATTGAAACGTCCAGCAGTTCCCATGTCCACAGCGCGCCTGGAAGTAGCAGCCTATCAAGACCCGACAGAGGGTATTGAAACTGATTGCGAATCACATTGCGATACGGCGTTCACGCTCGTAGCAGCCTATCAAGACCCGACAGAGGGTATTGAAACATCTACGCGGAGCCAACTTAGCCTGGGCGGATCTATGTAGCAGCCTATCAAGACCCGACAGAGGGTATTGAAACTGATGACGGCCCCACCTTGAGCGACCCATCCCCACTGTAGCAGCCTATCAAGACCCGACAGAGGGTATTGAAACCTCGATTCGTACCACGTAGTAGTACATCTTTTTTTCTGTAGCAGCCTATCAAGACCCGACAGAGGGTATTGAAACCGTATCGCTACTTGATCTACCCAACTTCACATATGGTAGCAGCCTATCAAGACCCGACAGAGGGTATTGAAACATGATTTTAGACAACTTGGGTATCACACTCAGACAATGTAGCAGCCTATCAAGACCCGACAGAGGGTATTGAAACTTCGCAGCTTGGCTTGGCGCATATCCGCGTCGCGCAAGTAGCAGCCTATCAAGACCCGACAGAGGGTATTGAAACTCACGTTGTACGGACTCACATAAGGAGGGCCGATGGGTAGCAGCCTATCAAGACCCGACAGAGGGTATTGAAACACAGCGTCCAGAATGTGCTC
>DAOTYF010000088.1:0-3408 GCA_034434995.1 Anaerolineae bacterium
CCACCCCGCCAGAGCGAAGCGCCCGCCGGACGCAACCCGCGCAGTGGGAGCGTTACCGCCCGGCACAACGAGCCGTGGAGAGCGAGCCAGCGGCCCCGGCTCCGGGGCCGGGCCATGTTCCACCGCAGCGAAATTCTGGCCTCGTGCTGGCCCGTCCCCTACGCCGGGCCGCTCCCGCCAGTGTGACGGATCGCCGCCACGCCGCCTGCTGAAAGCCAGCCAGCGGCCCCGGCTCCGGGGCCGGGCCATGTTCCACCGCAGCGAAATTCTGGCCTCGTGCTGGCCCGTCCCCTACGCCGGGCCGCCACGCTATAATTGCAGCCAACGGAGGAAGCCAATGTGGAAGAACTGTCACGGCTGCGGAAGACCCTTCGAAGTAACCCACGAGCTACGCACACACTGTAGCGACATTTGCCGCGCCCGCGCCTACCGCAAACGCCACCGCAAAACACTCAACTACTGTGCTCACTGTTTCTCGCCCTACGCCCTCACGCCCCAACGGGGACCGCGCTCACGCTACTGTTCCAACGCCTGCAAGCAACGCGCCTACCGCCAGCGCATCGCCCGCCGCCTAAAGACCCACCAGCGCAGCCAGGCCGCGCCTTCGCTCGGTCAGGCCCCAGCTCTGGGGCCGCGCAATGTCCCACCCGATTGAAGCCCCAGCCGGAAGCTTGCGCGGCCCCGCCGCCGGGCCTGACACCTTCGCTCGGCGCGGCATACCCGCCCCCCGCCAGGCCCCGCCGGACGCCGAAGAAAACCCGAACATCCGAGCCATTGACGCCAGACCCCACATCTTGGCTGGTGCTAATACCTGACCCCGCGAGGGGGTCGCGGGCGGGGGCGCGATGAACGCGCTACACTCATGTCGGCTTGTGCAGGCAGGAAAGGGGGATGGGTCACCCGCCCAGCAGCGGCAATACCTGTGCATCGAGCACATCGCGGGTGATCACGCCGGCGTGACGGTAGGCGACACGTCCCTCCGCATCTATGACCAGTGTGACGGGAAGCCCGGTGACTCCAAAGCGATCAGCCACCTGGCTATCAGGGTCGAGGGCGATGGGGAAAGCGAAGTTGCCTTCCTCAGCGAAAGCACGTGCCTGCATGGGCGCTTCACCCACATTGATCGCCACCATTACCAGGCCATTCTCGCGGTGCTGGCGATAGTAGGCATCGAGGCCCGGCATCTCAGCCCGGCAGGGAGGGCACCAAGTCGCCCAGAAGTTCACCAGCACGACTTGCCCGCGATGGTCCACGAGGCGGAATGTACCACCGTCCAGGGTGGGCAAGTCGAAATCAGTGCGGGTCAACCCGGTTCCGCCCCTGCTGCCGCCCAGGCTCACCGCCAACACGATTGCGATCATCACCAACAGCCCGCCAGCACCGATAAACACCAGCGGCGCAACTTTACGGCGGGCGAGGCGCTTGCGGCGGCGGTTTGAGGTAGAGGTATTGGTACGAGTTACCATGACACCCTCAAGGCAAAAAGACAGGTGATGGGTCATCCGTAGGGATAGTACACCGCATTGGGCTTATCTTACCCAAGTTCCAGGATGGTGGGGGGGGTGCAATCGCCCCTCTTGTCATTGGATGCAGCCATTCATACCTTGGTTTTGCGGACCAGTTACCGAGGGCCGAAGCCGGGGTGAGCAAGTCAATTTGTGATACAATCCCCGCCATCGCACTTCTCAAGGCGATTGGAGACCTATGTTCCTCGACAACACGAATTTTGCATCCATCGACCCCCAGCAGATGCTGAGCCACATCGACGCGCTGCCAGAACAGCTCGAGAGCGCCTGGGCGCGCGCGCAAACGCTGAATCTTCCCGCTGCCTACACTCGCGCCGAGCAGGTGATGATCTGCGGGATGGGCGGATCGGCTATCAGCGGCGACTTGCTGGCAGCGCTGGCTGCGCCAAGTTGTCACCTGCCCATTCAGGTAGTGCGGGATTATGACTTACCCCCCTACGCCGCTGGCTCACATACGCTGGTCATCGCTTTGAGTCACTCCGGGACCACTGAGGAGACGCTCTCCGCCGCGCAGCAGGCTGCTGAGCGCAGCACGCTGCTGCTGGCGATTACCACCGGCGGCCAGCTTGCGCCCCTTGTTGAAAGGTCAGGCGGCGTGGTCTGGAAGTACGAGTACGACTCCCAACCCCGTGCAGCGCTCGGCTGGTTGTATGGTTTGCTGCTGGGAGCCGCCGCCCGGCTGAACCTGGCTCCCGATCTTGCCGCCGGAGTCGAAGAGGCCATAGCGCAGATGCGCCGCGACCGAGAGATATGGACGGCCTCCTCTCGCGCCACACGCAACTCCGCCAAGCGCATCGCCGGGCAGTTGATGGATCGCATCCCGGTCATCTGGGCTGCGGGGCTGCTAGCTCCCGTCGCCCGTCGCTGGAAGACCCAGCTCAACGAGAACGCCAAAACGAGCGCCTACTTTGAGGTGCTGCCGGAGCTTAACCACAACGCGGTTGTCGGGATCATTGCCCCGCCGGAACTAATCGACCGCCACCGCATCCAAGTCGTGCAGCTTGTTTCCCCAGACTATGACCACCCGCGCGTGGCGCTACGTCACGTTGTCACTGAGAAACTGCTGCGCGAGGCAGGGGTCATTGCCGAGGTAATCCAGGCGCGTGGTCGGAGTCGCCTGGCCCAGCAGATGAATCTGATCCAATACGGTGACTATATCAGCTATTATTTAGCGATGGCCTACGGCGTCGATCCGACTCCCATCCCCCCCATCGCCATGCTCAAGCAAAAACTGGCCGATGCAAGTTGATGAGAGCACACCCTCCAGCCACTCTCCTCAAAGGTTGGAGAGAAGGCCGGGAGATGAGAGCAAGTATGCCGAGCGTGGCGCGCCAAGCTATGTCTGGCGAGAGGGACAGGAGCGCCGTCTCGCTCTGATCCGCCAGTGGGGCCTCACACGCCGTGCGCGCATCCTGGTTAACGGCATGGGGGTAGGCATGTACGCTATCCACCTGCTGGCGGATTCGCCGTACGTCATTGGCTTCGATATCGAGCTGGATCGGGTTCGGGAGGCTCAGCAGCAGGTTCCCCTATCCCACGTCGCTGCTGCCGAGCATCTACCCTACCCGGATGACAGCTTTGATCTGGTTCTGTCTCACGAGGTGATTGAGCATGTTCAGGACGACCGCGCGGCAGTGGCCGAGATGGCTCGTGTGCTGAAGCCAGGAGGCCGTGCGGTGATCTTTTGTCCGAATCGTTGGTACCCCGTCGAGACTCACGGTTACTACTGGCGCGGGCAATATCACTTCGGCAATACTCCGCTGATCAACTACCTGCCTGATGTGTGGCGCAATCGCCTAGCCCCCCATGTGCGTGCCTACACGCGCGGTGGGCTGTTGCGCTTGCTGGATGGGCTACCGGTCAAGGTGGTCCACCACACCCG
>DAOTYF010000089.1:0-11757 GCA_034434995.1 Anaerolineae bacterium
GGCTACGATAGCGCTGATTGCAGCATGTGTCGGGGGCGTTCTGCTGATCATCAACCGCACCTTTACGTCCTCGGAAGTGTATCAGGAAGCGCTGGCCGCCGCGCAGAACGATTCCCGTGTTCAGGCAGCACTCGGCACGCCTATCGAGGCGGGCTGGTTCATGATGGGATCCATAGAGACACAGGGATTGTCCGGGGAAGCGAGCCTGACCATCCCAATACATGGGCCGAATGGGAGCGGGACGATCTTTGCCTCAGCGCGGCGGGAAAACGGAGTTTGGAACTTCTACACGCTGGCAGTCCAGGTGGAAGGTCAGAACGAGCTGATCGTATTGCAATAAAGCCGCTACCTGCGGCAGCCGAACGCATGTGAAGCAGTTGATCCTCGCCTCACAGTCACCGCGCCGCCGCGAGTTGCTCTCGCGGTTGGGGTTGCCGTTTGGGGTTATTTCAGCAAGCGTTGACGAGCGGCGCCGAGCCGAGGAAACGCCAGAAGAATACGTACGCCGTCTGAGCCAGGAGAAGGCTCAGACGGCGGCTGTGTTAGTGGAAGGCCCCACCCTCGTCCTGGCAGCCGATACCATTGTGGTAGATGGAGGTGAGACACTCGGCAAACCGGGAAATACAGACGAGGCCGCTGAGATGCTACGCCGCCTGCGGGGGCGGACGCACTACGTCACGACGGCGGTCACCCTGCTCGATTCGCTGGCCAAGCGAATGATAACTCAGGACTTAACCAGCCCGGTAACAATGCGGAACTACACGGATGCGGAGATTGCTGCCTACGTCGCCAGCGGCGATCCCCTTGACAAGGCGGGGGCCTATGCCATCCAGCACAAAGGTTTCCACCCAGTGGCGGGTTTTGACCACTGCGTGACCAATGTGATGGGGCTGCCCCTATGCGAAGTGATCCGGCTGTTGCGAGACTTCGAGGCGAGACTGCCCGACCGTGCTCTCAGCAGGGCATGGCCCTATCTAAGCCAAGGCTGCCCGACCTGCCGGGCGTTGCTAGAGGAGGGCATGGTTTGAGTGCCATTGCGCTGAGAAGCTAGTTACCAGACATCCAACGTATGCATCCAAACTCGGCTGTGAAGCCCATGTAGGTGGCTCCAGCGATCTCAGAAATCACCAGCAACGGCATGGGCGGCACGGATTGGCTCCGGCAGGCGATAGCGGGGCGCGCAACGCAGCACCAGCTCCAGGGCTGTTGCTAGGGTGGCACGGTGCCCGACCGAGATATATAGGGGTGCGACCCCAGCCCGCGTGCATAGTGCTGCTCCGATCTGCTCCCCGCGATCCCACAACGGCTGGCAAGCCCCGCGCTCCAGCGAAAGAGCGGCGTGATGCCCGACCAGTCTGGTCTTGCCGCAGCCGATGGTGGGCGCATTCCACCACAGGCCGATGTGGCTGGCAATCCCCAGCCGCCGGGGATGAGCGATCCCCTGACCATCGAACAAATAGACTCCTGGCAGATGGTGAAGCTTGCGCTGAGCGGCAAGGATGACAGCCCCCTCACGGAAGCTCAACAGCCCGCTGACATAGGGGAATGGTGTGGGCATCTCGGCAGTGGCTGCCTCTACCCATTCCAGGCCGGGAAAAGTCAGGACAACCAGCGCTGCCCGGCTGACCCCGCCTCGGACGCTTACGTCCACGCCTGCCACCAACGTGAGGCTTTCTAGGTCAATGGGAGTAGCTGTATCGACCTGGGAGGCAAGCTGTCGCTGAAGGGCGATAGCCTCCCTCGGCGTGAGGTTCCAAGAGTGGGGGATGCCCTGCAACGGCAACGCTCTCGGCAAGCAACAGGGCGCCTGGCTGAGTGTCCCTCAGACCTGATGAAAGACGCTGGTTGACTCAGTACCACAGCGGGTACTGCGCGCACAGCTCCATGACCTCGCGGCGCACCCGCTCGATCACTGCCTCATCATCCATATGCTCAATCACATCAGCCAGCCAATTGGCAATCAGGATCATCTCAGCTTCTTTGAAGCCCCGGGTGGTCACTGCCGGCGTACCCAAACGGATGCCGGAGGGATCGAAGGCCGAGCGTTTGTCACCCGGGACCATGTTAGCATTAAGGGTAATGTTGGCCCGATCAAGTGCCTGCTGGGCGGCCTTGCCGGGAACGCCCTTGCTGGTGAGATCGACCAGCACCAAGTGATTATCCGTCCCCCCACTAACGATGGTGAACCCACGGCTGGCAAGCGCCTCGGCTAACGTCCGGGCATTGGCAACGACCTGCTGGCAATACTCCCGGTAGTGCGGCATGCTGGCCTCATGCAGACAGACGGCGATGGCGGCGGTGACGTGATCGTGCGGTCCGCCCTGAAGTCCGGGGAAGACCGCGCGATCAATGATCTGGGCGTGGCGCTTCTTGCAGAGGATCATGGCGCCGCGCGGGCCGCGCAACATCTTATGCGTCGTCATGGTGACGGCATCCGCGTAGGGGACAGGGTCGGGATGCAAACCAGTGGCCACCAGCCCGGAAATGTGAGCGATATCGGCGGCAAAGCGCGCGCCTACGTCCTCGGCGATCTGAGCGAATCGGGCGAAATCGAATACGCGAGGGTAGGCGGTAGCCCCTGCCCAGATGAGTTTGGGGCGGTGTTCACGAGCCAACTGCCAGACCACATCGTAATCGATTAGCCCTGTCACCGGATCGACGGGATATTGCACTGAGCCAAAAAAGTGAGCTGAGAAATTGACCTTCCAGCCGTGGGTGAGGTGACCACCATCCGGCAGAGCCAGTCCCATCACGGTGTCGCCAGGGGCCAGGAGGGCATAATAGACAGCCAGATTGGCGGGGGAGCCAGAATAGGGTTGAACATTGGCATGATCAGCGCCGAACAACCGCTTGGCGCGCTCAATCGCCAGCGCCTCTATCGTATCTACGTTCTCGTTGCCACCGTAGTAGCGCTTGTAAACATAGCCTTCGGAATACTTGTTAGTGAAGACGGAACCAATCGCTGCCAGCACCGCCGGGCTGACATAGTTCTCGCTAGGGATCAACTCGATCCCGGTCTGCTGACGGCGAGTCTCTGCGATCACGGCGCTGTATATCTCAGGGTCGGTTGCCTGGAGCGACTCCAGAGGCTGGAGTCGGGTGGAGGTGGGGATAGGCAGGTCGGGCATAGTAGGAGTATCTCCGATATCCCTGGTAACAGGATGCGAAACTGCGCCGATTGTAACTTCCCAGAAGAGGGTGGTCAATGGCAGAACCAGCCATGTGATCGGCGCGGGGTTAGCACAAATACAATGGCGCAAGGATAATAAGCCAGCAATCCATCTATACCTGAGAGGGAGCATCATGTATACGTTAGCAGTGCAGCGGGACTTCGTCGCCCAGCACTATCTGATCGGCGGCGACTGGGGGCCAGAGAACCAACTTCACTCACATCGCTACCGCGTCGAGGTGAGGTTGGAAGGCGACCATCTCAACGAACACGGCTATCTGGTGGACATTGTGGAAGTCGAGCAACAGCTTGACGGCCTGGTTGCTCGCTACCGCGATCACACCCTGAACGATCTGCCGGAATTTGCGGGCCTCAACCCCAGCATTGAGCACTTCTCTCGGATCATGTGCCAGACGCTGGGTGAGCGCATCCGCGTGGAGGCACTGCGCGCCCTGACGGTGGTAGTCTGGGAAAATGACATCGCCTGGGCATCGTACCGCCACACCGTGTAGGATACCCCCGTGCACATTGGGTTGGTCATCTACGGCAGTCTCGACACGCTATCCGGGGGCTACCTGTATGACCGGGTGTTGGTTGAGCACCTGCAACGGTCCGGGGATCGGGTAGAGATTGTTTCACTGCCGTGGCGGAACTACGCCGCTTATCTCACCGACAACTTGTCGGTGGCGCTGCACAAGCGGCTGCGCGAGGCTCACTTCGACGTGCTGATCCAGGATGAGCTGAACCATCCCTCACTGTTCGAACTCAACCACCATCTGCGGAGGCACGTCCGCTACCCTATCCTAGCCATCGTCCATCATCTGCGCTCCAGCGAGCTTCGCCCGGCCTGGCAAAACGCCTTGTACCGGCGGATCGAGCGGCGCTATCTATCCAGCTTGGATGGGTTCATCTTCAACAGCCAGACCACGCGGGGCGTTGTCGAGGGGCTGGTGGGAGCCAGTCGGCCCCATGTGGTGGCGTACCCAGCAGGTAACCGGTTGGGAGAGGCGCTGGACGACTCGCGGATCGAGGCCCGCGCCCACGAGCCAGGACCCCTGCGGGCGCTTTTCCTGGGCAACGTGATCCCGCGCAAGGGATTGCATGTCGTACTGGATGCGTTGGCCCGCCTGCCCGAGGACCAATGGACCCTGACCGTCGTTGGGGACCTGCGCCTGAACCCAGCCTACGGTCACGCCATCCAACGCCAGATGCGAGTGAGCGGCCTTGGGGGGCGGGTCCACCTAGTGGGACCGATGTCGGGCGACCGGCTACGGGAGGTGATGGTGCGCAGCCATGTGATGACGATGCCCTCATCCTACGAGGGCTTTGGGATTGCTTATCTGGAAGGGATGGCCTTTGGGCTGCCAGCCATTGCCTCAACCGTTGGGGCTGCTCACGAGATCATCACGCACGGGGTGGACGGATTCCTGATTCCACCCGAGGATTCCCGGACCCTGGCCCAGTGCCTCCACCTGCTGTCCCAAGATCGGGAGCGACTGGTGGTCATGGGGCTAGCGGCCCGCCAGCGTTTCGCCCGCCACCCGACTTGGCAACAAACGGCGGAGCGCATCCAGGAGTTTGTGCACGCGATGGTGGATCGTACCCAAGCGGGATGGGCAAAACAGGGATCGATTCGCTAAAATACGATCATGCATCTGTGCCCAACTGCCGGAGAATGTTCCTCATGAACCAGACCAAGCCTAACATCATTCTACTCGTCCTGGATACCCACCGGGCCGAGCGGATGTCCGTATATGGGTATCATAAAGATGTGACACCAGCGCTTGGCGCCCTGGCCGAGGCTTCTACGGTGTTCGAATGGGCTATTGCTCCCGCACCCTGGACGATCCCCTCCCATGCCTCGATGTTCACCGGTCTGTACCCGACTGTTCACCAAACCAACCAATCCTATGCCTCGCTACCCGAAGGGCTGCCGACGCTGGCAGAGCTCCTGCGGCGAAATGGCTACGAAACGGTGGGTTTCTGCAACAATCCGTTGGTGGGTCTGCTGGAAAATGGGCTGGATCGCGGCTTCACGCGCTTCTATAACTACAGCGGAACCTTCCCGGATGTGCCAGAGATCGGGCCAGACACACCCACGCTGCGGCGGATCAAACATGCCGCGTCCGAGATACTCCAGAAGATCAGCGTGCCCATTGAACGGCAGTTCGGTCGCTCGCCACTTCTGCTCAAGCTGGCAATGATGCCCCTGTTTGTGCCGTTCTGGACGCGACTGGGCAAATTCAAAGGTGACACAGCGGTCTCCCTGACGGATGTGGTTGATTACCTGCGCTACCACCACAGCACACACCCCGACCGACCGCTGTTCATGTTCATCAATATGATGGAAACTCACCTGCCGTACTACCCACCACGCAAGGTGCTCGACCGGTGGGTTCCGTATCTGCGCAAGGATCGGGAGGCACGGGAGTTCCTCCAGCGGTTCAACACCCAGAGCTATCGCTGGGTGGCACCGATGATCGAGCCGTTCAGCGAGCTGGAACATACTGTGCTGAGCGACGTTTACGATGCTGAGGTCGCCTATCAGGACCGGCAGCTTCGCAAGGTGTTTCGCACTCTACGCCGCTCCGGCCAGCTCGAAAACACGATGATCGTGGTGATCTCCGATCATGGGGAAAGCCATGGCGAGCACGATTTCATGGGGCACGCCTTCGTAGTCTATAACGAACTGGTGCGCGTTCCGCTGCTGATTCACTATCCCAAGCTGTTCCCAGCGGGCGAGCGAGTCGAGCATGAGGTTTCGACGCGCCGCATCTTCCACACCATTCTGGAAGCAGCGGGCATCGAGCATGAGGCGTTCGGACACAGTGCGAGTACGCTGAGCCTTACCCGCGCCCTGGGAGGGCGTGAAAAGGAGCCTGCGGACGAGGTGGTCGTTTCCGAGGCGTACCCTCCCATGAACTTCATCAACGTAATGGAGATGAACAACCCGGAGGCGATTGAACGCTTCCGGGTGCGCCGGATGCGCCGCGCCATCTACAGCGATGGAGTTAAACTGATGACAGTTGACGACCGGCCCGATGAGCTATTTGATGTGCGGGCTGACTACTTTGAGGAGCACAATCTGCTCGACAGGCCCAGCGGCTATGAGAATGCGGTGCTAGCGCTCCAGAAGCAGCTTGACGAGTTCGTGCTGGTGGCGGAAGCGCAGCGCGATGGCACGACCGCAGGCCGCGAGATTGACTACAGCAGTAACCCCGAACTGCTGGAGCGCCTACGCGGGCTGGGGTACGTCGAGTAAACCGTTAGCTCTCCCTTCCCACCTCTAAAAGCCTGCCCTCCTCCCTCTCCGGCGGAGGTACACCTTTTCGCAATCGCAAGGCGATGTATTTATAATGCAGCTTGCCCGCACGGGCAGGTCACTCATCGTTCTACTGAGGGAGCAGCTTATGTGGCAGCAAATCGCCGAGTGCGCTAGCGCACCCGAAGTTGCATTTTGTCTTCCCTGGTTTAGCGGGGGAACGTTCGCCATCTACTGGTACGGCATTCTGGCGTCCGTGGGGATTTTCGTCGGGGCGTTCTACGCTGCCAGGCACGTCGAGATGGAGGGCGGCGACCCCGACATCGTCTGGGATGCGTTGCTGTGGGTGCTGATCGCCGGGCTGGTAGGGGGTCGTCTATGGTATGTGGCAGCGGAGGTGCTCGGCGGGAGCACGGCTTACTCGCTATCCGATCCACTGGGGATCATCAACCCGCGCGGAGGCGGCATGAACATCTTCGGCGGGGCGGCGGGCGGCTTCATCGCCGTGCTGATCTACAGCCGGGTCCGCAAGATGGATGGCTGGCTGCTGTCTGATGCTGGCCTGTTAGGGTTGTTGCTGGGGCAGGGCATCGGGCGCTTTGGCAACCTGATCAACCAGGAACTATACGGCCCACCCACCGGCTCGGACTGGTTCGGGATGCTGGTTCGGGAGGAAAACCGCTTGCGGCAGTTCCAGGGCCTGCCCGCAGAGACGCGCTTCCACCCGACCATGCTGTATGAGGCAGCATGGTTGTTTTTGACGTTCGGTATCCTGTTCTACATCTTCCGGCGCTACCAGCCGCGCATTGTGCATGGAATCATGACGGGAGCCTATCTGGTCATGGCAGGTTTTGGCCGTTTCATCATCGAGTTCTGGCGGCCCGATCAGCCAACGATCACCCTCTCCGGCGGCCTGGAGGTCAGCATCTCGCGGCTACTCTCGATGCTGTATGTGGTGGTGGGATTGATCGTCCTGCTGGATCGCACTGGGAACCTGAAGATCCCTTTCATCAAGCGCCCGCAGAACCGTCGCCAGCGTGAGCAAGCCTACCAGGATATTCTCGCCCAGCGCCGCCGTCAGCAGCGCCACGCTGAACGGGAGCGGCAGCGAGAGCAGCGTCGCAGGCAGCGGGAGCGGGCGCGCAAGGAGCGGGAAGCGCCAGGGGGCCAGGCTGGTACAGAGGAATCGCCGGAGTAGGCCCAGGTTGCAGGGCAGATGGGGCTATTCCCGGAAGGGAAGCCGGCTCGCCTGCGCGATCGTGCTCTTCAATAGCAGCAGGATCAACCCAATCTGTATGACCAGGACGACGATCAACACCAAAAGGCCGATCAGGCCCAGAGCCAGGATGACTAGTGCAGGCTCACTAATCATATGCTGAAACCACAGTGGGAGCGCGGGGAGCGCGGCCAGCGGCAGGGCCGCCAGTGAGACAAAGCTCGATACGACCTGCCCTGCGATGTAGCTCACCATCCCCAGCGCAATGCGAAGCGCGCCGGCGGTGAGCAGTCCACCAGAACGGGTGCGGGCCAGCGAGGAAGCGAAAGTTCCCAACGCCGCGAAGACTAGCGCTTCCAGCACTGGACGAACAGCGTAATAAGCCAGCCACAGGACGATGGCAGCCAGGGCACTTGCGATTGCCATAGCGTACAGCAGAGACAGCGAAAGGGCGGCGGCAGGAGCAGGCCGAGCCGCCACCAGGGGCAAGCTTGCGGCTGCGCTGGAGGCGAAAACCGCCCCCGCCGCCACCAGCGCGACCAGGATCAGCCCTCCCAGACCGATAATCGCGATCCGCAGACCGATCAGCACAAGCAATGGTGCGCGCACCTGGCGTAAGGTGGCAGAGAACTTCGCCAGCACGATCTCATGGGGCGGGATGGACGTCAGGCGGAGCAGGCCGTAGGTTTCGGCCTCTATCTCAGCGCTGATCGTGGTAGCAGAGAGAGCAGTCACGATCAGGCCAGTGATGGAGCGGATGATTCCCTCCGCCGCTGCCAGTCCAATGCCCAGCGCTACGACGATAAGCCACCAGTCGCGGTCTAGCTGCGCTTCCGGGAGAAGAGTCAGGCCGCATGAGCCGCCACAGCACAGCATCGTCGAGGCGAATAGAATAGCTATCAGGGGCAAGCAGCCCCGCCGCAATCTGCGCCAGACCCCCACATAAGACCAGCCAGCCAGCTCGCGGCGGTAAATGGGATGGTGCGGGTGAGGGGCTACCAAAAAGTGCCACACATCTGCTAGCAAGGCTCTCATGGTCGGGGATTATAGCGACATTCCGTCAGGGAATGAAGCCACGATGAGGCCCACCTAACCTGCAATAGGGGGACGCTTTGTCAATGTTGGTAAGTAGCAGGGATCGCAACGGTGTGGGCGGTCTTACGTACACATGTGTGGGTTCCATTCCGCTTTCCTGATCCTCTTCACGGAAAGGAGTTCATATGACGTTCCCAAGCAAGTATCTACGCTGGTTGCTCGCGGTCGCGGCAGCGTTGGGGGTTGCCCTGTTGGCGATCAGCCCCGCTCTCGCCTCCGATGCGATCAGTGGCGACAACGTGGTGATCGATGAGGACTATAACGATGATCTGTACGTCTTTGGCAACACGATCACGGTCAATTCAACCATTGATGGCGACCTGATTGTCTTTGGTACATCGCTCACGCTGAACGGCACCGTCACGGGTGACCTGCTATTTGCTGGTCAGTGGCTCATCCTCAATGGTGAAGTGCAGGACGACGCGCGGATAGGTGGTATGACGCTGGTCATTGGTGAGGATGCGACCATCGGTGATGATCTGAACGCTGGCGGCTTTGCGCTAGAGATGCGGTCGGGCAGCCGGGTAGGCGGCGATGCGCTCTTCGGTGCGGCGCAGGTGGTTCTGGCTGATGTGGATGGCAACATCAGTGGCGGAGCGGAAGGCGTTCGCATTGAGGGGACAATAAGGGGTGACGCTAACCTGAGTGTTGGCAGCGCAAGCGATACCGCCCCCGTCAATCCGGCACAGTTCATGTTTATGCAGAGTCCAGGGATGCCGCAGGTGGCGAGTATTCCCGCTGGGTTGTCCTTCGGTACGGGAGGGCGCGTCGAGGGCGATCTGAGTGTGGAATCTCCAGCTCAGCCAACGCTGCCCCAAGGTGTGTTGGGTGGGGAATTTACCTACCAGCCCCTTGAGGAGGGGAGCGACACCCCCTTGTCTCGCCCCTTCGGCGCGTTTGCGCTGGGTAGCCTGCTGCGCCGAGCCGGCTTCTTTGTCATGACTTTCCTGATCATGTTGCTGGTGGGGGGATTGCTCCAACGGTTTACCCCCAGTTTCCTGGAAGGAGCCTCGGAGACGCTTCGCACTCGCTGGCTATCGAGCTTCGGGGCTGGGCTGGTGGGGTACGTTGCCTTCTTTGTGATTGCGTTTCTGGGGTTCTTCCTGGTGTTGTTCGGCTTCGTTCTACTACCGCTGGGCGGAGCAGGGCCATTCTTCAACCTGCTGGCGCTGGTGGGCACGACACTGGTCAATGCCTTCACATTGGCAACGCGCTGGCTTGGCCCGATCCTGGTGGCGATCCTGATCGGCACATGGGTATACGCGCTGATCAACAGGGAGAAGAAAGCCCCCTTCTGGTCGCTGGTTATTGGCGCGCTGATCGTGTCTTTGGTGCTGGCGGTGCCATTGTTGGGCCGCCCGGTGATTGGTAGCTTGCTGCGTATCTTCGGGCTAGGGGCGGTGATCTTGACGCTATGGCCTCGCACGCAGAGTGAAGCGCCCGCGACAACTGAGCAAGCCGCCACATAGCGCGTCCATGGCCTGGCATAATAACAGAACAGCGCGTGGTT
This sequence comes from Anaerolineae bacterium, assembly GCA_034434995.1. Lineage (GTDB taxonomy): Bacteria > Chloroflexota > Anaerolineae > Aggregatilineales > UBA3940 > DAOTYF01. The sequence continues at coordinate 10,253 of DAOTYF010000089.1, forward strand.
AGAATGCCACGCGCTGTCGTTTTTTGAGTACGCACTCAGGATAGGTAATCGCGCAGACTGTGAGCTAGGCGGGGATGGCGCAGGCGGCGCAGTGCCTCCTTTTCAAGTTGGCGGATGCGCTCACGGGAGAGGCCAAACTTGTTAGCGATCTCCTCCAGTGTGTGTTGCTCGCCGCCACCCAGGCCAAATCGCAGCCGCAAGATATGAGCCTGGCGTGGGGTTAGTTCAGATAGCACCTCTTCGATGGTCTCCTGAAGCAGGTGGTGTGCAGCCGCCTCGGCAGGCTCTGGCGTATCCTGGTCTTCAATGAAGTCACCAAACTCACTATCGCCGTCGTCGCCAACCGGGCGCTCCAGGGCGATGGCGTGTTGGCTGGCATCCATCATCCCACGCACCGTCTCTGGTGGCAGGTCCATCTCCTCAGCGATCTCCTCCGGAGTGGGACGACGCCCCAATTCCTGCTCCAGAATCTGGGCTGTGCGGTACATCTGGCGGATGCGCTCAGTCATATGGAGCGGGATGCGAATGGTGCGAGTCTTCTGCGCCAGCGCACGAGTGATCGCTTGGCGGATCCACCACGTCGCGTAGGTGCTGAAGCGGTTACCGCGTGTGTAGTCGTATTTGTCAACCGCTCGCATCAGGCCAACATTGCCTTCCTGGATCAGGTCCGGGAAGGGCAAGCCTTGGCCCATATAGCGCTTGGCGATGCTGACAACCAGTCGAGTATTGGCTCGCCCCAGGTGTTCGCGGGCTTCCTGGGCCTGTTCGATGAGCAGGATCAGCTCGGCGCGCTCAGAGACAGTCAACTCGCCGGTGTTTTCCATCTGGCGACGTGCCTTGCGACCCCGTTCGATACGCTTGGCCAGATCGATCTCTTCATCCGCTGTCAGCAGGGGCTCCTGAGCCATCTGGCGGAAGTACAGTCCCACGGGATCATCGGCTGAGACAGCGTTGATATCCGCAACGGGTTCATCCGGGTTATCATCACCGAGATTGCTCTGCTTCATTCCCAAGATCGCATCCTCATCCTGGTGGCGCACCTCAATGCCCAACTCCTGAAGCTCAAGGAGAAGGCTCTCGACCGTGCTTTCCTCAAGATCGTCAGCGATCACTTCCACCAAGTCTTCGTAAGTGAGGTAACCGCGAAGATCAGCGCGTCCTATCAATTCCTGGATCACATCGCTACGCGAGTGGTCGTAGGTGTGAGTCACTGCTTGTATCCTGCCGATCATACCCAAACCGATCGTCCTAAGGTCATCAATTCATAGCGTGCGTGTGTCAGCGAAGGACTTGCCGGGGAGCAGCCTTGTTATTTTAACACGATTACATGACGAGATCAAGGCCTCGCAGTGTGTGGGAGTGTCCAACAGAGTGGATTGGTGGCAAAATAGAGAGATGAAACAATGTCCACGCTGCCAGAGTACAGAAAAACAGAACAAAGCCGGGTTCACCCAGGCAGGGAGTCAACGTTACCGCTGCCTGCTGTGTGGCAAGAAGTACACGCC
>DAOTYF010000090.1:0-25870 GCA_034434995.1 Anaerolineae bacterium
CCCCCCTTTTGCTCCGGATAGCTCGAAGCGTAGGGTGACCCGCTGGCCCCTGTAGGCGCTCAGATCAACCCAGGCCCGCTGGAAGTCGTGGCTGGGCTGGCCGGAACGCCAGATCACCGCCTGCCTGCCGTCTGCGACGGCGCGGACGCGGAGGATCGGGCTGCCTTCAGCGACGCGGTAATAGAAGCTCAGCAGCGCGCCCATCCATTCCTCCGGCACATCCAGGGTCGTCGCCGCAGCGGGCGCACCCCAAGGACGGCGCGCACCCTGCAGCCGCAGCACCGCCCCGCGCATTGGGTCGCTGAGACGCGGAGTGGATATATCCTGTGGCGATGACCAATCCCAGCCCTGCGAGCCGAACTCGAATTGCCCATTGACGATCAGGTCGCGCAGCGGCAGCAACGTCCACGCCGCAGTAGATTGGCCGGCCAGCTCAATCTCGAACGGCTGGCCTGGCTCCAGCCGCCCCTGGCCCGACCCGTCGATGCTCACTACGCGCACCAGCCCTGGCGCGGTAGTGATGGTCACCACGCCATGCTCGTCCGCGTCGTGCAGCGTGCCATCGCTGAGCGCAACGCGGGCAAAGGGCACAGGTTGGCCGCGCAGGTCGGTCACATTGATGACCAGCGTGCCCACCGGGATCAGGCTGGTGGTGACTGGCTCAGAGTATTCGCCCAGGTTGCCTGCTCGGTCTATGGCGCGCACGCGGAAAGCGTATGTGCCGCCCTCCGAGATGTCGTACACCATCTGGGGGTCTGTAATACCTGCGCCCCATTCCTCCCAGGGGCCGCCATCCACACTCACCTGCGTCTGATAGGAGGCCGCGCCCGTGCCGAAGGGGCCATCGTCGCTGTGCCAGCGCACAATCACATGTCCCCGGTCGCCGGGGATGGGGATGATCTCCGCCCAGGCGCGAGGCGGCTGGGTGTCCTGTTCAACGACGATCACCGGCGGCCCACCGACGGCATAATCGTGCAGCCGGCTGAAGTTGCGCCCGCGCGCTGCCGGCAGGGTGACAGTGTAGACGCCATTCTCTGCCTCGACTGTGGAATAGCCCCCAGCGGCGTTGATCAACACCGCTGCTGCCTGATGGGCCTCAACTTGGAGATTCAGCCCGGTCCCGGTCTTGGAGAACAAGACCACGATGCGCGCCCCATCGGCGCGTTCCAGGTAAGTGATGATCACTCCCTGGCGCACCTCACGGCGGGCAGCCACAATATCGCTCATCAGCGAGGCAGCAAGCTGGAGCGACCGATATCCGGGCCGGGCTGTGTAGTCATTGCGGACTAACCCGAATGCGACGTCCATGCTGTCATCGGCCATGCGGAAGAACATCAATCGCTGCGCGCCAGCCGCGAATGCATTGGCCGCAGTCTGAAGCACATACCAGCCCTGTTCTTCCTCACTGGCGTGGCCCCAATCCGGCTCGTCAGCAATGCGGCCATAGCCACGCAGCGCGACGTTGGTCTCAGTGATCCAGATCGGTTTGTTGCCCATCCCATAGGTATTGAGCCAGCGTCGTGTGAACACGGACAGGCTGTACACCAGCTCGGGGTCAGCGTACATGTGGATGTTGGCCGCGTCGAAGAAGTAGTTGTTGGCAGGGCCTTGCGGATCAACGGAGGCCAGCCGCATCACCTCGGGCATGAAGTTACGCTCAGCTAAGATGGCCATCCCAGCCATGGCCACTGGCGTGTCCGGATCGGCAGCTTTGATCGCCAGGTAACAGCCCTTCATAGCGTAGAAGTAATCCTGCGGCGTGCCCTCCCAGTACTGGTTGAGGTCTGGCTCGTTCCAGATTTCGTAACTGGCAATCTGGCCCCGGTAGCGCGAGGCGAAGCGGTAGCAGTACTGCGCCCAGCCGTTGGCCGGGTCGTTCCATGGGAGGCTGAGATTGGTAGGCACCAGGCCATCGGGGTTGAGCTTGGCGAAATCAGGGGGATTATGAAGCAGGGCGTGAATCTGTAGCCCCGCGGATGTCCAGGCTCTTATCTGTGCATCGGTGGCCACCCACGTGTAGACGCCGGGGCTGGTCTCAACATCGCGCCAGTTGAATTGCCAACGCACTGTCCCGGCGCCGCTATCACGGGCCAGCCCGATCCAGGGTTCAAAGGGCGCGACGAAGTTGATGCCATAGAAATCGGCAGCAGAGACCGGTGTGCGTGGCTCCAGGCCCGCCAAAACGGGCTGCGGGTCGCCGCCTGGGGGTGGGTCATCGTCGGCTGCATCCTGCGCCTGCGCTGCGGTCACCGGCAGCAGGGCCACTGCGATAATCAGCGCGGCGAGAGCAGAATATTGGATGGGCCGGAGGGGGCGGAAGTGGAGCATATAGAGTAGTGGCTCCTCGAGAGAGTCGACGGGGATTATGCGCTATCCGTGGAGGTTGCGCAAGGGAACGCGGACCGCTTCCATTGGCCCATTCGCCATCTGATCGGGCCATTCTGGTATACTCTTCTGCGCTCCCTTCTCTGCGTTGCGAAAGAGCGATCGATGATCCTTCAGTCGCCTGAATCATCAGCCAGTTAACGGCCAACACCATGCCAGAGCTGCTCAGCAAGCCAGGAGATCCATGATGGGCGATGCAACCCGCGCGTTGATCGAGCGGATATTGGGCGTGTGGGGGGTAGCCCTGCTGCACTTTTACGAGGCCAACAGCCTGTGGATCAACTCCATCGCGGTGGTCTACGGCGTGGTGCTGTGGCTCTCATGGCGCAACCTGGAAGGCATCCGCCACTGGCTGGCCGAGTCGGTGGCCGAGCAGATCCGAGGTCACCCCGATATCAACCAGGACAGCCAGCCGGAGGCCGTATTGAGCAGGGCGGAGATCCACTGGGCGGACTCGCTGAAGCAATCCCGTTTTCCACTGATCGCAGCCCGTTGGGGGTTCATCCCCAGACAGGTCTCGCCTGACGCCGTGCAGCGCTTGCTGAAGCCAGTCGACGTAGCGGCGGACGCACTTGAGATCGTGACGGGGCACAAACGGGAGCGAACACAACGCCGGGGTTGGAGGCGATAGGAACACAGCCGTGCCGGGTGCGGGTTACGCGCCCGGGAGGTTGAAGCGCCTGGCCCCATTGGCACGGACGGTGCTTACAACCCAGCGCCGTCCGTGCCATGAGGCTCAAGTCCATTGCATCAGGCAACTAGTGGCAATCCGCCGGGCAGGTCGAGGCGGTCTCCCAGAAGTCACAGACGCCGTTGTTGTTGCACACCACCGTCAGAGCGCAATCGCCAGGGCAGGTCGAGAAGCTCTCACCCGAGTCGCACACGCCGTTGTTATTGCAGGCGGCTACGATGGCGCAGTCCGCCGGGCAGGTAGCGATGTTCTCACCTGCATCGCACGTCCCGTTGTTGTTGCAGGTCACGACCAGAGCGCAGTCCGTCGGGCAGGTGATCGGGTTCTCACCCTGATCGCACGTCCCGTTGGCATTGCAGCCAGTGCAATCGGCGCAGGTTGAAGGAGCCTCGCCAGGATCGCAGACGCCGTTATTATTGCAGACCACCACCAGCGCACAATCACCAGGGCAGGTGGCGAAACTCTCACCGGGGTCGCAGATCAGGTTACCGCAGCCTGCCGCGCAGTCAGCAGGGCAGGTCAGGTTGGTCTCGGTGCCGTTGCACACGCTATCCCCACACCTCGGCGTCCCTGCTGCGCCAGTCCCGCCCACTGCCGCCGGCAGAGGATCGCACTCCTCAGTGTCTAGAGGCTGGCTGGGGTCGTCGCACCGCGCCGGGAGGGCCACCCGCAGACAGGCTGCCTCGCTGACACCGGCTACATTAAAGGCGGCGACATAATACTGATACACTCGGCTGCATTCCACCGAACCGTCAGCGAAGCTGGCTGCATCAGCCAAGGGGCGGCCCAGCTCGATACCGGGGTCATCGGTATCCGCCAGGACGCGGCGGATGATGAATCCATCCTCGGTCTCGCTGTTGTCCGTCCAGGTGAGCATCACCTGTCGCGCCGCTGACAGGACAGCGCCCAGGCCGGAGGGCGCTTCGGGTGGCTCGCTCGGCGGTTCTGTAGGGGTAGGGGATGGTTCCGGGGTGTCGGTCGGCGCTCCAGTCGCAGTCGGAGCCTCGATAGGCGGCGTTGGGGTCGGTGTCGGCTCCGGCCCGGGGAAAAGACCACATGCGGCAAGGATACCCAGCGCCAGCAGCATAGCAGCGCCCAAAACGATGTGGCGCTTTACGACGATGTAGGATTGGTCACTCATAGTCTATCTCCACAGAAGCTGATCGTGAAACCCGTCAATGACCTGCCAGATTGCACCAGTATAGACAATCCTACGTTTTGGCAAAAGCAGGCACTAAGCGTTGCACGGCAATTCTTGCGGCCAAACACTTAATCGCGGAATGAGCAGTCGCACGTTTGCAATTTATGGCGATAATATGTCAATTCGTGTGCGGGGCCTCAGCGCCCTTACACTATTCTCTAAGGGAGAGAGGAACTGATAGGCCATGCCATCCGACGAAACGACACCCACCCCCCCAGCCGGAGTGAGGCAATCATCTACTGACCCGGCAAACCAAACCCATCCCGTTGAAAGATTGCCCCGGCCTCAGCAGCCGATAGGCTACACAGCGCTGTGGATTCTGACCAGTGTGCTGACCATTATTACGGTCATCTCGCTGGCCCTCAACCTGCTGATCATCCGCCAGCTTGTCGAGGCCCGGCGATTAGCGCGATTAACCATTGACGATAGTTTGGCCGTGATCCGGGACCTGGAGGCGCAGACGTACAGGTACAATGTCGTCGTGGACGACACGATCATTGTGGATGACGACGTGCCTTTCCAAGAGACGATCCCTGTCGTCATTGACGAGACCATGCCATTCAGCACGGCGGTAACAGCGTCGGTTGTCCTGGGTCCATTTGGCCGTTACCCTGTCACCATCCCTATTGGCGGCTCGATTCCGGTCAAGCTGGAGTTCGATGTCCCGGTGGATGAGTCGGTTCCGGTGTACATCGAGGTACCGGTCCACACGGAGATTCCCATCGAAGTCACCGTCGCCAACACGCCGCTGTACGGGACATTGGTTGATGCAGAGGCGCACCTGCTGGAGCTTCGGGCTGAGTTAGAGCGGCCCTTGATCTGGTTCCTGGCGCCACGTAAAGCATCAGCAGGCGAGTAGGCCAGGCAGATAAACTCAGCACACGGGCTGCAATTGCGCCAGCGTGGCAGCCACACCCCGTTCCAGGTCAAAACGCGGCCTGAAGCCCAGATCAGCTTCGGCGCGGGACATGTCGAGATGGTTATCCCGGCTCATCAGAGCCAGGCCGGTTGGCGAGAAGAGCGCCCGTGCTTGCGGTGCGAAGCGAGCCAGGAACCATCCTGAAAGCCAGGCCGACCTTTCAAGAGCGGCGGCGGAAACGGAGATGATGTGGGGGCCATGGCCCGTCAGTCGGCGGTAGATCGCAACCAGCTCGCGCAGTGTGGTGGGGGTCCCCGGTCCGGCATTGTAAGCACGCCCGATGGCGGTTGCAGTTTGGCTGGCCCGCAGCAGGAGTTCTGCCACGTCGCGGACATAGACCAGATCAAACAGGTTGCGCCCGCCGTTCACCAGAGGCAGCACCGGCAACCGCGCCAGGCGCAGAGCCAGGGGCAGGAAGTGCCGGTCGCCCGGCCCATAGATGACGCATGGCCGGACGATGGTGCTATCCAGGCCCTGCGCCTGCCAGGCACGGACGAGCTGTTCAGCTTCGAGTTTGGACCGACCGTAGGCGCTAATGGGCTGTAAAGGCGCATCCTCACCGGTCGGCACTGGCGCATCCAGATCGTAGACGCTATTGGAGCTGACGTACACGAAGCGCCTGACCCCGGCGGCCAGGCTGGCAGCGAGCAGGGTGTTGGTGAAATCCACGTGAGTGGCCCGATAGAGGGGAGAGCCTCCACCCGGCTCGAAGGGGGAGCTGGCTGTGAGGTAGCCAGCGGCATGGAAAACCAGATCAGCCCCGCTGACTGCGCAGCGGATGGCCTCCGTATCGCTGGCATCGCCATAGACGATCTCGACAGGCAGCGCCTTCAGCCGATCTGCGGCGCTGGTGGGGCGAACATAGGCCCGCACCCGGATTCCTACCTCCATCAGCACGTCCACCAGATGGCTGCCCAACATACCGGTCGCGCCAGTTACAAGGGCGCACGTCATGATGTTGATCCCTCCCTCTGCGTATACTCTCAATCGGAGCAAGGATGACCAGCGAAGCCCCAATCCGCACCGACCTTCTATTTTCGGACGCCCTGGACAGCCGGCTAGGGACGCTGGCTGTATTGGTTATCACCCTCGCCTTTTATCTGTATACCCTTCAGCCATCCCTCTCCTGGGGAGATGGCACGCGGCTCCAGCGCGAAGCTATCACCGGTGAGTCGTTCATTCTGGCCGAGCTGGTCGATGTGCCATTCGCGCCCGACCCCTTCCCATTCGCACGCCTGGGCGTGGCCGCCTGGGATCATCCGCTGTATGTCGTCGTCGGCCACACGCTGGTACAGCTACTCCCGGGCGTGGATCGGCTGTGGCTGGTGAATCTGCTCTCGGCGATATTCGGCGCGGCAGCCATCACGACGCTGTTCTGGCTCTGCTACCGCCATACCCGCTCGCTGATGAGTTCGCTGTACGCATCACTCGCGCTGAGTGTGGCCCACACCTTTTGGTTTCACGCCACGACGCCTGAAGTGTACACCCTGTTTGCCTTTTTGCTGCTGCTGAGTTTGGCGTTGTGTGACCGGTTCGAGCAGACAGGTCATCCAGCAGCATTGGCAGGCAGTGCGTTCGCGCTGGGACTGGGAGCCTCGAATCATCTGCTGGCATTGCTGGCCTTGCCGGCGGCGGCGTTCTACCTCCTGCTGTCGGGCAGGTCCAGATGGATGGCGCTCAGGCCGCACAAGTTGGCGCTCACCGCTATGGCCTTTCTGGCCGGGTTCTCTCTCTATCTGATCCAGCTTGCCCGGATGCTCCGCACCTTCTCCCTGTCCAGCGTGGTAGGGCCGGTGGTCGGCACGACGTTCCTGCGCGGCTTGCTAGAGATGCCTCCCCCCTTTCTACTGGTCAGTCTGCTGACTTACCTGATGTACTTGTTCTTCCAGTTTGGCCCGCTTGGCCTGGGGCTGGGAATCTACGGCTTCTGGAAAGGCTCGCTGGATGATGCTCCTCTGCGGAAAAAGGCCATCTCCTTCTTCATCATCTACGCGCTGTTTGGGGTTCTTTATCGCGTCTCGGATCAGTTTGCCTTTTTCCTCGGCTCGTACCTCTTCTGGGCGATGGCGATGGCGATGGGCGCAGCCCGGTTGGCAAAAAGGCTCTCGGATCAGGGCCGCCGGTGGCTGGCCGCCGCCCTGGCGCTGGCCATCCTTGTGATGCCACCTTTCTACAGCGCGGCTCCGGGCTGGCTCCGATCTTTTGGCGTCACCGACCAGAGTTTCGGGATTCCACCGATCGGCACTGGTGTCCGGGATGGTCTCAACTTCTACATCAACCCTAACAAGCACGGTGATGACGCTGCTTACCGCTTCGGCAGGGAAACGATGGAGAGCCTGCCACCGGGCGCGGTCGTGATCGCCCAGTGGTACACCGATACCGATGAGTATTTTGTGTTGCGCTACTTCTCCGTAGTTGAGGGCCTGCGCCCCGATGTGGAGTTGGTCGGCTGGCCGCGCGAGGAGCCGATTGACTTTGACTCATCGCTGGCAGTGCGCCGGATCGAAGCAGAACTGAGCCGGGGCCGCCCCGTCTACCTCGCCTCGCTCAGCGAGGCGTACTACCGGGCCGCGACGCTGGTCGAGCAATATTGTATCGTCCCAGAGCACAATCTCTATCGCATCTACCCAGGGCCACCCGACGGAGCGCAACCAGAGGCTATGATCTGCGTGACCGATGCCCAGCCCTGAGAGTGTTTCAGCGGAAACTCCAGCCTTTGACCCGCAGATGGCGGCCTTCGACAGCCAGCGCGGCGATATAGCCGGGGCCGGGCCGCAGTTCATGGAGGCCCCAGCGGGCCGGATCATCCCCCTGAACGCTCAATAGGGCGGCAGGCTCACCGGGGGCGAGGGATACCTGGAAGCGGTCCAGCGGGATTGAAAGCCCCTTGCCCCGTGCCTTGATGTATGCCTCTTTGCGCGTCCAACAGGTGAAGAACCCCCGTTGGCGATCCCTCTCCGGCAGCGATAGGAGGCTAGCCACCTCCAGCGGCGAGAAGAATCGGCGGGCAAGCTGCTCATCGGCCACATCGGCCCGGAGGCACTCGATGTCCACGCCAACGGCCCGCCTCCATACCACGGCGATCAGAGCCAGATCTCCTGAATGCGAGACGTTGAAGCGCAGGCCCCCTGGCTCTCCAGCCAGCGCCGGTTTGCCATAAGCGTTGTAGCAAAAGCGCAGGGAAGCAGGGGGCACACCCAGATAACGACCGAGGATCACCCTGAGCGCCCCTCGTGCGGTGATGGTGCGTCGCCGGTGGCCCTCAAACACCAGTCGATTAGCCCGTGCCTGCTCATCGGGGGCCAGCAGCGCTCTTAGCCGCTCCATCTCGGCGGTTGGCACGTCCAGCCCGACCCGCCAGACGTGAACCTCGTTGTCGTTCAGGGCTAGGGATTCGGGTGGGAGGGGCCACGTCTCAAGAGGAGCGGTCATCCTGCGGCAGCCAAATGTGCCGCCAGCGTCTCGGCTATCGCTGCCAGCAGCCGAGGGCGAGAGCTGGCGAGGAAGAAATGGTCGCCAGGGAGCAGTTGGAGTGAGAAGGCAGCATAGGTCTGGGCACGCCAGGCATCCAGGCTCTCACGCGAAACCCATCTGTCATCCAGGCCCCCAAAAGCGGAAATGGGGCAGTCAAGCGGCGGCTCATCGGCATAGGCGTACGTCTCACGCAGCGCGAAATCGGCGCGCAGAGCCGGCAGCAACAACTGCATCAACTCCTGGTGCGCCAACACTTCAAGCGGCGTGCCGCCCCACCGCTGGAGTTCGGCCAGAAATTTGGCTTCAGGCAGCGTGTGGATCGGCGGGTAAAGATAGGGCTCCTGAGGCGCGCCACAGCCGGAGACAAACAGGCGAACTGGTTGAGGGAGGAACTCCCGGCGCAGCTCGCGGGCCAGCTCGAAAGCCAACAGCGCACCCAGGCTGTGGCCGAACAGAGCAAAAGGCCCCTCCAAGTCGCGTTCGAGGCTGTCCGATAGCGCGCTTAGGAGGGGGGCAACCTCGGTGAAGGGGGTTTCGCGGACCCTGCTCCCCCGTCCTGGAAGCTGCACCGCACATACCTCGACCGTCTCCGGGAGGCCCGCAGGCCAGTCGCGGAAGATCGGCGCACCTGCCCCCGCATAGGGAAAGCAAAACAGGCGCAGGGCTGCCCCCGGGTTAGGCCGGGGGCGGACGATCCAGCCATCAGTCGCGCCGCGAGCCATTCAGGAATCCGATCCGGTTGAAGTAGGCCAGGTAGGTGCCAAGCAGCTCTGCCCCAACCGGCGGGCAGGTCACGGTGCTGCCCGCCAGTCCATCGAGCGTATTCCGGCAGTCGAAGGGCGGCATGAAGACCTGGCTCTCATCCACCTCTTCAATCAGTGGGAGGAAGGGCAGCCAGCCATCCTCACTAGGCACACTAGCCCGGCGGATCAGCTCATCTCGCCACCGGTCGAACGCCACCGTCTGCACTGGCAAGCCAAGCGAGCGGGCCGTCTCGATCAGCTCATGGTAGGGCAACGGGTGCGGGTTGGAAAGATGGAAGACCTTGCCCAGCGTCCCGGGCTGTCTCGACAGATGGACGATGGCGCTGCTGACGTAATCGACCGGAACCACATCCACCATCACATCCAGGTCAGGGGCCAACCCAATGGCGACGCAAGCACGGGCGAGGGTGGACATCATATCGTCGGTGTTCCAAGCGCCGGTTGTGCTGGCCCCCGACACCAGACCCGGACGGTAGATGGCCACTGGAATCCCCCGTGCGGCGGCGGCCATCACCAGCTTCTCGGCAACCCATTTGCTCTGAGCATAGCCGCCAAAGGGCACGCCTATCTGTTCAAGATCGTCATTCTCCTGGAAGACCGTACCGTTATCATGTCCACCGGTGTGGAACACCGACAGGGTCGAGACAAAGTGCACTGGCTTGAGCCGGATAGTTGTGGCCAGCCGGAGCACCTCCTGTGTGCCAAGCACGTTGGATGCCTTGTGCGCCTCGTAGCCGTAGACGAAGTTCACCATGGCCCCGTTGTGGTAGATGGCCTCCATCTGGCGGGCCAGCGCCTCGAACACCTCCGGTTCCAGGCCCAGCCAGGGGCGATCAAGATCGCCCGGTACTGCTATGATGCGGCTAGCGGACGACTCGTCCCACAGCTCATAGGCTTCCAGATTGCGGCGCAGGCGTTGCTGACCCTCTTCCGCGCTCGAAGCGCGCACCAGACAGTGTACGTCAGCGCGGGTCTGGCGCAGCAGATCGTGTAGCAGGAAGGCCCCCACGAAGCCCGTCGCACCGGTCAGCAGGACGTACTGCGGCTCAACGGCAGGATCATAGGCTAGCCCCTCACCTGTGATGGCGGGGTCTAGGGTGGCTTCCGCGCTCAGATCGGCGAGCGTCATGGCCGCGAACAGGCCGCCCTGCTGCCCGGCCTCGATGGCATAGGCCAAGCCGGCCACGGTGGGTTCCTCGAATAGGCTCCGTAGCAGCACGGGTGTCTGGAAGCGCTCGCGCACCTGGAAGATCAGGCGGGTTGCCAGCAGCGAGTTACCGCCCAGGTCGAAGAAGCTATCGTGGACACCCACCCGCTCCAAACCCAGCACGTCAGCCACCATCTGTGCCAGCTCGGCTTCCATCTCTGTGCGTGGCGCGACATAGGTCGCTGCCAGGTCGGGTCGGGCATCGAGGGGCGCAGGTAGCGCGCGCCGGTTTACCTTGCCATTGGCTGTTAGTGGCATCTCGTCCAACGCCACAAACAGCGCAGGGATCATGTATTCGGGCAGCGTGCTCCGCAAGAAGCTCCGCAAATCGCCTGGGGTGGGCACGGGTTGGTCTTCGCGCGGCACGAGGTAGGCAACCAGCCGCTTTTCGCCCGTCCCATCCTGCCGGACAACAACAGCGGACTGCTGCACCGCCGGGTGGCCGGACAGAGCTGCCTCGATCTCACCCAGCTCGATGCGGAAACCGCGCACCTTCACCTGATCGTCGGCCCGGCCCAGGAAGTCAATCGTGCCGTCGGCGCGGTAGCGGGCCAGGTCGCCGGTACGATACAGGCGGGCATGGGGATCGGCGCTGAACGGGTCGGGCACGAAACGTTCGGCGGTCAGCTCGGGCCGGTTCAGGTAGCCGCGCGCGACGCCATCCCCGCCGATGTACAGCTCGCCTGCCACGCCGATAGGGACCGGCTCCAGCCGCGAATCGAGCAGGTAGACTTGCGTATTGGCAATCGGTCGCCCGATTGGGATCGGCCCATCGGCCACTTCAACGCGGTGGAGCGTTGACCAGATGGTGGTCTCCGTCGGCCCATACATGTTCCACAGCCCACCGCAGCGGGCCAGCAACTGGGTGGCCAGCTCGCGCGGCAGGGCCTCGCCGCCACACAGGATGCGGAGGTGAGGGTCGCCTTGCCAGCCTGCCTCGATCAGCATCCGCCAGGTGGCAGGCGTGGCCTGCATCACGGTCGCGCCGGACTCGGCCAGCCTGCCCATCAGCAGCACAGCGTCTGAGGCCTCCTCACGGGTGGCGATCTCGACCCGCGCTCCCACGACCAGGGGCAGGTAAAGCTCCAATCCAGCGATGTCGAACGAGAGGGTGGTCACCGCCAGTAGCACGTCCTGGCGGGTCAGGCCCGGCTCCTGGCGCAGACTGCACAGGAAATTGACCACGCCTCGATGCAACACCTGGACGCCCTTGGGCTTCCCGGTTGAGCCGGAGGTGTAGATCACATAGGCCAGGTGATCGGGCGCGACGGGACTGGAGGGGTTGTGAGTGCCACGACCATCTAGGCTGTCCCACTCTGCATCCAGATAAAGCACCAGCGCGGCATGAAGCGGCAGTGTTGGGGCAAGCTGCTTTTGCGTCAGCAGCACCGATGCGCCGGAGTCCTCCAACATAAAGGCGATGCGCTCCGGTGGGTAGGCCGGGTCGAGCGGCACGTAGGCCCCACCCGCCTTGAGAACGCCCAGCAGCCCGACCACCATCTCGACCGACCGCTCGACGTAGATGCCGACCAGCACGTCTGGCCCCACACCCAGTTCTTGCAAGGCATGAGCCACCTGGTTGGCGCGGCGGTTCAACTGGCGATAAGTCAACACCTGGCCCTGGCAGGCCACAGCCACCGCGTCAGGGGTGCGCTTAACCTGAGCCTCGAACAGGTGATGGATACAGCGGTCGCTGGGATAGTCCCTGTGCGTCTGGTTCCACTCGACGAGCAGTTGATGTCGCTCCTGCGGGTCGAGCAGCGGAATAGCTGAAACCGGCTGGTCAGGGGCAGCGGTGATGCCTTCGAGCACTGTCTGGAAGTGGCTCAACATCCGCCGGACGGTAACCGGGTCAAATAACGCCGTGTTATAGTGCAACGAGGCTGCCAGACTGTCCCCTGTCTCGGCCATCATCAGCGTCAGATCGAACTGCGCAGGCTGGCCCCCCAACGGCATCGATTCGAGCGTTAGACCACCCACCACCAGGCGCGCATCGGGCAGGCCGAGCGCAAAGGCGCTCAGGCCCTGCTCCTCAAGCACCTGAGCCTTTTGCAGGATGAACATGGTCTCAAAGATCGGCGAGCGACTTAGGTCGCGGGTCAGGCGCAGCCGCTCCGCTAGCAGAGCAAGCGGGTAGTCCTGGTGCTCGATCCCGCCCAAGACGGTCTGCCATACCTGTTCCAGCAAGGCCGTGAAGGTCGGGTCGCCGGAGAGGTCAGCACGCAACGCAACCGGGTTGACAAAGTAGCCCACTAGCCCCTCTAGGTCGGGGTGGCCCCGTCCCGCCATGACGGAGCCAACCAGCAGATCATCCTGCCCGCTGTAGCGATGCAGGAGAACCTGGAAGGCAGCCAGCAACACTGCATAGAGCGTTGTGCCGTGCGCCCTTGCCAACGCCTTCAGTGCCTCGGCTAGATGCGGTGGCAGGATCAGGCGCTCTGCATCACCCTGGTAGGTTTGAATCGAGGGGCGAGGGCGGTCAGTGGGCAGGTCAAGCAGTGGCAGCTCACCCGCCAGTTGCTCCAGCCAGTAGGCACTCAGAGACTCGCCTTCCGGCCCCCGCAGCCGCTCCATCTGCCAGTGGACAGCATCGACAGGCCGGATCGGGAGCGGCGGGAGCGAAGCCGGGACGCCAGATAGCGCTGACAGGTACAGCGTCAGCATCTCGTCGGCCAACACCGCCATAGACCAGAAGTCGGTAGCAATGTGATCGACTGCCAGCAGCAGGATGTGTTCTTGTTCAGCGCGCCTGAGCAGGATCATACGAATGGCCGGGCCACGTTCCAGGTCGAAGGCGCGGCGGGCCTCCTGCGTCAGGTAGTCGTGCAGGCGATCCTCACTCCATGTGGCGGCGTCGATCTCTTGGAGGGGAGCCTCAAGATGCTCGTGAATGCGCTGGACGGGCTGACCATCGACCACGTGGAAGGTCGTTCGCAACGATGGGTGGCGATCTACAACCTGCTGGAATGCCTGCCGCAGGGCCGACGGGGAGACTTCACCTAGCACACGCACTGCGCCTGCCACATTGAACGACAACTCGCCAGGCATGAGTTGATGAAGGAACCACAACGCCTGCTGCCCATAGGATAGGGGGTAGTCGCCACCCGTATCGGGGGCTGGGCCAATCGGCACGATCTGAGCAGCGGCTGGCTCGGCGAGCTGGTCGAGCACTCGTCCGGCCAGCTCACGAAGGGTCGGCCCTTCCAGCAACGTAACGACAGGCACCGAAATACCCAGCCCTGTCTCGACACGGTTCTTAAGCTCAATCGCCAACAGCGAGTCAAGGCCCAGCGTATCAAGTGGCTGGTCAATGCTGAGCCGCCCAGGTTCGATCCGCAGCACGCGGGCAGCCTGCTGATGTAGATAGCTTTCCGTGGCGGCTAGCCGCTCTGCTGCTGCCAGCGCCATCAGCCCTTCGCGCGTCAGCTCACCTATCCCCGACTGCTCCTGGCGCGGCTGTGAGTGGCCGTCTGGGGCCTCTGGGATAGCAGCGTCGTGTGCGGTGGCAGCCCCAAACGCTTCGACGGCAGCTTCCAGGATCGCGCCTAGGCGAGGGGAATCGCCCAGCCCAGCCAGTTTGGCCTCGAAGTCTGCCAGTGCCGACCGCAGCCGATCATTCGCCACCTGCCCCAACGCTGATCCGCGTGAGTCCGATTCTGGCTGGCGACGCTCATCCTGAGCCGTTTCGAACCAATACCGGTCGCGCTCAAAGGGATAGGTGGGCAGCATCACGCGGCGGCGCGGATAGCCGGCATCGAAGGAAGCCCAGTCGATCACCATTCCCCGGACATACAGATCGCCCAACGCGCCCAGCATAACCTGCCAGTCATCCTGCCCCTCGCGCAGAGAGGGCAGCCAGGCAGCCTGACTATCTGGCAAACATTGGCGGGCCATCGCTAGCAGGGTGGGCCTGGGGCCGATCTCCAGGAAAATGTCGTGATCGGACAGGGCAGCTACGCCGTCCGCAAAGCGAACCGGGCTACGGACGTGCTGCCGCCAGTAATCCGCGCCCGGTACGAATCCCGGCTCCAACGCCCCGCCAGTCAGGTTGGATACCAGGGGAATGCCTGGTGGCTGGAAGCTGAGGCGGCCTGCCGCCTGCTCGAATGGTTCCAGGATCGGCTCCATCAGCGGCGAATGGAAGGCGTGCGAGACAGCCAGCGGACGGGCGTCGACCCCTTGCGCTTCCAGCGCCCGCAGAATGTCCTGCACTGCCTCGCGCTGGCCTGAGATCACGGTATTGGTCGGGCTGTTCAGTGCGGCAATGGAGACCCGATCTAGGTATGGTTCGAGGGCCGCCCGGACACGCGCCTCGTCCGCGAAGATAGCAGCCATCATCCCGTCATGCGGCAGGGATTGCATCAACCTAGCCCGCTCAGCGATCAACGTCAGGCCGTCTTCCAGGTTGAAGACTCCCGCCACGCAGGCGGCGACGACCTCGCCAACGCTGTGGCCCATGACGGCGTCCGGCTGGATTCCCCAGGAGCGCCACAATTCGGCCAGAGCATATTCCAGGGAGAACAAAGCGGGCTGGGTGTAGGCTGTTTCGTTCAGGAGCGGGTCGTCAGGGCGCTCTGGGTAGATCACTGAGAGCAGGGGGCGCTCCAGGATAGGACGCAGAATCTCAGCGCAGCGATCGAGTGCTGCCCGGAACGTGGGCTGTGTGTCGTATAGCAGGCGGCCCATGCCCGGATACTGCGCACCCTGCCCGGTGAACAGAAAGGCGACGCGCGGGCGGTTGTTATATCGCACCTCGCCGAGCGCAATACCCGCAGCCGCCTCCCCATTGGCATAGGCGGTCAGATGCTCGCGCAAGTGCTCGGTCGAGGCGGCAACCACGGCCAGCCGATGCTCAAAGTGCGAGCGGCCCGCGTTGGCTGTGAAGCAGATATCCGGCAACGCGGCGGGTGTGTCCGCCAGATGATCGGCGTAACTTCGGGCCAGGTTGCGGAGAGCGGACTCGCTGCGCGCGGAGAGAGACAGAATGTGCAGCGGGCGCTCCAGTTGATCCTCCGGGATCGGCAGTCCCTCGATAACGGGCGCTTCGGACAGCACCACGTGCGCGTTAGTTCCACCGAAGCCGAAGGAACTGACCCCCGCCAGTCGGGGCGTCCCGCCGCGCGGCCAGGGCTGGAGTGTTGTCGGGAAAACCAGAGGAGCGCCATCGAGCGAGATGTGCGGGTTGACTTCTTGCAGGTGCAGGTGCGGCGGGATCGCCTCGTGGGTCAGCGAAAGCACGATCTTGATGAAGCCGGCGATCCCGGCTGCTGCTTCGAGGTGGCCAACGTTGGTTTTGACCGAGCCAACTAGATAGGATTGGTCGGGCGCACGGCCCTCTTCGAGCACCGCTCGTAGCGACTGGATTTCGATGGGATCGCCCAACGGCGTGCCTGTCCCATGTGCCTCAACGTAGCTGATCTGGTCGGGCGTCACCCCGGCATCCGTCAGCGCTTCCCGGATCACGGCCTGCTGGGCTGGGCCATTGGGCGCGGTGAGGCCATTGCTGCGTCCATCATGGTTGACCGCCGAGCCTCGCACCACCGCCAGAACGTTGTCGCCATCGCGCAAGGCGTCCGAGAGGCGCTTGAGCACAACTACGCCACAGCCCTCGCCCCGCACATAGCCATCAGCACGGGCGTCGAAGGTCTTGCAGCGGCCATCCGAGGCCATCATGCGGGCCTGCGAGAAGGTGATCGTCAGCTCCGGGGAGAGCAGCAGGTTGACGCCTCCTGCCAGCGCCACATCCGACTCGCCATTCCGCAGGCTCTGGCAGGCTAGATGGATAGCCACCAGTGAAGAGGAGCAGGCGGTATCCACCGCCATGCTCGGCCCGCGCAGGTCGAGCAGGTAGGAGATCCGGTTGGCAGCAATGGTGTGCGCGTTACCCGTCCCTGTATAGGCATCAATGCGGTCGGGGTCCTTGAGCAGAATCCAGGAATAATCCGTGCTGCTGATCCCAGCAAAGACCGCCGTCCTGCTGCCGGCGAGCTGGCTGGATGCGTGCCCTGCCCTTTCCAGTGCCTCCCAGGCGACCTCCAGAAACAGACGGTGCTGCGGATCCATACGTGCCGCCTCGCGCGGCGAAATGCCGAAGAATTGCGGGTCGAAGCGGTCAGCGTCTCTCAGAAAGCCACCCCAGCGGGTGTTCATTTTGCCGCGCGTGATGGGGCCTGCATGGTAGTAGCTATCGACATCCCAGCGGTCGGCAGGGACCTCCGTGATGGCATCCACGCCGTCACGCAGAAGCTGCCAAAATGCTTCTGGCGAATCGGCGCCAGGGAAGCGGCAGCTCAGGCCAATCACGGCGATTGGCTCATTCTCGAGACCTCGCCGGGCGCTCCCCTCCATACGGGCCTGCGGAACAGGGAGCGACTCGGCTAGATAAGCTGCAAGTGCCTCGATGTTCGGGTAATCCCACACCAGGGTCGGAGAAAGCGAGCGGTTCAGCCACACTTCCAGCTCGCCGGTCAGGCTGACTGCCTGCACCGAATCCAACCCATAGTCCACAAAAGGACGCCGCACATCGATCTCACTCAGGCTCATCCCGGCGCGGTGCGCGACCTGAGCAGCCAACCACTCCTCGATTGCAGATGCAGCGGGGGCCTTGACCGGGATAGCGGCAGGCGCGGCAGGGGACTCAGCTTCGGCGGTTCCGGCAGTCTGGTCGGGGACCTCAGCCCGCCATTCAGCCACTACATCGAGCGTTCCTTCCAGGAACATGTTCCGGCAGGCATGGCGCTGAATCTTGCCGCTGGATGTGCGAGGCACTTTCAGATGCTGGATCAACACCAGGGCATAGACCTGAAGCCCATGCTCTTCGGCCACCGCTCGCCGGACGGCCCGCGCCACTTCCTCGATATCGGGATGACGATGACGACGACCCACTTCCTGGACGATCACCAGCCGTTCCTCGCCATTCTCGGCGGTTACGGTGAAGGCTGCTCCTGCGTCCGGCTGCAGGGCAGGGTGGCACTTGCTCACCGTCAGTTCGATGTCCTGCGGGTAGTGGTTGCGCCCCCGGATGATGATCAGGTCCTTCAGCCGCCCGGTCACAAATAGCTCGCCATCGACCATGAAGCCCAGATCACCAGTACGCAGAAAAGGGCCTTCGCCCGTATCCGAGAGGTACGCGCCGAAGACCTCCGCCGTCTCTTCCGGGCGGTTCCAATATCCCCGGGCCACGTGTTGGCCCGCTATCCAAATCTCGCCCACCCGATTAGGAGCGCAGCGAGTCTGGCTGTCCGGGTCGACGATGGCGATCTTCTCGTCCAGCAACTCGCCCCCACAGCCGGTGAGGGTCTGGGCATCCTCGTCATCGGGAGAGGTGAGGATCACTTCATGGCGGGTCAGCGCCGACCGCTTGACAGTGCAGGGAACCGGCTCTCCGCTCCCCTGGCCGCCGCCTACCAGCAGCGTGCTCTCGGCCAGCCCATAGCAGGGGTAGAAAGCCGTCCGGCGGAATCCATGCGGCTCAAACGCCTCAGCGAAGGCTTCCAGGGTTTCCAGCCGGATCGGCTCAGCCCCACAGAAAGCGAGCCGCAGGCAACTCAGGTCGAGGTTTTCGCGCTGTTCGGGTGTGATCTTATCCACACACAGTTGGAAGGCGAAGTTGGGCGCCCCCGTGATCGAGCCCCGGTAACGCGAGATGACTTCCAGCCAGCGGGCCGGACGCTGGAGGAACGAGGTAGGAGGCATCAGGATAGACGGGCCATTGACGTACATTGGCTCCAGGATGCCGCCGATCAGGCCCATGTCGTGGTAGCTGGGCAGCCAGAACACGCCTGATCCATCGTAATAGATCTGGAAGCCATGGCGGATCATCGCCAAGTTGTACATCAGGTTTCCATGGCTCAACATGACGCCCTTGGGCGCGCTGGTGGAGCCAGAAGTATATTGGAGGAAGGCCAGTGTGTCGGCATCCACGCCGGGGTCTTGCCAGTGATCTTCCAGGCCCGCCGGAATGGTCTCCGTATTGAGCCATTGCAGGGCGGCCAAGTCTGGAGCCTGCTCGAAGCGGCGCTCGATGTCCTCCAGGATCGCGGTTGTGGTCAGGGCAACAGTCGCCCCTGAGTCAGCCACTATGGCCTGGATGCGCGGCACCGGGCGGTTGAGGCGCGGAGGATAGGCCGGCACCGCCACCACGCCAGCGTACAGGCAACCAAAGAAGGTAGCAATGTAATCCAGGCCCGGCGGATAGAGCAGTAGCGCACGCTCTCCTACCGCGCCCACATCCTCAAGCCAGGCCGCGACCGCCCGCGCCTGGCGATCCAGCTCCCCGTAAGTGACGCGCTGAGTTTCTGTCTCCCCATCCTCCAGAAACGCATAAGCCAGTCTGTCTGGCTGGTGGGCCGCCCGCCAGCGAAGCAGTTCGACCAGGGTGGGCAGTTCCGGAGCGGCCTCCGGCGTAATATGGAACTGACTAGGCATCTACCAATAACTCCTGCGAGGCATAGATCGTTCTGAATCCGACCGTGGCTGCTAGCTCTGGACAAGGTGATAATCGAGTGGACAGCCAAGATCATCGATGGCCATAAGGCCAAACGCTCGCATTGTAAGATCAATGTGCCCCGGACGCAACGACCAGGGGGTCTCCCTGGTCATGCCCTGCCGCTGCCAGTTTTGAGCCAGAAGCATCTTGGCGCACAGATCAAGGCGTACGAGTTTGCATTCCATGCCAAGAGCACGTACAGTTTATAGCATAAACCCCAAAATGGGACAAAGTTGGTACTATTATCTTGCTCTGCCTATAATACGTTGCGGTCCAGAGATCGTAGCCCTCATCATACCAAGTCCGCATATACCAGGGGGTATTGCTATGAGTTCTCAAGC
Source organism: Anaerolineae bacterium (assembly GCA_034434995.1). Lineage (GTDB taxonomy): Bacteria > Chloroflexota > Anaerolineae > Aggregatilineales > UBA3940 > DAOTYF01. Next base: position 19,471 of record DAOTYF010000090.1, read on the forward strand.
CTTCTCTAAGTTAATCCTCGAGGGTTCTTCTGGCCGGGAGTTTGAGCTGAGCCAGGCTCAGATATTGATCGGGCGCGATCCGTCGGTGGACATCGTGATCGAAGCACCCGGAGTCTCTCGTCGGCACGCCCGTCTCTACCTTCAGGACGATCAGGTTTACATTGAAGACCTCGGTAGCAGCAACGGAACTTATGTAAACCATGAGCCGATCAGCCAAGCAACCCGTTTGCATCCTGGCGACCGCATCGGTCTGGGCCATAGCGTCTGGCTACGCTATGAGGCGCCACCTGCCCCAGAATCTGCTCGCCCCAGCATGGAGGACCAAGGGGGCGTAGGGGCCGCTACCCTGTTGGAAAGCCCGGAAACACTGGCTGCGGAGATGGAGGAGCCATCGATGCCACCCGCTCAGACGGCACAGGCAGAGCCTGACGCCGCCGCCCCGCCGGCTGAAACACAGGTTGCCAAACGCACCAAGCCACCCGCTGAGAGGGCCGTCGCGCCGCCTGCTGCCAGACCATCACCCCCACCTGTGCCGGAGGATGTGGGGGCAACGATCCTGGGTGGGCCGGACCTGGAGCTGCCGCATAGCGAGGAGCCGCCCAGCCTAGCGGTGACTGTGGCAGGCGAAGAGACGCGCGTCTACACCCTGACGCACGCGGAATATACCATTGGCCGTGCCCCTGATAACGACATTGTCATCAATTCCAAGATCGTGTCGCGCAGTCATGCCAGGCTGGTGCGGGATAACGGTGGCTACACGCTGGTGCCCTCGCCTGAGGCGGGCAACCCTATCCAGGCTGAGGGCCGTCCTGTGAGCGGCCCCACTCACTTGCAGCACGACATGCGGTTGCGAATCGGAGGCCAGGACCCTGGCTCGATGGTCAGCATGATCTACACCTCACCTGCCGAGGCAGAAGCCGGAGCGGGGATCAGCGCCATCACTTTTGGCGACCGCTCGCTGGTGACCATTGGGCGCGATGCCAGCAACGACGTGGTGCTGAGCACCCCTACCGTATCCCGCTTCCACGCGCAGATCGAACGAGTTGGTCAGCGCTACCGGGTGCGCGATCTGCGCTCGTCCAACGGCACCTTTGTCAACGACCAGCGCATCGAGGGCGAGGTCTGGCTCCAGGCCAATGACACCATTCGCATTGGTTCCTATGTATTTGTGCTCGGCCAGGACCAGTTGGCCCAGTTCGACGAAGAGGGCGGGCTGCTGGTTGAGGCAATCGGTCTTCAGAAATGGGTACGTAAAGACTTGAACATCCTGCAGGATATCTCGGTCGTCTTCCAGCCCCGCGAGTTTATCGTCGTGGTCGGCCAGAGCGGCGGCGGCAAGTCCACCCTGGTCGATGCTATCGCCGGCTACCGCCCAGCCACGCATGGACAGGTTCTGGTCAACGGCACCGACGTGTACCGCAACTTCGATGCGATCCGCAACAACATCGGCTTCGTCCCGCAGCGAGATATTATCCACATGGAGCTGACGGTCTTTGAAGCCCTGGATTACTCAGCCCGGTTACGAATGCCCCCTGATACGACTAAAGCCGAACGCCACCAGCGTGTCCATGAGGTGCTGGAGGACCTCGACCTGGCACACCGCAAGGACGTTCAGATCAGCGGCCTGAGTGGCGGGCAACAGAAGCGCGTCTCCATCGGCGTGGAACTGCTGACTAAGCCCGGTCTGTTCTTCCTGGACGAGCCAACTTCCGGCCTCGACCCCGGCACGGAGACAGCCCTGATGCAACTGATGCGCCGCCTGGCTGACCAGGGACGCACGATTGTGCTGATCACCCACGCGACTAAGAACGTGATGCTGGCGGATAAGGTGATCTTCCTCGCGCGTGGCGGTTATCTGGCTTGGTTCGGCCCGCCTGAGGAGGCCCTCCAGTACTTCGACCAGTATCGTTCCGAGCGTGACCGCCGCGCTCGTGAGATCGAGTTTGACGAAATCTACGCCATCCTGGATGATTCGCGCCTTGGCTCGCCCGCAGACTGGGCTGAGCGCTATCGGGGCTACGCAGCTTATCAGCAATACATCGTGCAGCCCCTGCAGAGCCGGGGCCACGAAACCCACGCTCAGTGGGCATCACGTTAGAGCCAAGGGGAAAGCGAGTATGGTTAACCGCCTGATGCTGCCTTTTCGACAGTTCGTCATTCTCTCGTCGCGCAACATTAAGATACTGACCCGTGATCGCTTCAGCTTGATTCTCATGTTGGCGGCTGCGCCCCTGATCAGCCTGATTGACTTCCTGCTAGCGGCCTTGCTGGGGCCTAATACCTTCGACTTCTACGATGGCAATGTCTTCAGCGTGATGATCATGCTGTTCCTGATGCCGGTCAATGCCGTGATGATCGGCGCACTGGCGACCATGCGCGAGATTGTCAAGGAGCAGGATATCTACAAGCGCGAGCGGCTGGTCAACCTGAAGATCCTGCCCTACGTTATGTCCAAAATCTGGGTCGCTGTCCTATTGGCGCTCTACCAGTCCGCCGCCTATGTCATCATCCGCTACATGGCTTTCCGAATGCCAGGCGGCGCTATCGAATTCATCCTGATCTACATCACCATGGCGCTAGCCACCATGGCCGGTATGATGCTGGGGCTGTTCGCCTCCGCACTGGCCCCCAACCCTAACTCGGCGCCGCTCGTGGTTATCCTGCTGCTGCTGCCTCAGATCGTGCTGGGCGGCGCCCTGATCCCGCTGCCGACCTTTGTGAGTGCGCCTGCACCGACTCGCTGGGCCTACGAAGCGCTGATGGCGATCACGGGCGTTGGTTCGGATGTAGCCCGCGACCCCTGCTGGGACCTGCCCAAGTCGCAGCGCGATGCGCTCTCGCTGGAGGACAAAGAGCGGCTGGGATGCAACTGCATGGGCCTGGCGATGCTCAACCCGGACTCGTGCAACTTCCCCAGCCTGGGGCAGTTCTACAATCCCCTGATCGACCAGCCCCCACCAACAGAGCCACCGCCTCTCCGCCCGGAACCGCCTGAGCCTGTCCTGCCGCCCCGACCGGAAGAACCCGAAGATCAATCGGACCAGATCGCGATGGCAGATTACTTCGCAGCACTCCAGGAATGGGAGGCGCAAGTCAATGAGATACAGGACGCCTATCGGGCGGACCTCGACCTCTACCGGGCTGAGGCCGAGGTGTTCCAGGCTGCCATGGTCAGCTACCAGACGGAGTTGGCAGACTGGCAGGTGGCCCGTGCAGCAGCCGTCCAGCCTGCCGAGACCCTGGTGAACCAGATCCACCGGGATATGGGCTGGACCTTCGTCGACAAGCGAGATGTGGTTGCCTATTCCACCAAGATCATCTCAACCTGGGTTGCTCAGATGGTGATCATCACCCTCTTGTTTGTTGCCATTCTGATCATCCAGAAGCGCAAGGACGTGATCTGAGTACGAAGACCTATCGGATAGGGCAGGGCGTGGCTGGCGGCGTTCACCCCCGGGCCACGTAAGGAGGAGAGCCGATGAGTGGAGGGCCTGTCTACCATGACCTGGGGGTGGTTGCCAGAGTGCGAGCCTCTACAGCCCTCGATCAGCCAGAGCAGATTGTGTTGCTGGCCCAGGCTGAGCAGGAAGAGCACACCTTTCCGATCACCGATAATGCAGCGCAGAAGTTATGGGCACAGCTAACGCAGGTTCTCTACCCGCAGGCTGCGGCCAACCTCACTGGACGTATTGAGACGGTCGCCAGTCAGCAGCGCGTCCCGGCTGGAGTCACCAATAACATTAGGCTGACCTACAAACCGGATGAGGGGATGATCGAGGTCGGCGGGGTGAACCGCGACGGGGCATGGACGATGGATTTTTCCCTGGATGAGGGCCATAGCCTGTGGACCTCACTGGAAGATATTCTGCACAACATCAGCCAGAGACGAGGGGATTCTCAGGTGAGTTCGTGACACCTGGCGTAGACAGACAAGCCTTGAAAAAGGCCCAAGCTCACGATCCCGGCACACGCACCAGACGGATATCGTCGAAGAACAGATCGTTGTGGTCGAAACGCCACATAGTATAGCCGCGCACAAATACGGTGACCGTGCCGAACTTCGCCTGCGCCTGGATGCCGGGGATTGGCTGATAGGTATCATACAGGTGTGCCGCCGCGCCCCATATCACCACTGGCGACCAGGGCACCGTTCCGCCAGTGGGGTCAATGCCAAGCTGGAAGTTGGCATTGCGACGATCATCGTTGGTCTCCAGCAGCGAATGAAAGGGGTCGTCTGAACGGTGGCTGCTCCATGCATGGGCGAACCCGGTCAGGCACAGCATATCCCCATAGTAGACCTCCACCTGCTGGAAGACCCCCGCATCAAACACCTTGTTGCCCCCCGTGACCAGCAACGCCTGTTGCCCGGCCAGCACACGCGGTGGATCGGTATAGGGCGGGGCATTCGGCACGATGCGCATCTCTGGGCGGAAGTAGCCGTCGGTGTTGTTCGGGTCGTATGTAACAGGTGTTCCCTCTGGCTTCCAAAAGGCTGTCCACCCCTCTGGGATCGTCATGTCGCCATAACCCTGGATATAAGTCGTGCCCTCAAAGCCCCCATTGTTCAGCAGGTTGGGTGCGTTGGCAATGCCACTGCATCCAAAGGCAATCGGAGTGCCGGATGCATTGAAGGTCGGAATCGGAAGAGGAGTACGTGTAGGGCCGCTCGTCGGGAGCCGGGTTGGTGGCAACAAGCGCACGTCGGGTGTCCAGGTGGGTGTGGCGCTAGGGATCGGCGGGGGCGTGCGGGTCGGGGAGGGGGCCAGCGTCGGGGTGAGAGTGAGAGTGGCTGTGGGCGTGCCGAGGATGGGGCTAGGAGACTCCGGGATCGTGAGCGGCTGCGTTGGGGAGGGCGTGAACGTTGGCGGCAGGGTAGGACGATCCGCTACCAGAGCCGTGCGAGTTCCTTCCGGTATGGTGGCGATAGGCCGGGGCAGGCCGCCGCGCGATCCGCTACAGCCCGCCAGCATAACCGCCATCACGATCCCAGCACAGACCTGGATCAGAGAACGTTGCCTCATGCCCTGTGTTATAGCGTAAGCCTCACGAGCCGTCCAGATGATAAACATCCCGCCGCGGCCAGCCGGATTCCTCGGACACGGCGCGCGCTGCCGCCGAGCGCGATTCGCCGCGTGCCAACCGCGCAGCCAGCGCTGCACGCACCTGACTCTCATCCCACACAGCAACCGGCGGCAACGCGGCCCCGCCTACCACCAGGGTAATCTCCCCTCGCACCGGGCGCTGCTCAAAAGCCGCCAGCGCCTCATCAAGCGTGCCGCGCCAGATTTCCTCATGCACCTTGGTCAGTTCGCGTGCCACCACAGCCGGTCGCGCCCCCAGCACATCGAACAGATCGCGCAGCGTCTCGATCAGGCGATGAGGCGCTTCGTAGAACACCAGTGTATAGCCAAGTCCGGCCACTGCTTTCAGGGCGGCGCGACGGGGGCCAGGCTTGCGCGGCAGAAAGCCCAGATACAGGAAGCTATCCGCTGGCAGACCAGAAGCCACCAGGGCGGGCAACAACGCGCTCGGCCCTGGCAACGGTACAACCGTCACGCCACGTTCGATGCAGGCGCAGATCAGTTCGTAGCCGGGGTCGGAGAGGCCCGGCGTCCCGGCATCGGAGACCAGCGCCACATCACCGGTTGCCAGCGCGGCCAGGATTGCGTCGAGCTTGCTCAGCCGGTTGTGCTCATGATAGCTGGTCAGGGGGGTCTGGATGGAATAGCGAGCCAGCAGCCGGGCGGTAGTGCGGGTGTCCTCGGCGGCGATCAGCGAGACCTCCTTCAGCACCCGCAGCGCCCGCAGGGTGATGTCTTCCAGGTTGCCTATCGGCGTGGGGACAATGTACAGCGTGTTCAGACCTTCCCCCCTGTTTGTCGGTGACAGGGCAGCCGCGGGGTCACCGTCTCACGGTGCCCATTCCCGATACTGGACGAAGTTGACCAGCGCCACGTTCGCCTGGCACGAGGAGCGCGTGACCACCTCGATCACTTCCGAGAGTGGTAGGGTATTGAAATTCAGCAGCCGCACCTGCCATGTTTGGGCGTAAGGTGAGTCATTGAGGAAGACCTCGTAGCCCGATGGCCCAAAGGCTGTCGCAGAGCCAGCCCAGACGAATTGCTCAAAGCTCTCCCCTTTTACCTCGACCCCTACCTGAAACACCGGGTTGCCGTTGAGATCGAGCACCTGCCCAGCGATGCTCATCCAATCGCAACCCTCGCTGTTGGTGTTAGCCTGATAGGTGACCTCATCCTGGAGCCGGAAAGGATAGGCTGGCTCGCCAGCACCAAGGGGGTCGGGCAAGAGGGCCACCTCATCAACCAGGGTGTACGTCGGCAGAGGCGTCCACAGCGGCGTGGTCAGCGGCGTAGGCGATGGCGAAGGAGGCGGGGGGGAG
>DAOTYF010000091.1:0-3844 GCA_034434995.1 Anaerolineae bacterium
GGGGACTACCCGACTTGGCAAGCCTGACAAAGGGAGGGGCGCTGCCTCCCCCGCCTGAAGAAGCAGTGGTCTCCGCGCCGAACTTTCTATGAGAATCCTCAAACGGCTCTCCGAAGCGATGGGGGTCAGCGGGGCGGAAGGCGAAGCCCGCCGCGCCATCCTCGACCTCATCACCCCGCACGTGGACGAGGTGCGGACGGATCACATGGGTAACGTGCTGGCGCTCAAGCGCGGCACGGGGGATAGCCATCGGCTGACCGTCATGATCGACGCCCACATGGACGAGGTCGGGCTGATGGTCACCGGGCACGATTCCAACGGGATGCTCAAGGTGGCCGCCGTCGGCGGGCTGGATGAGCGCATCCTGCCCGGCACGCGGGTGCGGGTCGGCCCCAAGAAGCTACCCGGCGTGATCGGGGCCAAGCCAACGCACCTGCTCACCAACAGCGAGCGCGATAAGGCCCCCGACATGGAGGCGCTGCGGGTAGACATTGGGGCGAAGAACAAAGAGGCCGCCGAAGGTCAGGCTGCGCTGGGGACGCGCATCGGCTTCGACACGCCCTTCCTCGACCTCGGGCCGACGGTGCGCGGCAAGGCGTTCGACGACCGGGCGGGCTGTGCGGTGCTGGTGCATCTGCTCCAGGGCGAACCCTATCCCTTTGACCTGTGGGGGGTGTTCGCGGTGCAGGAGGAGGTCGGCAAGGCTGGGGCGCGCGTCGCCGCCTACGCCATCGGCCCCGACGTGGGCTTTGTGCTGGAAGGAACCATCGCCGACGACCTGCCCCAGCCGGAGGATACCGACCTTTCCCGGACGACGGAGCTGGGCAAAGGCCCCGCGCTCAGCACGATGGACAACAGCGTGATCTACGATCCGCGCCTGAACCGCCTGCTGATGGAGGCCGCCGACGATCTGGGCATCCCCTACCAGTTCAAGCAGCCGGGGGTGGGCGGGACGGATGGCAGCGAGATCAACCGGGCACACACAGGCGTCCCGGTGGCCGCGCTGAGCGTCCCCTGCCGCTACATCCACAGCCCGGCGGCGATCCTGCTCAAGAAGGATTATCAGCACACCATCCGGCTGATGCGGGCAGCGCTGGCCCGGCTGGAATGGGGTGTATTGGAACGCTGATGCCCAGCAATCCGTTCCCGTTCTTGGAGCGCACTGATGATTGATACGATCCGTAAGCTGGTCGAATGTTATGGGCCTAGCGGCCACGAGGATCAGATTCGCGCCCTGATCCTGGAAGAGATCGACGGGCTGGCCGACGAGGTGAGCGTGGACGCCCTGGGCAACATTATCGCCTGGAAGCGATCCCGAAGGAGCCATGCCCCGCGCGTGATGCTCTCCGCCCACATGGACGAGATCGGCGTGATGGTCACCCATGTGGATCGGGAGGGCTTCCTGCGCTTCACCCCCATCGGCGGGGTGATGCCGCTCACGCTGATCGGCAACCGGGTGCGCTTCGCCGATGGCACGCTGGGCGCGATCTACGTCGAGCAGCGCGAGGATAACAACAAGGCCCCTACCTACGAGCAGTTGTACATCGACGCGGGCAGCCCCGATCACGGCATCCGGGTTGGCGATGCGGCGGGCTTTGCCCGCGAGATGGTGGTCAACGGTGAGCGGCTGATCGCCAAGAGCATGGACGACCGCATCGGCTGCGCGATTCAGATTGAGGTGCTGCGCCGCGCCGATAAGCTCGCCAACGAGGTGGCGTTCGTGTTCAGCACCCAGGAGGAGGTGGGGCTGCGCGGGGCGCGCACAGCGGCCTACGGCGTCGATCCCCTGCTGGGCATTGCCATCGACGTGACCCGCACCGGCGATACGCCCAAGGGCCACAAGATGGAGGTCGCGCTGGGCAAAGGCCCGGCCATCAAGGTCAAGGATTCGGGGATGCTGGCCGCGCCGGAGGTCATTGCGTTGATGGAGGAGGCAGCCCGCCGCGCCCGCGTGCCTACCCAGCGCGAGGTGCTGGTCGCTGGATCAACTGACGCGGCCTCGATGCAGCTTGTGCGGGCGGGGGTCAAGGCGGGCTGCCTGAGCATTCCCTGCCGCTACATCCACACCACCAGCGAGATGGTGGACATCAACGATGTGGAGAACGGCGTGCGACTGCTTCTGGCGCTGTTGGAGAAGCGGGTGGAGGTATGAAGTGCTGAACGGCGCAACACCACTCCGAAAAGGGCAACAGCCGCGACGCCAGGGGTGGGCGTCGCGGCTGTTTTGCGGCAGGGGATAGGCCAATGGTACTAACGTTGGGCAGCCGCCGTGCCCGTTTCTCCGCTACACTTGATTCAGGTCGTTCCGGGCGCTACACTGGTAGGCACGCCGGGTCGTGCCGACAGGTTGGCGTCGCTGGAATCAATGGCCTGAAGTTGGCTCGGCTAGAGGACTCTTTCTTGATACGCGCCATGAACAGCATGAACCAGCTAGCCGGGTGCAGGGCATGAGCCAAGCTGTGCCCTTTGTATCGGTGGTGATTCCGGTCTACAACGACACACAGCGGCTGAGGGTGTGTCTGGAAGTGCTGGAAAACCAGACCTACCCGGCGGACCGCTACGAGGTGATCGTGGTGGATAACGGGTCGGACGAGCCGGTCGCCCCGGCGGTGGCCGCCTTCCCGCACGTGCGCCTGGCTTACGAGGCCACCCCCGGCCCCGACCCCGCTCGGAACACCGGGCTGGCGCTGGCGCAAGGGGAGGTGTTGGCCTTCACCGATGCAGATTGCATCCCCTACCCGGACTGGATCGAGAAGGGCACGGCGCGGCTGCTCAGCGAGCCGGGGTGCGGCCTGGTGGGAGGCCGCATCGAGGTCTTCCCCCGCGACCCTGAGCGCCCCACCGCCGTCGAACTCTACGAGTCCGTGAACCACGCGCTGCGCACGGAGAGCTTCCTGCGGGATTACCGCTTCGCTCCCACGGCCAACCTGTTCACCACGCGGGCGGTGATGGATCGCGTCGGCTTGTTTGATGCCCGCGTGAACCCCGCCGGTGATGCGGATTGGGGCTGGCGGGTGCACGAGCATGGCTACCGACAGGTGTACGCCGAGGATGCCTGTGTGCGGCATCCCGCCCGCCATACCTTCCAGGAAATCCGCCGCCAGCACATCCGCCTGGTGGGGGGCGAGCTGGGCTTGCACCGGAGGCACCACCCCCACCGGGGGATCGCCGACATTCCCTTCTTCCTGGAGGATTTCGCCCCCCCACCCCGGGCGATACGGCGAATCCTGCGCAGCGGCTACAGCCTGCCCGACGTGCTGAAGATGATGGTCGTCATGGCGTGGGTGCGGGGCGTGCGGGCTGCCGAGAAAATGCGGCTGGCCCTGGGTGGCGCCCCGCGTACGCGCTGATGGAAGCAGAGGTGAGGCGGATCGCCAAGTAACACAGGCAATTGGTGGAATAGGGAACCGGCACTCCGACCGGCGCTCCGACCGGCGCTCCGGCGGAGTGCGGCTGAGAGGACATGGTTACCCTGTGGGGGCGGGTACTGCTGGGCGCTTTGCGCCCGCGCCCGCCCTTCTTAACTGGTATTATCATAAAGGATCGTATCGGGTTGTGCGCATCGCCTACCAATCAGGCCACCCCCCTCGTATCGGTGGTGGTTCCGGTCTACAACGACGCCGAGCGGCTGAGGGTGTGTCTGGAAGCGCTGGAGAACCAGACCTACCCGGCAGACCGCTACGAGGTGATCGTGGTGGATAACGGCTCGGACGAGCCGGTCGCCCCGGTGGTGACCGCCTTCCCGCACGTGCGCCTGGCCCGCGAGGCGACCCCCGGCGCTTACGCGGCCCGAAACACCGGGCTGGCGCTGGCGCGGGGGGAGGTGCTGGCCTTCACCGATGCG
>DAOTYF010000092.1:0-1540 GCA_034434995.1 Anaerolineae bacterium
ACCGGTCCGCCGCGAAAGGCTTGCCCGCCGCGTGACTGCCGTCATGGCAGTTATCCTGCTGGTTCTGGCGCCGGTAGCTGTCCTGAAGTGGGGGGCGGCAGGGGTCGCTGTAGCAATCAGCCTGATGATGTTTACCGGCATGATGCTGTCACAATGGTATGTCTCGCGCGAGCTTCAGGTTAACCTGCTCTCCCTCTATTTGTTGCCGGCTGGACTGTGCGTGGTTTTGACCCCGTCGCTGGTCTGGATTGGGTCAGTGATGGGGGGCGGGGCGGCTATCTCATTTCTTGCCAAAGGTGTTGGGAGTACAGTCTTGTTCGCTGTGATAATTGGCTTGTTGGAACAGGAGCGTGTTAAAGAGGTGTTCGGGCTTGTGATAGCCAACTTGGGATTTAAGCGGACTTAGGAATAACATAATAGGAGAGTCACATGCTCTCTTTATCGAAGTGTTGCTTCTTCATTTGAGACGATCGGAGGCGAAATGTGACCTTCTACGAATTATACGCTCGCTGGGCACGTTTCTTATATACCCGATCCCTTCCTTACCCTCTATTGTACGTCTTAGCAATGCTTCCCTTTCACTGGCGAAGCCAAAAGCAACTGGATGGTTTTTCAATGGAACTCGATCTGCGGGACCTGCTTCAGACCAATATCATGGTGAAGGGGGTTTGGGACCCAGAACTGTCACGTTGGCTTTCTTACCTTGCTTCTTCTGCACAGGTGATCGTGGATGTCGGATCCCACTGCGGCTACTTTTCATTGATCGCGCACCGTTTTGCGCCAGAGACTGCCTATGTCTACTCTTTTGAGCCGAATCCTCGCTTGCAAGCCCAATATATGAGGAATGTTGTGATCAATAAGTTTGATCGGATGCGGCTTGTCCCCATGGCTGTCAGTGATACACTTGGCACAACGACTCTTTATGTTCCCCAGATGATTCAACCGGGAGCAGGCAGTCTGTTTCGCACGTCTGGTCTAAGCCAGCGGATTGATACACAGACCGTTACACTAGATTCCTTCTGTGATGATATGGATATCCAGCGGGTAGATGTTGTCAAGATGGATATCGAGGGGGGTGAAGCGGCTGCGCTTGCCGGAATGCGCCAGGGGTTATCGGCAGGACGGTATAGCATTCTGGTAGTCGAGATGCATCCTATGCTTTTGGCATCCGACACAATCCGGTCTATTGAACACAATTTTCGCGAGATGGGCTATAACCTGTTCTACTTGAAAGACAAAGAGGCCCAACCTGTTCAAGGTGATATGTTGCTGACCTTTCACGGACAAGTGGTAGCTGTGCATGCGTCACAGTTGCCTGCTCTTCATTCTGAGGACGGCGGACGGTCACTATCACTTCCAGAGCCATTCAGTAGCCTTTTCGCCGGTTGAAGTGCCGTGGTGCACGTTAGGGACATGGAGATCGTGAGATGAGACGACTGCGTGACTGGCTAAGCACACGCATCTATATCTTCTTCAAAGTGTATCTGCTTAACTATGTGGTGGCATGGCTGCCATTCGTCCGCTTTCGGCTGTGGTATTA
>DAOTYF010000093.1:0-60796 GCA_034434995.1 Anaerolineae bacterium
GTATCCACAGGGATGAGAGCTTTCTCATCCTGCACAACCTGACCGAGGAAGATCAAGAGGCAATGGTGGATGACATGGCCCTGCTGGAGCGCAGGGGGATCGAGGTCCTGGAAAGCCAGGGCCATTCTGTACTCAGACAGCGAGCTTCATTACTCCGAACGATGCTTGCCCCTTACCAGAGTTTGTGGCTATGGCTCATGGACTGATGATGTGCCGCCGGGTTGCGAGGGCGCCAAGCAGGCTACCACCCAGGCTGAACCCTGCTCGCCCTTTGGCTCGTTGGGTTCCCTATCTGGCCCTTGCGCTGATCGTGGGCCTGTGGGTTGCCGCCCATGTACGCTCCCCGGCAGTCGCTGTGGCAGCCAACCGGGGGGTAGCTGGCCGCATTCTGGACGAGTACGGCGAGCCAATCCGCGATGCCAGGCTCAGGTTGTACGTCAACAGAGAGGATGAACCGATTGCAGAAACTCACAGCCAGCCGGATGGCGAGTATGTGCTGATCCTGCCGGGTGATGAAGTAGCTTCCAGCGTCCGAATCGAGGTCGAGCGCGCTCACTTTTGGACTCACAACTGGAGCCCAGAGGGAGAAGAGCTGGCAATTCTCCTGGCTGAGGGGTCGTTTCTAACCAGGGACATCGTTCTAGAGCGGCGGATTACAATCAGCTTCTGGATCACAAACGCCATCTTTGTTGGGATGCTGGGGCTGATCGCAAACGAGCGGTTTCATAACACGTTGGCAGCGCTGCTGGCTGTAGCAACCATTTTTGCCGTGAGTTTCATTGGCGGCGCGCTCAACCCTAACCTGTACATTTTCAACTTCGAGCAAGCCCTGGGGCATGTGGACTTTGAGGTCATTTTCCTTCTGTTGGGCATGATGATCGTGATCGGCATCATCGAAGAGACCGGCATCTTCCAATGGCTGGCCTACCAGGCTTATCGGTTATCGCGGGGGCACGCTTGGCGGTTGACCATCATCCTCATGCTCATTGCCGCAGCCACCTCAGCGCTCTTGGATAATGTGACCACCATGCTCCTGATGAGTCCCATCATTCTCGAAATCGCTCTGGTGGTGGGGATGAATCCGCTAGCGCTGGTCATGCCCGCGCTGCTTGCCTCAAACGTCGGCGGGCTGGCGACTTTGGTCGGCACACCGGTGAACATCATGGTAGGTTCCTATGCAGGCCTGAGCTTCAACGATTTTCTGGTCAACCAGACCCCCGGCGTGATCCTCGCTGAAGCGGGTCTGATCGCCTACGTGCTGCTCCGCTACCGCAAAGAGTACCGTCGCATAAGCCCCGCCCAGTCGGCGAACTTGCTGAAACAGCTCGAGGCCAACACGCGGATCGAGGATCCGGCCAAGCTCCGCAAAGCTGGCATTGTGTTCACCATCTTGCTTTTGCTATTCGTCTTTGGTGAGACCATTCATCTGACACCCGCTGTTTCGGCTCTTATTGCTGCGGTAGCCATGCTGATCTGGGTCAACCCCGATATCGACGCCATGATGACTGTAGTAGACTGGACAACATTGATCTTCTTCATTGGCCTGTTTATGGTCATTGGTGCGGTGAGGGAAGTTGGTTTAATCTCCCTGATCGCGGCTGGGATGGAGCGCGTGGTGGGCAACAGCGCATGGGCATCGGTCTTGAGCATCGTCTGGATGGCTGCCATCTTCTCTGGCGTGATCGACAACATTCCCTTCGCTGCTGCTATGCTGCCAGTAGGCAGAGCCTTGAGCCGGTCTGTGCCGGGTCTTGCGGGGAATGCACTGTACTATGCCCTGGCCCTCGGCTCGGACCTGGGTGGAAATAGCTCCTTGATCGCCTCGTCCGCCAACCTGGTTGTAGCCGGGATCACAGAGCGGGCAGGCTATCCGATCACGTTCATGAAGTTCCTACGAATCGGCCTCCCAGCCACCCTGGTGACAGTGACGCTGGGATCGGTATGGCTCATCCTGCGGTTCATCGTTTAGGGAGCGGGTCGTGGGCAAGATACTGTGCGCAACACGGGGCGGGGAAGAGAGCCAACGCACTCAGGAAGCAGCTATCGAATTGGCAAAGGCAGCGGGGGATAAGCTGGTATTCCTGTTTATCTTCGATATGGAGTTCATGAAGCATGCCAATTACGCCATGCGGTCAGAGGTGGTAGAGGAAGAACTCGAACAGATGGCGCGATTTCTGATGACCATGGCAGTGGAGCGAGCAGAGCAGCAAGGCATCCCGGCCCGCTTTCTGATCCGCGAAGGCAGCTTTGCCACGGAACTTGCTGCGGCGGCTATAGAGGAAAAGGCAACACTCGTTGTGCTCGGATACCCTGGGGAGGAAGGAAATAAGTTCGCACTCTCTCACCTGCGTGAATTAGCCGACCGCCTCCAGGCGGATACGGGAATCCCTTTCAGAATCCTTCCCTCAATGGGGACGGAGGAGCAATCCGGCCAGGCAGATTGAGCGAAGTGGCAGATTGCCACACCCCGCATACAATGAGGTTTGCGATTGGCTCATGACTGCGGGACAGGCTGCTATGGACACAAAGCCCCCTCTAAACAAGCTGCATATCGGCTTTGTTGCCACCCGCTTCAGCGGGACAGACGGTGTATCCCTCGAAGCGCAGAAGTGGGTTGAAGTTCTGGAGAAGTTGGGCCATACGTGCTTCTACTTTGCAGGCGCTTCGGATAGGCCACCGGATCGCAGCTTCGTTGTTCCAGAGGCATCGTTCAGCCATCCAACCATTGATGCCATCAATACCATCGCCTTCAATGAACCTTGGGCGCTAACCGAGCTGGTGGAGACTCTCCAGCTTCGTCATGTGCCCCGGCCTTCATGGTACATCCCTATCCCTGCTCGCCCGCCGCAAACCACCAAAGTGATTTTAGAGACGAAAGAGCACTTAAAGGAACAACTCTATGCCTTCGTAAATCATTACGCAGTACAACTCCTCATCTGCGAGAATGCTCTCACCATTCCAATGAACCTGCCCTTTGGCCTGGCTCTGACGGAATTTATCGCCGAGACAGGGTTGCCCACTATCGCGCATCATCACGACTTTTACTGGGAGCGCAAGCGATTCCTGGTCCACTCAGTCGGCGATTACCTGCGGATGAGTTTCCCGCCAGTGTTACCCTCCATCCGGCACGTTGCGATCAATTCGTGGGCTGCCAGTGAGCTGAGTTTGCGAACGGGGGCCTCAGCGATGGTGATACCCAACGTCATGGACTTTGACCAACCCCCGCCCGCTCCTGACGATTATGCACGCGCACTGCGCACCGATCTGGGGATGGAGCCTGGGCAATATCTCATTCTCCAGCCGACCAGGGTGGTGCAGCGAAAGGGCATCGAGCACGCTATTGAGCTGGTCAAGCGTATGGGCGTCAACGCTCGGTTAGTGATATCTCATGCGGCGGCGGACGAAGGAGACGCCTACGAGCGGCGGGTACGGGAGTTTGCCGATATGCTGGGGGTCAGCACCTGCTTTGTGGCCGATATCATTCAACCCCGCCGCGCCCAGACCACCGACGGACGCAAAGTGTACTCACTGGCAGATGCCTACTCCCAGGCCGATCTGGTGACCTATCCCTCCACCATTGAGGGTTTTGGCAACGCATTCCTCGAGGCGGTTTACTACCAGCGACCTCTTGTAGTCAACACTTACTCGATCTACGCAATCGATATCAAACCAAAGGGGTTCCATGCCATCGAGTTCGACGGCTTTATCTCCGATGAAACCGTCGAGCAAGCCCGGCGTGTACTGCAGAATCCCAGCCTGGTGCAGGAGATGGCCGAACATAACTATCACCTGGGTAAGCGATACTTCTCATACCGCGTTCTGGAGCGCCGACTGACAACCTTGATCGGCGATTGCTTTGGTGAAGTGGGCCAATGAGCCGTTCCATTCTGGACAAGCTCGAATCCCTGTATGGCCCGGAGAAGGGCCTCCAGTGCTACCAGGAACTTGTTCGTCAGATGGAGGATTTCCAGGCCAGCCATCCCCCACCAACGCTCATGGAGCCGAACGATCTCACCGAACAGGACAGCATCCTGATCGCGTATGGAGATATGATCCGGCAACCTGGTTCCATGTCACTGGCGACTCTGGAAGAGTTTCTTTCTGGCCATCTGAGTGAGGTGATCAGCGGCGTGCATGTGCTGCCGTTCTTTCCCTCCTCCTCAGACGACGGCTTTTCAGTGATCGATTATCGAAAAGTTGATCCCACCCTGGGTACATGGGAGGATGTTGAGCGGCTGGCGCGGCGCTTCGACCTGATGGTGGATTTGGTTGTCAATCATGTTTCAGCCCAGAGTAAGTGGTTCGTAGGATTCATCCAGGGGGATGAGCAGTATCGGGAATACTTCATCACCGTTGATCCTTCCATCGACCTTTCAATGGTTGTGCGTCCACGTGCCCTGCCATTGCTCACTCCATTCCAGACTGCCTGGGGCGAGCAACACGTCTGGACGACCTTCAGTGCGGACCAGATCGATCTGAACTATGCCAGCCCGGCTGTGCTGCGGCAGATGATAGATGTCCTACTATTCTATATTGCCCGGGGCGCAAGGTTCGTCCGGCTCGACGCCATTGCCTATCTGTGGAAAGAGATCGGCACGCCGTGCATTCACCTGCCACAAACTCATCGGATCGTGCAGCTTTTCCGTGCTGTATTGGATATGGTCGCGCCGCACGTTAAACTGATCACTGAAACCAACGTCCCCCATTCGGAGAATATCGCTTATTTTGGGGATGGACATAACGAAGCGCACCTAGTGTATAACTTTGCTTTGCCCCCGCTTGTCCTGCATACTTTTCTCGCCGGCAACGCCCGCATCCTTTCGGAGTGGGTTGCCGATCTGAGGCCCCCTTCCGACCATGCCACCTTCCTGAATTTCTTAGCCTCTCACGACGGGATCGGCCTCAATGCAGCGCATCATATCCTACCAGAGCGCGATATCAACGTGTTGGTCGAGCAAGCGCTGGCACATGGTGGGCTTATCTCTTACAAGCACAACCCGGACGGCTCGCGCAGCCCCTACGAGCTGAACATTAACTACTTCGACGCACTGACCGCCCCAGACAGCTCGGAGCCAACAAGCATCCAAGTCAATCGATTTATCGCAGCGCAAGCGATCATGCTGGCGATGATGGGCGTGCCGGGTATTTACTTCCACAGCCTGGTGGGATCACGAGGCTGGCCTGAAGGAGTACAGAGAACAGGGCACAATAGGGCGATCAATCGAGAGAAGCTAGACTACACACGCCTAGTACGCGATCTGGCCGACCCAGGCTCGCTACGGTATCAGATTTTCCGACGCTACCTGCGGCTTCTGAAGGCACGACGTACTTCACCCGCCTTTGCCCCCACGGGCCTACAGAAGGTGCTGGATTGTGGAAAAGCCGTGTTTGGCTTGGCGCGGCGTGCTCGGATGGATGGCGAAACTGTCTACTGCCTGCATAACGTGAGCCCCGAACGCCAGACCGTCATATTGCCTAAGCACATCGATCGAGCTGAGAATCTACTGACAGACGACTTTCTCTCCGACGTTTCGATGATCGAGCTAGCCCCCTATGAGGTGTGCTGGCTGCGCCCGGTGGGACATCTCCATGGCTGACAATGTCAACTCTCCGCTGCTGAAGTCGCTCAGCAATCGTATTAACCTGCGCGAGGTGCCTTTTACTGAGCGGGCCTCGCGGCTGCTGGTGTTCCTCACAGATGGGCACTTCGCGGTGTGGCTGGCCGAGCGATGGGTGAAACGCGATCAGGACCTGGTGGCTTACCGAAACCGCCCACCGATCCTGGATCAATGGAGCTTTACGGACGGCGATGGAAACCCCCTAGCGATGGAGATCACGACTTATCCGCACTGCATTTGCTGCCAGACTGCGCTAGGCCCTTTCCGGTTGACATATGCCGACCCAGAAACACTCCTGATTGCCTTCCCGGCAGCACCATGTGGCATGACCTTTCGGGCGCGCGTCGATCAAGCGCAGCCCGACCGGCGCGGTGGTGTGCTGCGGCTTATCGGGGAGATCAGGCGCAGCATTGCTTACACGACCAACGCCCCTGTGCTGCGAAGCGAGATCAGCGCCGGCGACCCCCGGGAACAGATCGTTCATCTGTGTGTTGATGCCTCCCAAGGAGGGAAAGCCGCTCTACTGAACATCACACCCCGCCTTGGCTTTAACCGCTGGGTGCCAGATGCGGAAGCCGCGATAGAGGCTGCTGCCCGACGCTGGCATGAGTGGCTGGCCGCGACGCCAGAGGTGGCCGAGTCCTACCACACCCAGTACATCTATGCCTGGTGGATCATGCGGGCTGGGCTGATCTCGTCGCGCTATTACACCACACGGGAGGTAATGACCCCCTCCAAGTTTTACTACGTAGGGGCCTGGCAATGGGATAATTTCTTCCACGCGCTGGCTTACCGGCATGTTGATTTGCGCCTGGCGGAGGATCAAATTCGCATCTTGCTGGATCACCAGCGCCATGACGGCATGATTCCCGATGCCGTGCATGACGAAGGCGTCGTGACCCATCTGTCCTACCCGGTCGAGGCTGACGTGACCAAACCGCCGCTGATCGCCTGGGCGGCGTGGAAGCTCTACGAACAAAGCGGTGATCGGGAGTTCCTCGACGAGATCTACGAGCCATTGGTGCATTGGAACAACTGGTGGTTTGAAAACAACGATGTGGATGGCAACGGCTTATGCGAGTACCAGCATCCTTACTCATCCGGTCTGGACGACAGCCCGCTGTGGGATGATGGGATGCCGGTCGAATCGCCCGACCTCAACAGTTACTTATGCTTGCAACAAGAGGCTCTGTCAAAGATCGCTAGCGTCATCGGGGAGCACCAGGATGCCAAAATGTGGGCCCTACGTGCTGGCAGCATGGCCAGACGCCTCATCCGGCTCAAGTGGGATGCCAGCGCGGGGCTATTCTGGGCCACACGGAATGGAGCACGGATCAACGTGCGGACACCCTTCAACCTGTTTCCGCTCATCACGGGGCGGATGCCACCAGAGATCGCTGCGCGGTTGGTCGGGCATCTAACGGATGAGGATGAGTTCTGGCCTCAATACCCTGTTCCGACAGTGGCCCTGGACGATCCGGCCTTCGATCCTCAGCAGATGTGGCGAGGTCCTACCTGGGCCAACATCAACTATCTGCTGATCGAGGGGCTGTTCCGCTCCGGGTATGCCCAGGTTGCCCGCGAACTGCGTCGCCGCACGCTGGCGCTGATCGCCGGGCAGCCTGATATTTGCGAATACTACGACCCACGCACAGGCTATAAGCCACCCCAGGCCGCGCCCGCATTTGGGTGGTCAGCAGCGCTATATATCGACCTCGCCATCCAGGCCACCCGTGATGGTGAAGACTCGCCATCATGAAGATCGCACTGCTCCATTACGCTGCGCCGCCGGTCGTTGGCGGAGTGGAGAGTGTGGTGGGCCACCACGCCAGCCTGATGGCTTCGGCTGGACATGCTGTGCGTGTCATTGCCGGGCGGGGGGAGGCGTTCGACCCAAGCGTTGAGTTCATCTCACTGCCGCTGATCGACTCACGCCATCCAGAAGTGATGGCGCTGAAGGCAGAGCTGGACAAAGGGCATGTACCGCCGGGCTTCGAGCCAATGGTCAAAGCCACTTGCCAGGCACTTGAACACGCTCTCGCCAATACGGACGTGCTTATCGCCCACAATGTCTGCTCGCTGCACAAAAACTTGGCCCTCACCACTGCTCTACGAGCGGTCTCAGCACAATCAGGTGCGCCACACTTGATACTATGGCATCATGACCTGGCATGGGTGACCCCCCGCTATCGTTCAGAGCTGCATGATGGCGACCCCTGGGACCTGCTGCGAACAGATTGGCCAGGGGTTACCCAGGTCGTCGTCTCCGAGTTCCGCCGTCGCGAGTTAGCGAACCTATTGAGTGTCCCATTAGAACGGATCAAGGTTATCCCGAATGGGATAGACCCTGTGTCCTTCTACAAATGGGAGGCACAAACACAGGCTCTGATCCATCAAACGAACCTCCTTTCTGCTGCGCCAATACTGCTGTTGCCCGTCCGCATCACCCCCCGAAAAAACATCGAGCTTGCCCTGCGCGCGCTATCAGCGCTGCGCGCGGAGTATCCTGAGGCTGCCCTGGTCGTCACCGGCCCGCTGGGAGCACATAACCCGGCCAACGCTGCCTACTTTGACCAGCTCAGGGCCTTGCGCGCTGAGCTACAGCTTGAGCGAGCCGCACACTTCCTGGCAGAGCGGGTAGATGGCTACCTGCCGGACGCAGTCATCGCGGATTTTTATCGTCTGTCGGATGCGTTGCTACTACCCAGCCGTGAAGAGGGGTTTGGCATTCCCATTTTGGAAGCAGGGTTATCGGGCCTGCCGATCTTCTGCGCGGATATCCCGCCACTGCGCGACCTGGCCGGTCAGCAAGCGTCCTACTTCTCACCAGGGGCCGATCCAGAACAGGTGGCTGCTCTGATGGCGAGGCGGCTCGGCGCGAACCCAACGTTCGTGCTGCGGGCCAGAGTGCGTCAGTCCTATACGTGGGAGCAGATCTATACAAGGTGGATCGCCCCCCTTCTGGAGGCCGGATCATGAGCAAACGGCGCGTGTTTGCCCCTTTCCGCAAGATCCTCGTCCCGGTATTGCATGGCTGCGACCCCGCTCTTTCGCTCCAGGCCGCCCGCCTGGTGGCCGGGGACGGACACATCACCCTGGTTGGGCTGGTGGCTGTGCCCCGGGACGAGACGCTCAGCGTGGGAGCCATCCCGGCGCGGGAAACCCGCCGTGTGTTGCGCGCGCTATCTACCAGCGGGCAGATCGGGCATCGGGCGCGTGTGCGGGTTACCCATACCCCTTGGGAGGAGCTGATCAGCGTGGCCCAGTCAGACGAACCGGATCTACTGGTGTTGGAATGGCCCTGCGCTCTGGAAGCGTTACAAGTGACCGCACAGACAGTGCTCACCTATCCCGTGTGCGATATCGCGCTGGTGCGCGGGCCGCTGCCTGATGTTCCGGCAGCACAGATACTGGTTCCTCTTCGCGGTGGGCCATACGCCGAGCTGGCCCTACGGATCGCGCTGGCGATAGCCCATTCTCATGGCGCCGGCATCACGGTCTTGCACAGCTACCCTGCATCGGTGCCTCCCAATAGCCGACCGCAGGCCCAGGCCCGGAAGCTCGACGCTGCTTTCCGGGGCCTCGACCGCGTCCTGGATAGCCTCCCTGAGGTGCACCGCTGGGAAACGCAGACTGATGACCCTGCCAGAACTATTCTCTCAGCCGCGCGCGGCTTTGATTTGGTGATCATGGGCGCAACTGCACGCCCGCTTGATTCCGATGCTTCGCTCGGGCCGGTGGCAGATCAAGTGCTGCGCGAAAATCCCACTGGCGTGATCGTGGTTAAATCCCGCCGCCCGATGCCGGCTGAACCGGTCGCGGAAAGCGTCGGCCAGATGGCGATCTCGATTCTAGTGGATGAATGGTTCGCGGAGAACACCTATCATGCTGATGAGTTTGCCGACCTGGAGCACCTTTTAGCTCTGAAGCGCAAACAAGAGGTAACCATCAGCCTGGCGCTGCCTGCGCTCAATGAAGAAGAAACAGTCGGGAATGTCATTGGCACACTCAAGGCAGCGCTGGTCGAGCAGGTTCCGCTGCTGGACGAAATCGTTCTGCTGGACTCGGACTCCACTGACCGGACGCGGGAGATTGCGCGGGAGATGGGCATCCCGGTGTATATCCACCAACAGACGCTTCCGCAGTATGGTGCGCGACATGGCAAGGGAGAGGCCCTATGGAAGAGCCTGTATGTCACCTGTGGTGACATCATACTCTGGATTGATACCGACATCGTCAATATCCATCCGCGCTTTGTATATGGCCTGATCGGCCCTCTGCTGGTCAGCCCACACATCCAATTCGTCAAAGGCTTTTATCGCCGTCCCTTGAAAGTGGGAGATAAGATTCAGGCAGGTGGTGGGGGACGGGTGACTGAGCTGACTGCCCGCCCACTGCTGAACCTGTTCTATCCAGAGCTTTCCGGCGTCGTTCAACCTCTGTCTGGTGAATACGGAGGGCGACGGAAGATACTGGAGCAGCTACCATTTTTCTCTGGCTACGGCGTAGAAACCGGCCTGTTGATCGACATGCTGGAGAAATTTGGCCTCTCGGCCATTGCCCAGGTGGATCTCCAAGAGCGAATCCATCATAACCAGCCCCTTGATGCACTGAGCAAAATGTCGTTCGCTATCATTCAGGCTGTGATCCGCAAGCTGGAACAGCGTCATGAACAAGCCATTCTGGAAGATGTCAATACAACCATGAAACTGATCCGCTACGCTGAGGAGCGGTTCTTCCTGGAAGTCGAAGAGATCACCGAGCAGGAGCGCCCACCCATGATCGAGCTGCCAGAGTATCGGGAACGTCAGGGAGCGGCAAGGCGATGACCCACCTCGTCCTGGTCAGACATGGGCAAACGGACTGGAATCTGGAAGGGCGCTACCAGGGACAGGCCGACCCCCCACTCAACAAAGCTGGACGCCAGCAGGCCAGGATGCTGGCAACACGGCTGGCAGGGAGGTCATTTGAGGCGATCTACAGCAGCGACCTTCAGCGCGCAAGGGAAACCGCCGAGATATTGGCACAGGCGCTGTGCTTGCCCGTCTCGCTGGACCCTCGCCTGCGGGAGGTGAGTCTGGGTGAGTGGGAAGGACAACTAGGGCACAATATTGCAGCGACCTACCCAGAGGCATGGGAGGAACGCAGGCGCGATCCCGTCCATGCACGCCCGCCAGGAGGGGAAACTGTTGCTGAGGTGGCCGCCCGCGTCTGGGCGGCCACCGACGACATTGCCCGAGCTCACCCTCATGGCTGCGTGCTCATCATCTCACATGGCTTGGCGCTGGCGACCATCCTGGCTAAGGCCAGAAACCACCCCATCGAGCAAGTGTTCGAACTTATCCCAGAGAATGCTCAGGTTGAAGAAATCGAGTGGCGATCTTCAGGGTGAGCGAAGGGCCTCGGGAATCAAAAAACCATTCAAACCCCACCCGATCGACAGACAGCGTCTGAAGCCTGCGGCGTGGTTCGAACGGCTCCTATTGAGGGTGGCTGATGGGATTCGAACCCATAACATCTTCATCCACAGTGAAGCGCTCTGCCATTGAGCTACAGCCACCACGTCGGGCCGTATTGTAGCATACGGCTCAAGCGCGCGCAATTCACAGAGACGATCAGGCACCAAACATGGTCGCCATCACATGGGCAAGTGCCTCACGGGAGGGGCGCAACTGGTCATCGCTCAAGTGAGCAAGAGGGGTATCAACCAACTCCATCGTCTCGACGAAGGATTCGCGCTCCCCATCAACATAGATCAACCCGGTGATGAACACCCCTTCCTTGTGGGCCCATTCCAACAACTCCAGCGCAGCTTGGCGGTCGGTGGGATCGTAGTGCTCCGGGTCCAGTTTCTTCAGCAGGAGGCGGGAGCCATCGTGCATCTCGACAATCTGCTCTTGCCCTGGCTCGTAATCCACCTCAATCTCCTCGAGTGGTGGAATGTAAACGATCTCCTGGAGCGGCGCGGTATGATCCATGCCATAAGCATAGCTCTTAGGAGAAGTCGCCTCGTTGTTGAAGGTCACGCACGGGCTGATGATGTCCAACACGGCGATGCCATTATGGCTTAACGCCGCCTTGAGCAACTCACGCACCTGCTTGGCGTCCCCAGCAAAGGAACGTGCCACGAAGGTTGCCTCGGAGGCCATCGCTTCCAGACACAGGTCGAGGGCAGGAAGCTTTTGCACCCCCGCATATTTAAGTTCCAGACCCTCATCAGCCGTCGCGGAGAACTGACCTTTGGTCAGGCCATAAACGCCGTTGTTCTCGATGATATAAACCATCGGCACGTTGCGGCGCGTGATATGCTTAAACTGCCCCATACCGATGCTGCCCGTATCGCCATCGCCGCTGACACCAATGGCTTTCAGCTCCCTGTTAGCCATGACGGCGCCGGTGGTGATGGACGGCATACGACCATGTAAGCCGTTGAAGCCGTGTGACATACCCAGGAAGTAAGCAGGCGACTTGCTCGAGCAGCCGATGCCGCTCATCTTGATCAACTTATATGGCGAGAGCGACATCTCGAAAGCCACCGCGATGATCTGGTTAGCAATCGAATTATGCCCACACCCCTTGCACAGAGTGGTGGGGTTGCCCGTGTAATCGTTACGCTCCAGGCCAATTTCGTTGACTCTGGCTGGTGCAGCGCTCATGCGGTCACTCTCCCTTCTCGCTCCAAAACCGAATGGGTCAACCAGCGCGCGGAGAGCGGCAGGCCATCCGAGTAAGCAATCGAATGCACCCGCGGGGCCACTTCCGGGAACTCCATCCAGATCAACCGGGCCATCTGGCCGTCGGTGTTGTTCTCGACCACGAAAACGCGATCGTGTCGAGCGATGAAGCTGCGGGTTGTCTCCTCCAGCGGCAGCGCGCGCAGGCGAAGATAGTCTGTCTCAATCCCGTATGCCCGCAAGCGATCGCGGCTCTCTACCACGGCGGGATCCGTTGTACCGTAGGCAATCAGGCCGATCTCGGCTCCGGCAGTCTCATCCACGATAGGCTTTGGCACTAACCCGCGCGCAGTATCATGCTTACGGATCAGGCGGGCCATGTTGCTCACCCAGTCCGCCGGGCGTTCACTGTAACGGGCGTTCTCATCATGGCCTGTCCCCCGCGTGAAGTAGGCCGCACGTGGATGCTCGGTGCCGGGCAGGGTGCGCCAGGGGATGCCGTCCCCATCCACATCGCGGTAGCGTGCCCACTGTCCGATCTGGTTGAGGTCCTCCGCCGTGAGCACCTTGCCGCGATCCATTGGCTGATCAGGGTACTCAAACGGCTTGCTCATCCACAGGTTCATACCCAGGTCAAGATCGCTTAGCACAAAAACGAGGGTTTGCAAGCGTTCGGCCAGGTCGAAGGCTCGCCAGCCAAACTCAAAACACTCGCTGAGTGATGAGGGCAGCAGCACGATATGCCGCACGTCACCATGCCCCAGGAAATACGTCTTCAGCACATCGCCCTGCGAAGTGCGAGTGGGTAGACCTGTGCTTGGCCCCATGCGTTGCACATCCCAGATCACAGCAGGGACTTCGGCATAGTACGCCAGCCCGGCGAACTCGGACATCAGCGAAATGCCAGGGCCAGAGGTGGCGGTCATAGCGCGCGCACCGGCCCAGCCAGCCCCAACGACCATGCCTATGGCTGCCAACTCATCCTCCGCCTGGATCACCGAGTAAGTGGCCCGCCCCGTGCCTGGGTCGTGGCGGAGCTGCTTGAGATAGTCCGTCAGTGCATCAGCCAGGCTGGTGGAGGGCGTGATCGGGTACCAGGCCACGACGGAAACCCCACCGAAGACGGCCCCCAGCGCGGCGGCGGAGTTCCCATCCAGTAGGATCATGTCCTTGGTTGCATCCATCCGCTGCACCCGGTATGGGTCGCGCTTGACGAGGTTCTCCTCTGCCCACTGGTAGGCCGCATTGACCATCTCCATATTGAGCCGAACTGGCTTCTCACGGCCCTCAAAATGGAAGCGGATGGCGTGCTCGACCTCGGCCAACTCGATGCCCAGAAGGTGAGCCAACGCTCCTACATAGATCATGTTGACGATATAGTCCTTCAGGCTGGCAGGGGCCTCAGACCGATCTTTCAGCTCCCTGACGGGTATCGGATAGTAGGTTATGTCCTGCCGCTGTTGGGTCAGGGGCCATTCCTGCGGATAGATCACGACGCCGTTGGCCGGGAGCTTCTGGATGTCCTCCGCGATCGTGGCCTGGTTCATGGCGACAAGCACCTCGCTCTGCTCGCGGCGAGCAATATAACCATCCCGGCTGAGTCGGATGGTGAACCAGGTGGGCAAGCCCTGGATGTTTGAGGGAAAGATGTTCTTGCCATTGACGGGGATACCCATCCTGAACAAAGCCCGGATCAGGGTGGAGTTGGCCGTTTGGCTGCCTGTCCCATTGACCGTCGCCACGATGATCTGGAAGTTGTTCACAATGGGTTCAGCTTCAGCCGCCGACGCTGCCCGCGCGGCAACCTGAACCTCGCTCATATCTGTCACTCCTGGAGTGTAGAGCAGCCTAATTCATCTGATAAATCAGATATATCCAACATGTTCTTGCACAGATCATACTGAAAGGAGGCCAAAAGAACAAGGTGATCGGCAACCAAGCTAAGCCGTCCCCTTTCAGCATCCCTGTTCCTCCGCTCTAGCTTCCAGTGGGTGAGGAAACCTGCGGGTCAATCTCCCTCGGCGGCACAAAGTCAGGGGCCAATGCCAGCCAGCGGAGCGGGTCGATGGGAACCCCGTTGACAATGACCTCAAAGTGCAGATGGGGGCCGTTGGTGCGCCCCGTTGCTCCCGCCGCGCCGATGAGCTGCCCTTTGTAAACGCGCTGACCTGGCTGCACATAGAATTCGGAGAGGTGAGCATACTGCGAGAAAACACCATGGCCGTGATCGACGATCACGACGTTGCCGCGCACCGCAAAGAACTCGGCCACAGCTACCCGGCCTGTAGCTGCCGCCTGGACTGGCTCACCAACCGCACGACGGAAGTCAATACCAGTGTGGTGTGCCCGCCACATACCCCCGTTATAGATTCGATCGCCTCCAAAGCGCGAGGTGACAATCCCACCGGGCACGGGCAGCGCAAACGGCCAATCCCAGGTTGCTACCGGCGTATGAACGGCATAGATCGTGCCAAGCCGGGCCAGCTCGCTCTCATTCAAATCCCGCGCCAGGAGCGGGATCAGGCTGGGGGGTAACGCAACCTGCTCCAGGGGGTATTCGAAGTCCAGCACCGTCACAGTGGCCGTCGTTTCGATGTTTTCACCAGTTGCAGGGTTCCGTGCCCGGACGACAATAGTATGCTCGCCAGGGGGTTCATCGAAGCCGAAGGCAAACAGCGCCATATATCCCTCGCCAGTCCAGAAGGGATCAAGAGGCACGCTGTCCATCGTCACGGAGACTTGGAGCGGATAGCCTCCGCCGATGAAGGCGTAGCCCGCTTCTGCAGGAACCATCTGCGTCGGCGCAACGATCGCCGACAATGCCGGAGCAAAGGGGGCCGCGCGGACGGTTTTCAGCGGTCCAAGCAACGTCGCCAGCAATACCAACCGGCATCCCCAGCGAATCCCTCTTATCGTGTAAGCAACAGATTGCCCCATGGATCCACCTCCGCCTGCCAGTTGGGCGCGACCACCGTCGTGGCGTCCATCTGGAAAATGACCGCTGGCCCCATCAACCGATTGCCTGCACGCAGCAAATCCCGGTCGTACAGGGATGAGGGGATCGGACCGGCCTGCGAAAACCACACTCGACTCTCGCCAATCTGCGCCGGGCGGGAATCCGGCCCCGCATTCGGCAGCATTTGGAACTCTGGCTTAGGGCCGCGCCCAATCGCCTTAACCCGGATGGTCACGACCTCGACTGGCTCATCGTCATGCCGATGCCCATAGCGTTGATCATGAGCAGCGTGAAACGCCGCAGCCCAGTCCTCGTCATGCGGCTCTGCGACTGTCAACTCGTGTGATTGCCCAACATAGCGCATATCCAGGGCACGTTCAAGGAGAATTTCCTGCGAGGCGATGCCCTCCGCCACCATCTCCGCGATGGCACGCTCAGCCAGGGGGGCAAAGATCGCGTCCAAAGCAGGCGCAGTGAGCCTGTCGAGGCGCTCCATGACATGCTGGGAATAATCCTTGACCAGGTCCGCGATGAGCATCCCCAGTGCCGAAAGAACGCCTGGCACGCGCGGAATCAGTATAAGGGGCATCTGCAACGCTTCAGCCAGAGCACAGGCGTGCAACGGCCCGGCCCCGCCGAAGGGCACGAGCACAAAGTCGCGCGGATCATAGCCCCGCTCGACGGAAATCGTTCGGATGGCCCGCTCCATCGCGGCATTGGTTACCTGGATCACACCCCAGGCGGCGTGCTCTGGTGTGGCAACGCCTAAATCATCGGCCAGCCGGGCCAGAGCCTCATAGGCGCAATCGGGGAACAGCCGCATCTCCCCGCCCAAGAAGTGATCAGCGTGTAATCGCCCCAGCAGCAGGTTCGCATCGGAGGTGGTGGGGGATGTGCCTCTCCCATAGCAGGCAGGCCCTGGGTCAGCCCCGGCGCTCTCTGGGCCGACGCGCAGCGCCCCCCCAGCATCTACCCGAGCAAGGCTTCCTCCCCCTGCGCCCACTGTATGAATATCTACCATTGGTAGGCGCAACGGGAACCCGCCAATGGATGACTCAGTGGTGCGGAGAATGCGCCCCGGAAACAGCGCCACGTCTGTCGAAGTTCCGCCCATATCCAAGCTGATAATGCGCTCGAACCCTGCCTGGCGGGCGATATAAAACGCCCCCACAGCCCCACCGGCTGGGCCTGACAGGACGGTTCGCGCCGACTCGCGTCGGGCGGCTGGTGCGGTGATGACACCCCCGTTGGACTGCATGATCCGCAAATGGCGCCCATTCAGCCCTGACTCCAACCGCCCTAGGTAGCGGTCCACCAGTGGGCTAACGTAGGCGTTGATAACAGTCGTGCTGGTCCGCTCGTACTCGCGGTATTCGGGTAGGATATCGCTGGATAGCGAGACCGACATACGGCCACGCAACGCCTCCCCGATCTGCCTCTCATGATTCGGATAGAGAAACGAGAATAGGAGGCACACGGCTACCGACTCAACCCCGGCCTCGACTAACTGATCCGCCAGCGCGGGTAAATCGGCGGGGTTCAACGCGACCAGCACGTTTCCATCTGCACCCAGCCGTTCGTCGACCTCAAAACGCAGTGCCGGTGGAACCAGCGGCTCCGGTTTCCGGGGTAGCAGCACATAGAGATCGGATCGGTTCTGACGGCCTATCTCGATCACGTCGGCAAATCCGCGTGTAGTCACCAGCGCCGTGCGGGCACCCCGGCGCTCGAGAAGCGCGTTGGTGGCAATCGTCGAGCCGTGCACCACGTCCGCATCGGCCCTAAGCTGAAGGTGTGCCACGCCATCCAACACGGCCTGGGCTGGATCGAGCGGCATCGTTGGCCGCTTATGGAGCACGATCTGGCCGCCAGCGAAAAGAACAAAATCCGTGAACGTTCCGCCGATATCCACGCCCAGAAGAGAGTACGAATCGGAAGTGTGGCTCATGGGAGCGATTATAGCACCCCGTTAGCCTGCACCGATGTCATTTGCCTACAAACCCTAAACGTGTTACCGTGTTGAAGAATGCGCACGGATAGAGAGGAGCAGTTGCAGTGGAGGCCAAACATTCGCTAAACGATCACTTGCTGGTGGTGCTGATCGTCCTGGCGCTAGTTCCCCTGGCATGTAACGCGCCCATCCGCCCTGGCGAATCGGAAATGACTCCCACTTCGCCCTTCTCTTTCCTCACCCAGACCGTTGAGGTCGGACTGTTGACTCCCGCCTTTACAGAGACCCCCGATACCGGCCAGCCAACAGCTACGCTGCCGCCAGGAATCACGCCATCTCCGACCGTGTGCTCCTACAACGCCAGCTTTGTCACTGATGTAACTATCCCCGATGGCAGCCAGATTGTAGCAGGCACTCAATTCGACAAAACCTGGCGAATGCGGAATAACGGCTGCCTGCCCTGGCCGGCGGGGACACAATTGGTGTTCTTCAGTGGTGAGGCCATGTCAGGGCCATTGGCATCGCTCGTACCGGGGACACCGGTTAACATTGATAGCACTGTCGATATCACTGTGTCGCTGAGAGCTCCCACCGCACCTGGCGAGTACGTTGGCTACTGGCAGCTTAGAACACCAGATGGCTTACTGTTTGGCCCCCATGTGTTCGTGGACATCGTTGTGATTGCCGCAACAGCGACACCCAACGTCACTGCGACAACCACACCAACTGTCACTTCCACCCCCACCTACCTGCCATTCGTGGGAGAGTGGGTTAATCAGAGTGCCGGCACAGGGGGCATCTCCAGGGTGCAGATTCGGGTAGTGGAGAGCGCGATCCTGGTGCACATGTGGACCAGATGCGCCCCAACAGATTGCGACTATGGTGAAACGTCCACTCCCACCAGCGACGCTAACGATGGGGTACTGACGCTCAACTGGGTCAAGATCGGTTATTCGGAAACCCAGCAGCTAACCATTCTAATCGATGAGCGGCTTCAGGTGAACGGGCAGATCAACTACACTGACCCGAACACCCAGGACGTCACATATACCTACTTCTTTGTGAAGCAAGGGGGATAAACCTTGATTCCCTTTACCCGGCCCCTGGTGGAAGAGGACGATATCCAGGCAGTTGTTGCAGCGATGCGCGAGCGCAGCCTTGTCGGCGACGGGGTGATCAGCAAGCGCGTCGAGGCCAAAATGGAGGCAGCTTTTGGGGCCAGACACGTCCTGCTTACTCCCTCCTGTACCCATGCGCTGGAGCTGGCGACACTGGTGTTGGAGATCGCACCCGGCGACGAGGTGATTGTCCCTAGCTTCAGCTTCGTCTCAGCAGCAAACTGCGTGGTGCTCCGTGGAGCCACACCCGTGTTTGCAGAGGTCCAGCCCGGAACGCTCAACCTGGACCCCGAGGACGTTCGGCGCAAGATCACGAAGCGCACCCGCGCCCTGATCGTCGTGCACTATGCGGGGGTGGCAGCAGACATGGATGCCCTTCAAGCCATTGCGGGGGAACACGGGTTAGCGATCATCGAAGACGCGGCTCAGGCTGTCGATGCCACCTACAAAGGGCACTACTTGGGCACGCTAGGCAATATTGGATGCTACAGCTTCCACGCCACGAAGAACTTGACCTGTGGAGAGGGTGGGGCGTTCGTCACAAATGATGACGCACTAGCCCGACGCGCAGAGATCGTGCGCGAGAAGGGCACTGACCGCTCGGCTTTTCTGCGGGGTGAAGTGGATAAATATTCGTGGCGCGCTGCTGGCAGCAGCTACCTGCTCTCCGATCTACAAGCAGCGATGCTGGAGACCCAGCTCGAAAAGCGGGCGGCGATCAAGGCATGTCGCCGCACGATCTGGGAGCGCTACTACGAGGCCCTCACCCCCCTGAAGGGAGAAGGATTGGTGGAGCTTCCGGTTGTGCCACCGGAGTGTGGCACTAATTACCATATCTTCTACTTTCTCGCCAGGACATCCGAACAGCGCGACGCGATCTTGAAACGGCTCAAGGACGCAGGCATCGGCGCGACGTTCCACTTCGTCCCACTGCACTCGTCACCCTACGCCACCAACCTCACCCCCAATTCGCAGCGAGCGCTGACGATCACGGAGGAATGCAGCGCCAGGCTGATCCGTCTCCCCCTGTATAACGATATGGCCCCTGACGAGGTCGAGACCGTTGCACAGGCGACAGTGAGGGCCATCCGTGAGACCAACTGCTGATCGACGACCTGGGTTAAGCAGCAAGGCCACCCTCTGAAACGGAGTGGCCTCTTCACAGGCTGGGGGACAGGGATTCGAACCCCAACTAACGGATCCAGAGTCCGCTGTTCTGCCGATTAAACTATCCCCCAGAGCAGCTACCATTTTATCGCAGCGAAGGTGCCCCGGCAACAGCCAACAAGCGGATCCACAAGCAGGTTGGTCGAAACAGTTGGTTGTTTAGGGAGCGTGGGCTATAATGCCGGAATGATGGCCAATCGCTTCCTGCGCTTTGAGGATCGAATTCAGCGCCTTGTCGAGGGCGGATTTGCGCGGCTGTTTGCCGGACGGCTGCATCCACGCGAGGTCGCGATCCAGCTAGCCCGTGCGATGGAGGATTATGCGCAGGAGGGGCCAGAAGGCCAGCGACTCGCGCCCGACCTATATGTGGTTCGCCTGAATCCCGAGGATCACACGGCTATCCTGATCGACCAGCCGGAGATGGAGGCTTCTCTGGTCGAGGAGTTGATCGAACTGGCGCGTCTGAGCAACTTAGCCTTGACACAATCCCCTGAAGTTCGTCTGCTGGCGGACTCAGGCATTGCGCCCCACCATGTCACTGTTCACGCCCGCAGCCGCGAGCATCGCATCGACACGACACAGAGTCTCGACATAGCTGAGGGCGCCGCCGAGTTCGAGCCACCGGTGAAGGCAACTCTTATTGTGGGTGGCACTCAGTACGTCCCCCTTGACCGACCTATTCTGAATCTGGGCCGCCACCGCGACAATGACATCATCCTCGATTCAATGAGCGTTTCCAGGCATCATGCCCAGATACGTCTGCGGTTTGGGCACTTTGTGATGTTCGACTTGGGCAGCGCCAGCGGCATGACCGTCAACGGCACTCCAGTCCGCGAAGCGATCCTCCACTCAGGGGATGTCATCCGCTTGGCCGATGTGAACCTGATCTACATCGAGGAAGAACCTCCAACAGCAGATCAGGCAAATCAAGAAACCAGCGGGGGAACTGAGCCATTCGCTCCCCCCCAATAGACCCGGCTGAGGCCCCGATGTCCCTGGATGTGGCACTTCTGGTGGTCAGAGTTGGGATCGCTCTTGCGCTGTACGCATTTCTGGCCGTGATCTTAATCTACCTGATGCAGGATGTGCGCCTGGCAAGCCAGGCCGCCAGGCCGAGTCAGCACCCCGTGGCGCGCCTTATTGTGGTGAAAGCAGACGGGCCAGATATCGAAGTCGGACGGGAATTCGTACTGCAACCCGTTACCACCCTCGGGCGTGGACCCATGAATACGATCGTTCTGCCAGATAGCTTCGCCAGTGTTCAGCATGCCCAGATCGTACGCCGGCGTGATCAATGGTGGATCGAAGATCAACACAGCCGCAATGGAACAACAGTGAATGACATCCCCGTGACTGGAACGGTGGTTCTATCTTCAGGTGATCAGATCGGCATTGGGCGCGTCTGGTTCCGATTGGAGCTGGACTGACCATGCCTCCATATGTAAGGAGCCAGAGGTGAACAACCAGCCTGTTCGCATTGCCGTCATCGGTGGATCCGGTCTATATGACATGCCCCAGCTTACTGACATAGAGACTCGCACTCTCGAAACCCCTTATGGGCCACCATCCGATGCGATCACCATCGGCACACTCAATGGGGAGCGGGTGGCATTCCTGCCCCGTCATGGGCGAGGCCATATCTACCTGCCTGGTGAGGTGCCATACCGAGCGAACATCTATGCGCTTAAGCTGCTTGGCGTCGAGCGAGTGATCTCTATCAGTGCTTGCGGCTCTTTGCGGGAAGACTATGCACCAGGCGAGATCGTTATCCCCGATCAGTTATACGATCAGACCAAGAGTGATCGCGGGCGGACATTTTTCGGCCAAGGGCTGGTAGCCCATATCGGCGTGGCAGAGCCATTCTGCTCCCACCTCAGTGAAGCTCTTGCCGAAAGCGTGCGTGAGGCTGGTGGCCGGGTGCACGAGGGGGGATGTTTCATTACCGTGGAGGGGCCACGTTTCAGCACGAAGGGGGAGAGCAACGTCTTCCGATCAATGGGCATGTCGATCATCGGCATGACTACCTCACCGGAAGCCTACCTGGCCCGCGAGGCGGAGATGTGCTATGCCGTAATGGCACATGTCACAGACTATGACGTGTGGCACGAAAGCGAAGAGCCGGTGACGGTCGAAATGGTGATCCGGATTCTCCAGGAAAACCTGCGGCTCGCACAGCACGCCATCGCCAATCTGGTGGCGCGGCTGGCTGGGTCGGAGCGAATCTGTAACTGCCAACATGCTCTTGCGAACGCCCTGCTGACAGATCGACAGCATATCCCAGCAGAGACTATCCAGCGCCTCAGGCCGATCGTCAGTAAGTACCTCTAACCGACGCCAGATGGCTTTGTGATATCAGCGGTAGCTGTGCCTGGAAGTCTGGAATATGATCGACGCCTCTCCCCTAGATCGTATTGCGCAGCGTGAACGCCTGTTGCTGATCATCGCCGGGGCATTTGTCAGCCTCAACCGGATCGGGTTGACGCTGGCACGTCAGGAGAACTGGCTGAGCCTGTGGCCGCTGGTGATCTGGATCGGATGCGCCAGTGCGATGCACCTTGCATTGAACCGGTTGCTCCCACGACGGGATCCGCTTATCGCACCGGTGGTGATGTTACTGGCCGGCTGGGGGTTGACGTTGGTGGCCCGGCTGGCCCCTGTGTTCGCTGCGCGACAGGCCATCTGGCTGGCCATCGCAACAGCAGGCGGATTGACCATGTGCCTGCTCCGACCTGGCCTGCGAGTTTTGCAACGCTACCGCTACACCTGGCTGTTCGTCGGGCTGTTGCTGCTAGCAGCCACCCTGCTGGTCGGTGTCAATCCTTCTGGCGACCCATTCGCCCCCCGACTGTGGTTAGGCTTCGCCGGGGTGTTTTTCCAACCGTCCGAAGCCCTGAAAATCGTGTTGATCGTCTTTCTGGCGAGCTACCTTGCGGAGAAACGCGATCTGATCGTCACAGCACAGTCCCAACTGGGTCGGTGGCTGCTCCCGCCGCTGCCCTATCTGGCTCCGATGGTGCTGATGTGGGGCTTCTGCATGGTTCTTCTGATCTGGCAGCGAGATTTGGGAGGAGCTTCTCTTTTCTTCCTGGTATTCCTGGCCATGCTGTACGCATCGACTGGCAAAGGGAGCTATCTGGTCACCGGGCTGGTCCTCCTGGGCGCTGCTGGCGTTATCGGCTACCAGTTATTTGGCGTAGTGCGGCTGCGCGTGGATACCTGGTGGAATCCCTGGCCTGAGGCCAACAGCCGCGCCTTCCAGATCGTGCAGTCGCTGCTGGCGGTCGCTGCCGGTGGCCTGATCGGCCAGGGAGTCGGGCTGGGCGCTCCGACTTACGTCCCGGTCGTTCACTCGGATTTTGCGTTCGCGGCCATCGCCGAGGAATGGGGGGCGATCGGGGCATTGGGGGCAGTGCTCTGTCAGGCAATCCTGGTGCTTCGGGCCATGCGGATTGCTGTTCAGAACGAACAGCGCCCCTTCCGGTCGTTATTGGCGGCGGGGATCGGGATTCTGCTAGGCACACAGTCTCTGTTAATCACAGCGGGTGTGCTCAAAGTGATCCCCCTGACTGGGGTCACACTGCCCTTTGTCAGTTATGGTGGTAGCTCGTTGCTGTCGAGCTTCGTTTTGGTTGGGCTGCTGCTGCGAATCTCCGATCCCGAGAGTCAACCCCACTTCCGCTGGCTGAAGCGCGCTCCCCTCGCCGACTTTGCACCATGACAACCCCTCTAAACCGGCTGGGGCAGGCTTTGCTCCTTGCGTTTGGCGTGGTGGCCATGGCGCTGGGTTACTGGGGGCTTATCCGCCGTGACGCGCTACTGGTGCGCGAGGACAATCCGCGACGGTTCCTCGAAGAACAACGGACCCAGCGTGGCCAGATTGTGGATCGCCACGAAATCATCCTGGCTGCAACCCTCACTGACCCGGCCAGCGGTTTAACTGCGCGGCACTATCCTTATCCTGAAGCCGCACCGGTGGTCGGTTATTACAGCCTGCGGCACGGGGTCGGTGGGATCGAGGCTGCGTATGACAATGCGTTGCGCGGCCTGGCGTGGACGGCTCCGGCTGAACAAGTAACACGCCTTCTATTGCACCGCCCGCAGATCGGCGGGGACATTCAACTGACACTCGATGCACAGGTGCAGCAAGATGTCCATCGTCTGCTCCATGATCGTAGGGGAGCGATCATCCTGGTGAGCGTTCCGCAGGGTGAGGTTCTCGCTCTGGTTAGCAACCCTACGTTTGATGCAAACCGACTCGACGAACAGTGGGAGACGCTATCAGATGATCCCACTGCACCTCTGCTAAACCGGGCCACCCAGGGACTTTATCAACCCGGCACCATCCTGCAAAGTGCCGTGCTGGGAGCCGCGCTGGATGCGGGAGAAACGGCACTGCCTGCCAACTGGGAGGGCGCTCTGAGTGCTCCGATTGATGACGGCAGGCTGCCCTGTGCGGGCGCGCCGCCTGGAATTGAGAATCTCAACGACGCCTTCTTATGGTCGTGTCCGGGACCCTTTGTGTCACTGGCCAGAGCCATTGGCCAGCGACGGCTCACTGCTGCCCTGAACGGCTTCGGCTTGCTGGAAGCCCCGATCTTTGAATTGCCCACCGTGGCTGCTGATCTTGCTGGGTCGCCCTCATTTCCTGACCCCGATCTAGACGCCATCGGCCAAGGCAGCCTGACAGTCACCCCCTTGCACATGGCCCAGGTGGCCGCGGCTTTAGCCAATCACGGCGAGATTCCAGCGTTTAGGGTGGTGCAGGCCATCCGGCAGCCCGGCGGGACGTGGCAACCCGTTGCTCCATTGGGCCATCCGCGCGGGACGATCAGCCGCGCCAGTGCTGATCAGATCGCTCAGTGGATGAGGCAAGCCGTCTCTGCAGGGGCCGCGCGCGCAGCGGCTTTGCCCTTCGCACAGGTCCACGGGCACGTGGGCCTGGCGTTGGGTGGGCCACAGGGGACCCTGCACGCCTGGTTCATCGGCTTCGCTCACCGCCCGACAGGTGGCGCTATTGCGGTTGCAGTCTTATTAGAAGATCAAGCTGAGCCGAATCTGGCTGCGCAGATCGGGGGGCAGGCACTGCAAGCAGCGCTTGAAAGGGCACCATAAGGAAGAGGAATCAGAAGCTGCGCCAGCCCGGTCGCAGTCCAGAAAAGGGCGAGCACCCCGCTAAAGGATAAACTGCTCCGCTTCAGCCCGCAGCACATCGAGGCGCTGGGCGGCTGACTCGTTACCCCCGGCCCGTAGCTGCTCGGCAATCTGGGCCATCACCTCGATGAAGTCCGGCGTGATCTCGGAATGGCGGCTACGCAACAGCGCAAGCGACTCGGCCTCCGATTCCAACGACAACAGGTCATTGATGAGCCGGATTTCCGGAGGGGCAGAGGTCTGGATCAGGCGAAGCACCTCGTCCCGAATCTGCCGTAGCCGGTCGGAGACCGGCGTGTTGCCCGACTTGCGCGCCTCTTCTAGATTCACCTGAAGGACCTGAAGGAAAGTGTCATCGATGCGATCCAGGTTCGACATGATAGCGCTGGAAACATCGGGGGCCGCCATCAACATACGGAGCGTATCGGCTGCACGCTGAATAACAGCGCGAGCCTGTTGCTCATACTCAGCGTTGATCTCCAGCAGACGGTCGCGCAGCGCCCCCAGTGCTGCTTTTTCATCCTCGGTTCGCGCAGCATCAATCCGCGCAGTGATGAGCTGGAAGGTGGTGTAATCCAGTAGAGCACGCCCCAATGCGGCCAGGGCATCGACCTTCGGTGGATTATCGATAGCTTGAACCAGCAGCTCAATGAACGTTTCGCGGGTCACGTTCTGGCCGAGGGACTGAAGCTCCTGGCTGGCTTCAAGGAGGGCTTCCTGCTGAGCTTTGAGCGCCTGGCCGGTCTCCGTATTATCCATCAGGTATTGTCGTATGTTGAGCAATCGCAACGCGCGCCGCTGGTCGCCTGCCTGCGTAGCCGCCTGCGCCGTTGCGGTCAGCAGTTCGAGAAAACCCAGGTCGAACAGATCCCAGTTTTCCTCAAGTAGCTGATCACGTTGCTCCGGCTTGGCATCGGCAAGCTCATTGACCAACTCCACCTTGCGCCGCTCAGCCTGGAGCATCTCCTGGGTCACACCATCTGCCTCTAGCACCTGCTCGATCAACCCCTGAAGCGTCAAGGCAGTCTGAGGCTGCAGTAGATACCCCTTGGGAGCATCCTCCGGCAAGCTGCGAATAACGGCGTTGGTCAGATCCCCAACCAACCGCTCTCGATCGGTTTGCTGGAGATTCAGCTCCATCGGGACGTACACAATCGCCAGCTTCTTGGTCGGGTCATGGTATAGCAAGGGTGTGCCCACCGCGCCGCGGTAACCACAGTGTGGGCAGGTAACGAGGTTAATGCGCCCGCCCAGCAGGCGCTCCTTGACGGTAGGGTCAATTCTCACATCCAGGATGCGCTCCAAGATGGCGCCAAAAGGCTGCCCACAGACCGGGCACGTGATGGAGGTGGACATTGGTCTACCCATACAGCATCCTTTCAGACATGTTCCCGGTGGCCAGTCGGGGATTCGGGGAAGCTCGGCGATCTCGCCGGACAAGACAATTATACGATTGTAACATGCCCCTCACGCTTGCGATAGAGGTAGGGTGAATGAA
Organism: Anaerolineae bacterium; assembly: GCA_034434995.1. Lineage (GTDB taxonomy): Bacteria > Chloroflexota > Anaerolineae > Aggregatilineales > UBA3940 > DAOTYF01. Next base: position 26,134 of record DAOTYF010000093.1, read on the forward strand.
AAAGTCGTGCCCCGACCCGGTTCGCTCTCCACCCAGATGCGCCCTCCATGAGCCTCGATGATCGAGCGAACGATGTACAGGCCCAGTCCAGCTCCCTGCGTCGCCCGCGAGAGAGCATTATCGACCCGATAGAATCGGTCAAAGATCAGCTCCTGCTGGTCACGGGGAATGCCGATCCCCTGGTCAGTCACGGAAATTTGCACAGCGTCCGCCAGCACCTGGCCGCTGATCTGGATCGGGCCGCCATTGGGAGAGTATTTGATCGCATTGCCAATCAAGTTCGCTAACACCTGCTCCAGACGCTGTTCATCTCCCTGAATGACGGGAAAGTCTTCCGGGAAAGAAACCCCAATTGAATGGATGGAGGTCTGGGTGGCGAACTTGTTCGCCAGAGACCTGGCTAATGCATCCAGCGCCACCTCACCGGAGTGCAATGTGAATGTGCCGAACTGAAGCCGGGTGACATCGAGCAGATTGTCGATCAGGACGGCCAGCCGATCAGCTTCCTCTTCGATAATCGCCAGCCCTTCACGCACCACTTCCGGCTTCCACTCCACATCCGGGCGATTCAGCGTTCCGGCGTAACCCTTGATCAGGGACACCGGTGTTTTCAGCTCATGCGACACAACGGACACAAACGTCGTTTTAGCCTGCTCGGCCTCCCGGAACTTGGTGATGTCACGCACATTAGCAATGATCGTGATCAGCCGCCCACTCTCGTCAAACAGGGGGGCATAAGTGATACCCACGCTCAGAGTCGAACCCTCCTGATGACGCAGGTCCCCTTCCACATACAGCACATTCTGCTCATTCAGCGGCCAACCGTTAGCGGTGGCTTCATGGAGATCCGGTCCTGGCTCGCGGCGCGCCCACCGGATCACCTGGTCATGGGACACGCCTTTCGCTCCCTCGACAGGCCACCCCGTCATGCGAGACAATGCTAGGTTGATGCTGTCAATGATGTGATCGGGTCTGAGGATCATTATGCCATCGGCGCTATGGCGCAGGATCGCGTCAAGGCGCTGCTTCTCCATCGTCACCTGCTCGAAGAGACGCGCATTATGAACCGCAATCGCTGCCTGGTCCGCAAAGCTCTGGAGCAGTTGCACGTCGTTGCGGGTGAAGCTGCCCCCATAGGCGCGAAAAACGTAGATCACCCCCACCAGCTCTGACCCAATTGCCATTGGCAGGGCAATGACTTGATGCAAACCCATCCCGGCTGCCTGGGCGACGAGCTTCATCTTGCGATTCAGTTCGGGGATCACGAAGCTGTCGGGGTCACCACGCGGGATATCGGTCAAGAGGGGAGCGAACAGATGCAACAACGCAGGCTGGATCCCGTAGCTAGCGCGGACGGTAAATGTCTCGCCCTCTGTTAAGGCAATCAGGCCCGCCTGCCCGCCAAGCATCTCTGTCGCCGAGCGCAGGATGCGGCCCAGCACCTCGCGCTGGCTGAGCTGAGAAGTCAATGCGCGGGAGATATCCAGTAGGTACTCGCGCTGGCGGAGCAGATGTTCGATCATGCTCTGATTCTACCTGATAACAGAAAGGCCGCGCGGTCGGCGCGGCTTTTCTTATGATCATCTTACATACTGGCCGGGGCGTCTACTCCTGCCGGACCAGCGTCATGGTCCGGTCGAGTCCCTGTAACGCCTCATCACACTCGGCCCGGGTCACCGAGAGAGGCGGCATCAGACGCAGTGCACTATCGCCGCAGCCCAGCAGCAGCAGCCCATGCTCAAAGGCGACATCGACGATCCGGTCGCGCGTGGTCTTATCTGGTTGACGTGTCTGGGGGTCTTTGACGATCTCCATCCCGATCATCAACCCTTTGCCGCGCAGATCGCCTATCATCGGATGGCGGGGCTGAAGCTCAGCCAGACCGTCCAGCAGGTAACGACCCATCTCAGCAGCATTCTGCAGGTACTCTCGCTCGATCAGGCGGATGGTCGCCAGAGCCGCAGCACACGAAACCGGGTTGCCGCCAAAGGTGCTGCCATGTGACCCTGGCTCCCAGGTCATCAGACTTTTGCGGGCGATCATGGCGCCAAGCGGCATTCCGCTGGCCAACCCCTTGGCGGTAAGCACGATATCCGGCTCGACGCCAAAGTGCTGGATGGCCCACCACTTGCCGGTACGTCCCATCCCGCTCTGGATCTCATCCACAATCAACAGGATGTTATGGCGGTCGCACAGGTCGCGCAGCGCTGGGAAAAAGCCCGGGGTCGGCACCACATAGCCTCCCTCTCCCAGGATCGGCTCGATCACGATCCCGGCCACCTCGTCGGCGGGCACAAAACCATGAAAGACCGTGTCTTCGATATAGTGGACAACCGCTTTGCCATAATCATCCCAGCCCTCCGCGTGCAGGGTGGGCCGATAAGGATTGGGATACGGCACGTGAGTGACTCCGGGCATCAGTGGGAAGAAGCCCTCCTTTTGCCGATACTTGCTGGCTGTCAGTGAGAGCGCGCCAATAGTCCGCCCGTGAAATGCACCTTGGAAGGCGATAAACTGCTTACGACCGGTTGCATAGCGAGCCAGCTTGATGGCGGCCTCCACTGCTTCCGCCCCAGAGTTGGTGAAAAAGATCTGGGCAGCCTCGTCAAATGGCGCGATCTCGTCGAGTTTTTCTGCTAGCTCAACAGCGACTTCATAGTGGAAGTCTGCCAGGCAAATATGCAGGAACTTTTCTGCCTGATCCTTGATGGCCTGCACGACCTCGGGGTGAGCATGTCCGGTCGAGGTCACAGCGATGCCGGTCATGAAGTCCAGATACCGGTTTCCGTCCACATCCCAGACTTCGGCCCCTTTGCCATGATCGATCACCAGTCCGTACGAACGTGGCAAAGAAGGTGAGAGCACACGCCGGTCGCGCTCAATGATCGACCTGGCGCGCGGGCCTGGGATATTCAGACGGCGTTCAGCGAGATGAGGGAGTTTAACAGCAGTCATCGGGGCATCGTATCTCCTGGTGCGAGCGTGGCCTCGTTGCGCCGGCGACGGCGCGCCGCGAAGCGCCACGCATGGTGAATATCCTCTAGGCTGATCACGCCCTGGAAAACACCTTCGTCTATTACCGGCAGGGCGGATAGCTGGAAACTATGCATTTCCTGTAGCGCGACCCATAGCGTATCACGGGATCGCAGGCTGGGGAACTGGGTGCGCATGGCGTGGGCGACCGTCAAGAAGGGGCCCCGATCACGCAACCGACGGACGTCTTGATACGTCAGCAAACCGATCACCCGCCCCTCGATCACAACCGGCAGCGCCCTCTCGCCGCGGAACAACTTGGCGAGCAGCCGAGGCGTGAGCTGATCCCAGGGGGCCAGCGTCTCCGCTCCGCGCTCGGCAACCTCTCCCACCTCCACACGCACCAGCGCGCGCTGCCTGCGGACGTAGGTTTCCTCGTGCCGTGCGCCAAAGAAGACCATCAAGCCAACCAGCACCAACAGCGGGTTAGGGGGAATGGAGGCAGATGGCCAGCCAATCAAGCCCAGCACACCCATTCCCAGAGCAAGGATGCGCCCCAGCCAGGCGGCCAGACGGGTTGCCAGTTCGTAATCTACGATCAGCGCCAAGCCAGATCGCAGAACGCGCCCTCCATCCATTGGAAAAGCGGGGATCATGTTGAACAGGAACAACGTCAGATTCGCGCCTACCAAGTAATACGTCAACCCAGCCGCGCTGGGCGGCGCAGCGAACAACCTCAGTGCTTCACCCACCCAGCTTGACAGGGTAAATGGCTGGATCAAGTAGGAGGCGAAGCCAAGCCCCAGCGCCAGCGCCAGGTTGACCAGCGGCCCGGCCAGGGCGATCAGTAACTCATGGCTAGGGAAGGCAGGTGGGGAATCAAGTTGTGCAAGGCCGCCAATGGGCAATAACGTAATCCGGCGCGCGACGATCCCAAAGGCGCGCGCCTGCAATCCATGCCCCAGTTCGTGAAGCAGAATGCATATGAATAACAGCAGAACAAGCAGGATGCCATACCCCGCGCCGACCAGAGAGCCGTATTGAAACCAGCCCTGCCAGGCCCCCCACAGAATCACAAATGCGAAGGTCAGATGGACATCAACGGCAATCCCACCGATCTTGCCAACTCGTATGGTTCCTACCTGCCACACACGGTACCGTCCCTGTGCGCCATGGGCGCAAGAGAGAGCAACACTTCACCCATTACGGCGAATATACCTGCTCACGCTTAGTTCCGGGCGGCCCAGGAGATCGCGCCCTTTCCACTTGATCTCGCCCCCGGTGGCGACCCGAACCATCCCTTCGAGTAGGATCGCCGCCACTATTATGCCAGCAAGGGGATAGGTTATGCTAGACCAGGGCGGCGCACGAAAGGCAACCATCCGCACAGCACTGTAATAGGCCAACTGGAAGGCGACTACGCTGCCCAATATCAGGGTCGCTACCGAATCTCGGACCAGAACTGCCCATATCAGCAGCAATGCTGGCAGCGTGTTGATTAGCAAGACAGCCAACAGCCCAATAGCTGAGGACAACCATCCTCCGCTGATCTCGACCGCCGCCTTGAGGGCCCCAGCGCGGATTTCCCGCAGGTTCTGGTAGAGACGCACACGCATCACGTCCATGCCTTCTACCATAAACAGCCGGTATCCCGCCCGCTTGACGTTCTCCGCCAGCGAGAAGTCGTCCATCATCCGCTGGCGGACGCCAGCATGGCCATCCACCGCATCATACACAGCCCGACGAATGAGGATAAACTGGCCATTGGCCACGGCTAGATCGTCTTTGGGGTCGTTGACCCGGTCAGGCGGATAGAGGGCCAGCAATGGCCCCAGGCCCGCTGGGAGAACAATCCGCTCCCACAGGCCGCGCATCTCATACCAAGGCTGGAGAGTCAGCATGTCGATGCCATGCGCCAGCGCAAAAGCAACGGTGCGGCTGATCAACTCTGGCTCCGCATAGGTGTCGGCATCCATGAAGCACAGCCAACTGCCATTGGAAGCCAGGGCACCGGAATGGCAGGCCCACTGCTTACCGTTCCAGCCCTCCGGCTTGCCCTGCGTGTGAACGATCTTGATCCGGGGGTCGCGCTTGGCCCAGGAGGCAAGTATGTCCGGCGTGGCGTCGTGCGAGTCATCGTCCACAAATACCATCTCCAGCTCAGGGTAGTGCTGCTGAACCAAGCCCTGAACACAGCGCCCGATATTTCTTTCTTCGTTGCGGGCAGGAACCACGGTTGAGACGAGAGGAGGATTCTCTGGAAGGGGGAGAGCCTTCAACGTGCCCTTAAATCGCACGGCGAGAGCAATTCCCCATGTCAAGGCTCCGATGATGATGATGGCAAAGCCGATCAGCAGCCCAATCACCATGGCTGATAACACCCCCCACACTATCCGACAGGGCCGGCCCCAAAGTCACCACCCGGTTGATCGGCGGCTGCGTGCTCCGCTTCGGTGCGTTCGACGCGCACATTCTTAAGAGCGCTGAGCAAGGTCAGGATCACGCCAGTGATCGCACTCCAGGGACGCCCAGGCTCCCAGAACATGCCGAGCATCAGGATTGCCAGAGCAAGGTATCCCAGTGGATCGCTGCCAGGGATGGGCGCCAGCGCTAGCAACAGCGACACCCACGCCAGCACCCCCGCCGTGGCGAATGGTTGCCAACCGGGTTCGCGCTGAAGCAACACGAAAGCCAATGCAATACCCCCCACCAGGGTTGCGACCACCACCCTATGAATCAACACACCATCGGGATTCAGCTTCTGCATGCCCCACCGCCTATCGCGCCGCTCCGTAAAGGAAGACCCCGATAGCGGAAATCACAAAGCCCACCAGCATCCCCGCCGCCTGGAGCCACCCAAAAAACGGGCCATCCCCCCTTACATGAGAGCCAAACCCCATCAGGTCGGCCATCATGGCAGCAGCGGAGAAAACCAGCCCGGTCATACCCAGTCGCACGGCGATATCTCGCATCAGCGTCCGAGGCCTGCCACGATGAACCAGCGCATAGACCACCACATACGCCCCTATCACCAGAAGAAGCAGCCCCACCTGCATGGTGACGATCTGGATTAGCCCGATCCCCGGTGTATTGTCAGCATCAATCGCGGAGGGAAACAGCCCCAGAAACAGGATAACCCCGCCCGAGATCGCCCCTAGTAACCCAAACTGCGCCAGGCGACTCATCGCTGCCCTCGCTTGCGGCTGAATTCAGCCGGTCGATTCTCCCTGATTTTAACACGTTCGTCCAATAGCGATGCATCATTCCGGTAGGGAGCTTTGCAATATACGCAGCCAGTTCCCACCTAGAATCCCGGCAATCTCCTCATGACTGAATCCGCGCTCACTAAGCGGCACGGCGATTTGGGACAGATCCGCTACGCTATCGATACCAACTGGGACGTGCTCCAGCCCAACCCCACCGTCGAAGTCACTGCCAATGCCAACATGCTGTGCGCTGCCTGTGACCTGACAAACGTGATCGATGGCGTCAGCGACCTGGACAAGGGTCACTTCCTCCCGTCGGTCACCTTTCCTCCAGCCCGGCTTGAGAAAAGCGTTATACGGCACAATCCCGATCACTCCGCCGCGCTGGGCCAGCAGCGCAATCATATCGTCCGAGACCCCTCGGCTGGTGGGAAGAAACCGTCGCGGGTTGGCATGGCTGACGATCACCGCTCCCTCGTAGCGTTCGAGGGCCTGATAGTATGCTTCTTCAGCTACGTGACTCAGATCGAGGACCATGCCGAAATCGGCCATGATCTCCAAAAGGCGCACCCCCGCTGGAGTAAGCGGGCCTGGCTCATGAGTGCCACCCGCGTAAGAAGTGGCCTCCCATGCCAGGCCCACGATTCGTACTCCACCCTCAAACCATTCTTCAACTTCCTGTGGCTCCCGAATGGGATCCGCCCCCTCCATGAGAGGCACAAGCCCCACGCGCCCTGGCTTTGCTTCCTCGTTCCGCCAACTGGCGAGCACGGCTGCCAGATCATCCTTCCCACCAATCAGCGCGAACGGAGCGCGTTCATCCTCAGCTAGACGACGATAGACATCGAGCTGAGCCTTAGCCCGCTGATAAGCTCCATAAGCATCCTGATAGCACTGAGTGTCCCACTCGCCTAACCTCTTTCTGGCAGGCGAGGCAAATAGGGTGGCGAAAATGACAGCGACCTGGCCCTTCTGCCAGTCGGCTAAACCCAGCAGGGCATTGCCATTGTAGGAAGGGATCGGCGTACCAGCCTCAGCCACGCGGATTTCGGCAGCGGCTTTCAAATAGTCCCGCCCAAAGGTCAGAATATTCCAGGCGATGTCTTCGTGGGCGTCTACAACAAGCATGGGCCGACCCAGTGTTATTCATGAAGGAGGTATTCAGCAATCAGCCGGGCCGTTGCCACCAGGCCATCTAGGTGAGTGCGTTCGTAGTGGTGCGATGAGTCCACGCCGGGGCCTATCAACCCTACAATCACATCACCGCCTGCTCGCCAATATGCCTCACCGTCGGAGCCGTAGTAGGGATAAATGTCCAGCTTGTAAGGGATCCCAGCAGCCTCGGCTAGTGCCACCATACGGCGATTCATCTCAATATGATAGGGGCCACCTGAATCCTTGACGCAAATTCCCACGCTAAACTCATCGGAATTCTGAGCGCCACCCGCCGCAGCCATGTCAACGGTTACCAGCTCTGCCAGATCAAAGGGCCATCCGCTGGCTGCCCCGTGACCAACCTCCTCATAATTGCTGATGTGAATAACGGTTGTCTGCGCTGGGCGCAGGCCCGCTTCCGCCAGAGCGCTCAGCGCGGCGTAGATACAGGCAACACCAGCCTTATCGTCCAGATGTCGTGAGCGGATAAACCCAGCCTCACTGACTTCCACCCGGGGGTCGAACGCAACGAAATCGCCCACGTTGATCCCGAGCTGCTGTACGGCCTCCACTGACGAGACTTGAGCATCGATGCGCACTTCATACTCGTCTTCTTCCCGTTTGAAGGTACGCGCATCCTGGCCATAGATATGGACGGATGCCTTGGTTGGGAGAATGGAACCCCGCATCTTGTGTCCGGATCGGGTGAAGATCGTGACTCCTTCACCCTCTACCGATCCCCAAGCCCAGCCTCCGATCTGGCTGAGCCTGAGGCGACCATTGCTCTTGATGCCGGCCACCATGGCTCCCAGCGTATCAACATGAGCAGTCAGGCCCCGCGGGTGGCTCTGACTATTTCCCTCCCATATACCGATCAAGGCCCCTTTTTTACTCTGTGAGAGGGTGATCGGCAGGGGCGCAAACGCGGTTTGGCAATAGTCCATTGCCAGCTCGTGAAAGCCCGTTGGGCTGGGTATGTTCAGCAGCCCCACCAGGAAATCCACCAACGTCCTTGTATTGATGGTGTAGAGAGACATGGTTGATCTCACTGTGCCCAAAGCATCCCAATGTGCATTCCAGTCTAACATGCGGACTTGAAAAGGGGAAGGCAGGGAGAAAGCAAACGCCCCACATGACATGTGGGGCGCACGAGTAGTGAGGATGCTTCATGGCAGAGGTTGGTTATTCCGGTTTTTCTTCGTCCTTGCCTTCCGACATACCGCGACGAAATTCACTGATGGCCGAACCTAATTCCCTGCCAACTCGTGAGACTCGGCCCACACCGAACAGCAACAAGATAATCGCCAGGATAATCAGCAGCTCAACGGGGCCAATGCTCCGCAACATGGTCATGATCCCCCCTATCTCCATCTATCGCAACGAAGGGTGATTATAGCATCCTCGGAGGTTGCCCACAAACCCGCGCTTGCTGTTATCGACACTTATAGACACGATTCTCAGAATATAGATCGCCGTCATCATAGGTAGTGGCCGAACTGTTGAAAACCCTACTGTTGAGGGGAAAAAGGATGTTGAAAGTTTGTTGAAAGTTTGTTGAAATATGTTGATAATCGGTTGAGGAATCGCTAGGACCTGGCCATTCCCCGGATGTAGGGACTGTTTTCTCGACACACTTTCAACATACTTTCAACAAGTTTTCAACAACCAAGCGCAGAGAACGCATGTTCTCGTTCCGAATCTCAATGCAGGGGCTTAGCCCAAGCCAAAGTTCCCCAAAATGGGGTCAATTGCCATATACTACGGGGAGCAAAAAAGCAACGGGCTGTACGGGCCGTTGCCAGAGGTGGCGATGACTGGATTCGAACCAGTAACCAACGGCTTATGAGTCCGCTGCTCTACCATTGAGCTACATCGCCATTCAATCCCCATTATAGCAATGAGGAAATACCGGGGCAAGATCGTCCAGCCGCCCGCGTTTTATGCCCCAGGCTTTGTCAAAGCTGCGAGGTCGCGCTACAATATTGTCGGGTTACCTCGGTCACTTCGGTGAGGAGCCTTTCCGTTCTGTTGCGCCTATCCTCAGGCGACAGCAGGGCAATCCCAGGGAAAGGAGGTCGTTTGGCTTGCGTACCTACGAACTGGCAGTCGTCATGCGGGGCGACCTGAGCGACGAAGATCGGGCCAGCCAGATGGACACGATCCAAGGCTGGATCGCGTCCAGCGGCGGTGCGGTGGTGAAGGTGGATCACTGGGGCCGCCGGCGCCTGGCCTACCCGATTCAGAACCAGCGTGATGGCTATTACGCCATCCTCACGGCGGAGCTTCCTGCAACGGCGCCCACCGAACTAGAACGCAACCTGCGTATTGCAGAGAATGTTCTGCGTTTCCTGATCACACGCATCGATGAATAACACCAAGCCCACTGATTGACGAATTAGTGTCATGGAATGGTCTCAATCGTCCATGAGACCAGGGTAAGCGAGGGAACAACTATGAGCAGAGGGCTTAACAAGGTGATGGTTATTGGCCACCTGGGACGCGATCCGGAGATGCGATACACCCCTAGTGGCCGCCCAGTAACCTCCTTCAGCGTGGTCACAACTCGAACATGGACCTCCGCTGAGGGAGAACGTCACGAAGAGTCTGAGTGGTTTAACGTGGTCGCCTGGGGTAATTTGGCAGAAATCTGCAATCAGTATCTCAGCAAAGGGCAGCAGGTCTACATCGAAGGTCGGTTACAGACCCGTGGTTGGGAAGACGAGGAAGGCAAAAAGCACTACCGGACGGAGCTGGTCGCCAGTGAGATGATTGTCCTGGGGGACCGGCGCGGTCCCGCTGGCACTGGAAGTGGCGCTCTGTCTGAAGAGCCACCTACTGGCGGAGACCAATTCGCATTCTGATAACCCGGCTGGTTTTATAAGGAGCAAAATCTTGAATGATCTGAACCTCGACGAAGACAACGGCATCGAGGAGGCCGAACAGGAAGATGAACAGCCCTCAGTGGCGGAGGCTCGCCCTCGCCGACCGATACGCGCGGAAGAACGTGGCGGCGATGAAGGGGATCGCGAGGAGCGGCGGCGCGGCGCGCGAGGCCGCTACGGCAGACCAAAGGTATGTGCCTTCTGCACCGACCAAGTGAAGCACATTGACTACAAGAACCATGACATGCTACGTCGCTTTATGACCGAGCGCGGAAAGATTCGACCGCGTCGTCAGACGGGGACGTGCGCCAAGCATCAACGCGCGCTGGCCCGCGCCATCAAGCGTGCGCGCCACCTGGCTTTGGTGCCATACACGGGCGAGTCCCTGCGTGGTGGGTAACACTCCGCCTAGAGACCTGCGAAAGGGCGTAGACGCAAGGGTCTAGGCCCTTTCTTTTGCAGGCCAACAGCAGCCGGTTAAAGGAGAACACGCCCTATGGCGAAGCGTCCGCCAGTCGCCACGGCAGCCAGCAGCCTTACCCGCAAGCAACTCTCGCGCGCCAAACGAGAGGCGCGCATCACCCGCCTTGTCCTGGTAGGCACGGCTATTATTGCACTGGCTGTCATCGGTATCGTCGCTTATGGCATCATCAACGAGGAGGTGATTCTGCCCAATCGCCCTGTTGCGACCGTCAATGGGGAAACCATCACGGTGCAGGAATTTCAAGATCGTGTGAGGTTTGAGTACTACATTTACAGCATCCAGCCATTTGCCTTTCAACCCTTCGACCCGCTCAGCGTGCTGGATCAGATGGTGGATGAGATCGTCATTCGCCAGAAGGCTGAAGAGATGGGCATTGAGGTCACCGATGCAGAAGCGCTGGAAGAGACTCAGCTCCTGGTGGGTTACGACGCGGGAGAGCCAGAGCCAACCGCTACGCCATTCCCCACCCTCGAAACCTCCGACGCAACCCCAACAGCGACTTCTACCTGGGTGGTAACCCCCACGCCCAGCCCTTTCCCGACGCTCGAGCCAGGCGTGACGCCGACCCTGACCCCGCGACCTACTCAAACACCCAGCGAGTCTCCCACCCCGACGCTGACATCGACGCCGGGACCGACAGCCACTCCTCTGACCGAAGAGGCCTACAACGAGCGGTTTAGCCAGTTCATAGAGACGGGTGCGACCAGCATTGGCCTGACGCCGGAGCGGATGCGGGAAATCTGGTTCGAGCGCATTAAGAATGGGCTATACCGCGAGCGGCTCGAGGCAGCGGTAACCTACGAGATCGACCAGACCAAGACTCTGGCCCATGTGGCCCACATCCTGGTGGCGACGGAAGAGGAGGCCAACGCGCTACTGGAGCGCCTCGATGCAGGCGAGGAATTCCCGGCACTGGCCGCAGAGCTATCGCTCGATACGAGTAACAAGCTGCAAGGAGGGGACCTGGGCTGGATTGGTAAAGGCGAGATGGTGGCCCCCTTTGAAGAAGTCGCTTTTAGCCTCCCCGTTGGGGAAATCAGCGCGCCGGTTCAGACCCAGTTCGGCTGGCACATCATCACCGTCTACGACCGGGTCGACGTCCCAACAACCCCCTATGACCAGCAACTTCAGCGACAGCAACAGTTCCAGGACATGGTCAACAACTGGCGAGCCGAATCCGACATCGTGATCGACGAAGCCTACCCGAACTACCTACCAGACGATCTCGCGCTGCAATTTTAAGAACGGGCGGCGCTGCGATCCAGGTAGCGTGACTATTCCATCAGCCACGCAGATCGGTTGTCAGTGACCAACAAAGCCACATGCGGATTCTCATTTACGGCGCAGGCGCGATCGGCAGTTATCTGGGAGCCCATCTGGCCCTGGCAGGCCACCAGGTGACTCTGCTAGGGCGTGAACCGCTGGTCCAGGCAGTGGAAGCCGATGGGCTGCTGCTGTCTACTCCACAGGGCCAGCATCGGATTCGGGAGATCCGGGCGGTCAACAACATTGAGGCAGCGCTCGACGGCGACACAGTCTATGACTGGATCGCCTTTACGATGAAATCCTACGACACCGTGTCAGCCATCTTTGAGCTTCATGAGCACTTGCCGGAACCGCCGCCAATAGCGTGTTTCCAGAATGGTATCGGCAATGAAGAGTCACTACGCGATGCATTTGGCACAGACAAGGTCGTGGCCGCAGCGGTCACGACAGCCATCTCAATGCAGCAGCCGGGGACAGTGATCGAGGAGCGCCGCCGTGGGGTTGCCATAGCCTCTGACCTTCCAGCTTCTGCACGGGTTGGATCCGCTTTCCGAGGGACTGGTTTACACGTAGCCATGATCCCCAACCCGGCGGCCCTGAAATGGTCGAAGCTCCTGACCAACCTGGTTGCAAATGCCGTCTGTGCGATCTTAGATATGCCACCTGACAAGGTGCTCCGCGATCCACGGTTATTCCGCATCGAACAGGCAGCCTTACGTGAGGCGCTGGTGATCATGCGCCTGAAGGGAATTCCAGTGATCGACCTTCCGCAAGCCCCAGTGAGAGCGCTGGCTGTGGCAGCTCAGCGACTGCCCACTGTCATGCTGCACCCCCTGCTATGGCGGTGGCTCGCTGCTGGTCGTGGGGGAAAGGCTCCGTCTCTTCTGGCCGCCTTGCGAGCGGGGAAACGCAGAACGGAGGTTGCCTGGATTAACGGTGGGGTGGTGCAGGCCGCCCAATCCATTAATTTCCTCGCGCCGGTGAACCACGCGCTGGCACTGCTCGTCTCCGATATTGTCGCGGGTCGAGTGGTATGGGAGGCATATCGAGGCAAACCGGACATGCTGATCACCTCGATCCGGGCTGTGAAAGGGATGCGGATGAACGCTGGGCCGCAATAAAAAATGATCGCCTGTTAGCAATGATGCCGGCAGCCCCTACCACTAGCGCTTCACCAAGCCACAACAAGGGCAGGTTGCCCGCATTAGGGAAAACAGTCGAAAACAGGTAGAGGAGATTCTCCGGTGGGGTCGCCAGCGGTCTCAGGTGGCTAAGCTCCAGATCGTAGTTCCAGGAGAGCGCAATGTGCATAAACTGGTTGCGAACCGAGGCAAAGAACAGCCCAAACAGAACCAGGCTCCACGCCGCGCGAGACAATTGGGGGCGCACAATTAAATAGTGTTGGTCGATCCAGAACGCCAGCGGGATCAGCCACAGGCCCACAAAAGGAGTCAGATAACGACCATCATTGGTCAGCGGATTGAACGTGGTGCTCTTGGAAAAGAGCAGCAGCATGGCGATGAACAAGCTCACCAAGAGCGCGAAGCGCTCTGGGGAGTGCCGATAGAACGCCACCATGCCGAGCAGACTCAGCAGGGTCACTGGCGCGAGCAGGAAAAGCCCCTGGTTGTTTGAGCCATAGAACAGCATCGCGGGCAGGCCCACGCTCAGGGGTGTGGCGAAGTCCGCCGCAAAGCCCTCGTTCTGCGGCCAGATCGTGGTATCTGCATGGAAAGTGGAGACCTCGAAGGGGCCGCCGAAGTTGACCGCGTTGTATATGAGCAGAAAGGCCAGGGGGATCAACGCGCCAATGGCCAGAAGGGCCAGATTCAACCACCATACGCTGACGCCAGAATCCATGCCTGCTGAGGAGGGCCTCCAGCGCACGAGGAACTGCAGCACATATAAGCCCAGTAGGGCCGAGAAGATTATACTGGTGTACTCCACAAGAGGGGCGAAGCCCAGCAGGAAGCCCACAGCGAGGGCCAGAGTCCAGGGGAACTGAGAGCGACTCCGTAGGTCCAACACGAGATAGATCCCCAACCAGGTAACGAGTGCGGCAAGAGCATGGGAGTACAATACGCTGCCATATTTCCACGTGGTCGTCCCCAGCGCTAGCGCAAGGCTGGTCAGCACGGCAGCGGTTTGGGACCTGGCCAGGTGGCGGCGGAGGGTAAAGTAGAAAACAACCACAGCCGCACTAGCCGTCAGTGGAGCCACTAGCACGGCATAGAGCAGACGCGGATTATGAGGGTCATGCTTGGAGGGAACAGAGACGGGCGGTGATGGCGCAATGTTCGCCAGCGCATAAAAGGGGGCCGCCACCAGCGCTGTTCCCGGAGGGCGATCGCTGAAGCGAAGGTCACCTCGCAGCGCGTAGTCCTGATATTCCGTAAACGAGAGATAGGGGGAAATCTCAAAGCTGTGCCGATCTACAATGGCGCGTACCAGCGCGTAGTGGCTGCCATCGTTACTGGAGGTGATGCCGGAGATCGTGGCAAAGTATACGGAGGAAACCACAGCGAACAGGGCCAATGCAACGTCCCTGTCGCGAACACGAGTCTCGGTCATCTTTTGCCCCTCCGTCGATCAGCACACCTCCCATTGTAACACTGGCCCAACCACCTAGCACGACAATCGTGCTTACCCAAAGAAAGATGCTTTCTCTTTGCATGAGCCGTATGTGTCCGGTACACTGAGGCGCTCAAGAGAGTCAGCGCGCCATCCTACCATCTCCCCTTGCTTGATCAACGAGGAGCGCTCATGCCCGTTGCCAACGATGGTCGCCGCCCAGCCCTCCCCAGGTCTATGCTGGTGCTCTCCCATTTAACCTCGTTTCTGAATGCCATCGAATGGCCCCTGGCGGTTGGCGTTTCAGCCCTGATTATTCTTGTGGCGGCACCGTTCTGGAACGTCCCACTGAGCCGTGATCAGGGCGTCTACGCGACTTGCGCGGATGTCCTGCTGCGGGGCGGTGTGCCCTTCCGGGACTGCTGGGACACCAAAGGTCCGGCTATGCATGTCACCTATGCTGTTGCGCGTCTGATCTTCGGCCATCGCACCTATGGGCCTTATGCCCTCAACGCGATAGCTATTGCCGCAACGTCGCTGGTCGTGGCTGGGCTGGCCTATCGCCTGATAGGCCACCGACGATGGGCCTACATCACTGGGCTGCTGTACGGGCTGTTGGCAATTATTGTGCGGTTTGACATGAACGCCCAACCGGAGAGCTTTGCCAACTTCTTTGCCCTCCTCGGGATGCTACTGATAGTGCTTGCGAGCCGCTCGGCACGCTGGTGGATGTACCCGATAGGAGGTGCGGCGCTCGCCCTCGCCGTGGCCTATAAGTACGCTCTGATACTGCCATATGGAGCCGCAGCGCTGGCGCTGATCGCACTACTACCCCACGAACCGCCTTATCGGCCCCGCTGGGCAATACTGACACTGACGGCAGCAGGTGCAGTGGGGGTCGGGCTGCTATTTGCTATCTATCTGCTGATCATAGGTGCGTTGGACGAGGGCCTTACCCACCTGGAATTCATCTTCCTTTACTTTCCCAGAGCGCAACTCAACCCAGACGAATATGCTTTCCGTTCCAGGCCGGTTGAGCAGACTCTTCTGTATATCGCCCGCCTGCCAGCTATCTGGGGGGCGGCACTCGCCGGGATCGGGCTTGCGATCCACAGACGCCGCTGGTATGGCTGGTGGCTGGCTAGCGCACTGTTAGCCGGGATTGCTGTGGTGTGGGGCCAACAGCGCTTCACGCCATACC
Organism: Anaerolineae bacterium; assembly: GCA_034434995.1. Taxonomy (GTDB): domain Bacteria; phylum Chloroflexota; class Anaerolineae; order Aggregatilineales; family UBA3940; genus DAOTYF01. Next base: position 41,872 of record DAOTYF010000093.1, read on the forward strand.
ATTGGACAGCCAGCCTACCCGTGCTTGCGTTAAGCATGGGTGCGCTGGCACACGAGATCAGGCTCCGGCTAGAGGCCAGCCGATTCCTCCACAGCGTCGGTTGGGTCACTATCGGGGCTGCGGTTGTGGGGAACATTGCAGCGTTCTTTTATGCGGACCAATGGATGATTTTGGGGGCATACCTGACCGGAAGACAGGAAGCCGAGGCGTTCTTTGAAAGCCAGGGGGTATGGGATCACATGGTAGCAGCGGACTATATCCGCGCACGAACTGACCCGCACGATAAAATATGGGTGTGGGGCCACCACACATCTATTTACTATCTGGCGGAGCGTGAAAGCCCCACTCGCTTTATCTATAATGAGCCACTGCTGATGCATATTCGCGGCGGGAATCCCTGGCAGGCTGAATGGCGTGCGGAAGCGCTCGACGCGATCTATGCCGATCCCCCGGTATACTTGCTGCTGACAACCTTCGACCGAACCTTCTTCGATTTCCAAAACCCCAACGACTCATGGCGGGACATCCCGGAGTACAACAACTTTACCCGTACCCACTACATCAAAGAGTGGGAATTCGGGCGCTTCCAGTTCTTCCGGTTGAAGCCGTACTGGAGCCGCCAAAACGACCCGGCGCTGCTGGATATTATTACGGATTATGATCTGATCGGGCGATTGAATGAAGCTAAGAGGGAGTCCGAAAGCGACCCTCCCATCCAGATCATGGACTTTTCCATGCCCGGTGAACCAGCCTACCCAGCTATACTCATGCACCCAGATGCGGCCCTTGAGTACACAGTTCATTTAGAAGAAGCTCCGGTCTGCTTACGGGTCGATATCGGGATGCTGCCCGATAGCTGGGGTTGGGGTGGCGACGGCGCGACGTTTAGAGTAGAGATCACGACCGGAAGCAGAAGCAGTGAGGTGTTCAGGGCTACTGTTTCCAACGCGCCAGAGGATCAGCACTGGCATCCCTACCTCATTGATCTGCGAGAATACAGTGGACACACCGTTACGATCACCTTTATGACCACGCCTGGCCCAAGCGGAGATTACACTGGTGACTGGGCGGGCTGGGGCTTGCCGCGTATTGTTCATCCCCCGGCAGGTGACTATTGTGACACCAATCAGATCGTTGATGAGCGGGCGATCTCAACACCGTGACGTTCGCCCTACGCGAGGGTGATGTTTGACACTGACCTCTACCCAGCAGGCCCAATACAATCGCTGGGAGATGAAGTCCTTCTCTTCCCTCTGAGACAGTGTATGACGCGAGCCGCAAAGCGTTGGCAAGCGCTGTTAGCCATGGCTGTGCTGATGATTGGCGCAGGAGCATTACTGGTCGCCTGCGCTACCCCATCCCGCTCTATGGCGACTGGTGACAACTCGCAGCCTCTCACCCTGGGCGAGGCACTCTACCGGCTGATAGTCGGAGGCGCTTCGATCAGTGAAGCTACGCTGCTGCGATTCTATGCCTGGCACGTGATGGGTCTGGCGATCCCAATGGCTATCCTGATCATCTGGCACGGGTTCCGCGTCCGCCGCGATGGTGGCATCTCCACCCCCGATCGCCTGCCGAGTGAGCCGGCACAAGAGCGCATCGGGCGGGAGGAAATCGTCCGCCGCGAGTGGCTGACGTTCTTCCTGACACTGGCGGCCCTGATCGTTGTCTCGGTGTTCGTTGATCCGCCGATTGGGCCTGCCGCTGAGCCAGGCGCGCTGGTCGAAGAGACACACGCACCCTGGATCTTCCTGTGGGTCCAGGAACTGTTGCGGATCTGGCCGCCCGCTATTGCAGGAGTGCTGACCCCACTTGTTGTGCTGCTCTTGCTCACCCTACTGCCATACTTCGACTGGTCGAACGAGGGAGTAGCGGTGTGGTTCAACCGCAGGGGACGGGTTTCGCAGATCGCCCTGGTGGTCATCTTTCTAGCGATCATGGCTCTCACCATTCGCGCTGCAGTGAGGCCCTGAGAGCAGATCAATGGCTTTGCGGCAGCGTCTTCCCTGGCTTATTGGCAGCCTCGCCATTGTAGGCGCCTTGATCTTGGCCGGATACAGGCAGGCTAATCCTCCTTGGCAGAAGTATCAAGACTCCGGTCAGGTCAGAATCCTGACTCCCACCCTGACCGGCAAGCCAGAGCTGTGTCTGACCTGCCACAATGGGATCGAGGAGATCAGCGATTCGCACGGAGTAGATGCGTTTGGTTGTGTGATCTGCCACGGCGGGGATCGACTCTCACTCGATGAAGATATCGCGCATGGCAGCCTGATCGGTGCGGAAGGGAACCGGCGTAACCCATCCGATCTCAGTACGGTGGAAACGAGCTGCGGTGGGGCAGACTGCCATAGCGGGGATGCAGCAGCAGGACGCGACCACATTGCCCGCGTCACCCGCAGCCTTCACACCACCTATGCGGGTGGGGTCAGCCGGGTGTTGGAGTCCCTCGGCGTGACCTCTGAGAGCGGATACTACGGAATAGTCGCTGCGACCGATGACATCGTGCGCGATCCATTGGGTGTTGCGGAGCTAGCTGCCCTTACTGAGGGGGGCGGTATGCCCGATCTCAGCCACTTTGTAGAGAACTGCGGCGGCTGCCACAACGGGACGCCGGAGGTCATTCCTCAGCCCTATTTCTACCGAGGCACAGGCTGCGCTGCCTGCCACGTTCTCTATACCACTGCCGGTCTCTACCAGGGCGGCGATCCGACCATCTCTCGCACTGAGCCGGGTCATGCGGCGACACACCAGTTGACTGTTGCTGTTCCATATACAACCTGCAACCACTGTCACAATCGGGGTAACTACGACGTAGCGCAGATGACTTTCTCGCCGCGCAACCTTTCCCCTGATCGAGAGATGCCTGCCAGCGAGCGCCGTTACGCCGATCTCTACCCCAACGGCTCGACACACTATGCAGTTTGCGAGTACAAGCTCGATTGTATTGACTGCCATACGGTCAACGAGGTAATGGGAGATGGGGATATATATACCTCCCAACGAGACGCCGTGCGTGTAGAATGCCGTACGTGTCACGGCACATTAGATGAGCTACCTCTGACGGTGATGTTGGAAGATGTGAACGACCTGGCCTTCCGCCGTGCGACACTGAATCCATACTATGATGTCTTTGTCGGCAATACGGTGATCCTAGGCCCCAATAGCGAGCCAATGGAGCATACTCGTGTGGAAGGCGACCTCTTTTCGTTGGTTGGCAAGGCTACCGGCTCGACCTACCTGATTCCCCAGGTGTACGGCTCTCTGTGTGAGCAGGAAGTGGATCGGCAGGCCGCCACCGACTGCCAGGAATGCCACGTTTATGTCCCTGAAAGCTCGAATTAAGCGCTTCATAGAAAGTCTTTCCAGAAAGGCTTTCCGTGAAACCGGCGGTTTGGTCGAAAATTCTTTCGGCCAAACGCTTAGTGCTCGCGCCCTATCCCGCCGGGATATGCTGGTGGGACTGATCAATTTTGCCTGGATTGTGCCGTTGGCCCTGAGTCTGGCAGGGGCAATGAAGTTTCTGCGCTTCGAGCCGCCGACGACGGGTGGCACCATTTTCAGCCTCGGCACACGGGCAACGCTCCCCAGGCTACCTGCCTACATTGAGATCGGACAGGTGTGGTTGCACCAGGATTCTGCTGGTTACTACGCGGTTGATGCGATCTGCACGCACCTGGGGTGTACCGTCCGCCTGCAATCGGATGGTTTTTATAAATGCCCTTGCCATGGGAGCCGATTTGAGCCGTCAGGTGGTGTGTTGAACGGACCTGCTACCCAGCCGCTCCGATTTCTGCAATTGTACTGGGGGGCGAACGGTCAACTGATAGTGGACCGTTCGCAAGAGACCGAGCCGGCATTTCGCTTGCCGCCGGCGTAGGTTCGTGAGTTGTGCCAGCAGAGCGAATATGGCCCGTCGCCCGACCTTCTACGAGCATTTACGAACGCCCAGCACGCCCACGTCTGCGGCTCGATTCACCTATACGTTTCACCTGGGCGCGATCAGTGCTGCACTGTTCGTTATACTGGGGATCACGGGCATCTTGGAGATGTTCTTCTACGTCCCGACCCCTGAGCTTGCTAACGACAGCGTTAAACTGATCGCCTTTGTCGCCCCTTATGGCTGGCTGATTCGCAATATGCATTACTGGGCCGGGCAAGCGATGGTTGTCACGGTCACGCTTCACTTGATGCGGGTGATCTTCAGCGGGGGGTACAAGCGTCGCCGGTCAAACTGGCTGATCGGGATAAGTCTGCTCGTGCTGACTCTGATGATCGATTTCACCGGTTTTGTATTACGCTGGGACGAACGGGGAAGCTGGGCGCTGCTGGTTGGCACCAACCTGGTGCGGTCGATCAGCCCAGAACCAACCCCCGATCCGCTGGTCGCTCAAGGCGAGGAGCTATTCTACAATGGCACTCCCATCGCCCCTGCTTGTGCATTGTGCCACACCCTGAGCGGAGAGGTTTTGGTCGGCCCCTCGCTACAGGGCATCCAAGAGGCCGCCAGCCGTCGCGTGCCTGGCCAGTCAGCCGAAAGTTACATTCGCACCTCTATTATCACCCCCAATGCTTACAAGCCTGCCGGTTTTGAGAACGGCTCTATGTTCCAGGGCTATGGGCAGGTGCTGACCGAGCAGCAGATCGATGCGCTGGTCGCTTTTCTACTCACACAATGAGCCAAATCGCAGGGGCGAAGGAGAAAAAAGGAGCAGCCGGTCGGCTCCTTCTTGTCGTTACTGGTCACCGGCTGCTTTGGCTATTGGCCAGCGCGGACGACGCGATAAATCGCGTTCAGGTCGCTGAAGTAAATGGCACCGTCGGGGCCGGTGGTGATGTCAACAGCGCAACGCGGATAACCTAGCTCCACCGAACCCCCGCCGACAACGGACACTCCATCCTCGCCGAGGTTGACATAATACATCCTGCCCAGGTTGTAGGCGCAATAGAACATGTAGTGGTGCCATTCCGGGAAAAGATCGCCCGTATAGAACATGATCCCAGTAGGTGAGATAGGCGGTGTGAAGTACAGGATCGGCGGCTCAAAGCGGGTCGGATAATCTGGCGGGAGGGCGTTGTCCTCGCACAGGCCATCAATGCGCCAGCCGTAATCTAACCCAGGCAGGATGCGGTTAATCTCATCGTCGCAGTCCGGGCCGTTTTCTGTGCCGTACATAACACCGGTGACCGGATGGAAGGTAAAAGCATAAGTGTTGCGCAAACCGTAGGCCCAGATCGTCGAGTTAGGGTCGGGGTTATCCGGCGCTGGCTGGACAGGGACGGTGGGTAGCATCCGGTGAATCTTGCCCTGGGGTGCGTCGCGGTCCACCGTGCTGAGGATGTTATTATGCGAGCCGGGGGAAAGGTATAACATCCCATCGGGGCCGAATTTCACATCACCCCCGTTCAGGATAGTCGATTCAGGGAAGGCGTCCTCGATCTCCCAGGCGACCCGCACATCCGTGCCTGTTCCATTTTGCTCCACAAAACGCACCAAGCGATGCCAAGGCCGGTCGCGCTCATGGTTCGGATCGCCCCAAGTGTGGTATGCCCAGATGTAATGATTCTCCTCAAAGTTTGGATCAAGGGTGATGCCGAGCAAACCCTGCTCCCCCTCCACGTTGGTGGGCAACTCTATTACCGGCTCCGGCTGAAGCACGCCGTCTGGTGAGATCACGCGGATGGCTCCGTTTTTTTCTGCCACAAACAACCGGCCATCTGGAGACCATGCCATGCGGGTGGGAAAGTTTAGCCCGGCCACATACAGTTCAATCTCAACCGCTACCTTCGGTTCCTGAAGCAGCGGAGGGGGTTCGCGGACCGCGGGGAGAGCGTTGGGATCAGGCGTTGGCGCACTGTTCCGACAGGCTGCCAACAAGAACACGATGGTCATAGACGGAAGCAGAGACAAGGCGCGAAGGAGTTTCATGAGGCTAAATTCTCCCAGGCAAAATGCCACAGGGGCTTTTAGTTTGGGGTTGTGCGGGGACGGATTATAACCTGTTGATCCCAGACTGCCGAATAGGGAGCTTTCTATCTCCTCCTCTCTCTCCCCATCGGCAAATGTAGGACCAACTGGCATGGGAATCCGGGTGGTGCTAGGATTATCCCAATACCACTTCTCCCTCCCGGCCACAGGCAGAGATGTCCAACCAGGCACAGCCGGTCGATCCGCTTGAATCCTACTTTGCCGCCACCTCGCTATCGGGGCTGATCCGGAGCGGCTTAACTTTGCTGAAGGCACGCCATGTGCGGCTCCGTTCTGCGGCAGAAGCGCAGAGGTTCGGCCTCCCCACCTTTTCCGACCAGGTGTTGTATGTCCTCCTGATCGTCATACCCGCGATCACCCTCAACCTTTTCCAGCATCTCAGAACCGCGCTCACGGGTCAGGCCCGCCAGTTTCCGCACGGATCGTGGCAATTCTATCTGGGATTTGGCCTGCGGGAAGACCTTGCCAAGTTTACGGTCGAGACGAGCGGTTACCACGCGAATCGGCCTGAGCAAGCCAGCGAGTTGCATGATCTTACCGCTTGGGGGATGGCGCTGATCCAGTTCCTGTGGGGTTATGAGGACCTGATGGGCGCTGTGTGGGACGAATGGACAACGCTGCGGTTGATCACGGAGGCGGGCGAAGGGGCCGGGCTAAGCCACCATGACCTCTTCTTTCGCATCCAGAGGCAATGGGAGATGGCCCGTCCCTACCGGATGCCGCTTAATGGAACCTACGCGGATATCCGGCGGGCGCTTTTCCAGGACTTCATCAGACCGCGCTACGAAATGCTGCCCCCAGATTGGCAAAAATACGTAACCGAGCGCTACGAAACGCTGGCTGCCTGCCGCCGCGCCAGTTATCAGAAGCAAATGTCGCTGCTGGCTCGCATCGTCCCTGGGCAGTTCATGGACACCAAGGAGCCGATCCCCCTGTGGGATGCACGGATCGGGCTGATCTACGGGGGGCGCTACTATCTGCTGGACGTTGCCGCACACGATGAAGAGGGTCGCCCGGTTGTCTATGCGCCCAGCGGTGGATCGTGGCCACTGCGCTTTAGCAAGGGGGAACCCGTAGATGAAACTGGAGAGCGGATCGTTTTAGAGGGGGATCAGCTATACCGTGCGCGTGATCACAAATGGGTGGGCTACCTGAATATGGCCCCTGTCTCGCACGTCGAGTGGCAGCTTCAGCAAATCCTGTCACAGCCAGCTCATGAGCCGCGCCAACCGGAGCTGGCAACCGACATTCTGCTGGCCGAAACACCCCGGGCAGCTCAGGAAAGATTGCGCGGTCTGCTGCCGCCCCAGACTCAGGCCGAGCTGGATCGGCTCGGGCAAGCTCCTATCCTGATCAACTGGGATGCGGGTGATAGCAACGACTGGCTTGCCAAGCTACGCCGTGCCCAGCGCGGGATCGGGGATCACGCGCTCACGGTGCGGCGCACGGAGAGCACCTTTATCTTCGACCAATCGCACGTCTTCTTTGATGGCACATGGTCGCTGGCGATGGCTGAAGTGCTGACGAACGCTGCCGTTCAGTGGTGCCACCGGATCGTGACTATCACCCCCACCGAGTGCACTCCCATCGAGCCGCTCCGGCTCCATGCCTCGGATCGGTTTCGCCGCGCAGCGCAGGCCCTGCGCCAGGTTCCAGAGGTATCAGCTGAGACGACCATCTGGGAATTCATCCCCCAGGTCTCCAAGCTGCGCCAGATGCTGCTTCAGCAGGGGACCCGGCTGACGGCCAACGATCTGTTGGTCATCACTCGGATTGTCCATGCCGCTCACTACGTCCCTTCGCCCAGTGTACAAAAGGAGATCGATGCTCTGCGGGATGGGGCGAAGACCCCGGATGAGAAACGCGCGGTGGCTGCGATTCAGCGCTCCCTCAAGCGGGGGCGGCTGACTAACCCGGCGCTGTTGATCCCAGTGGATGCATCTCCACATGAGCCACATGAGCGATTGTTCCCGATCACCTTTCGCAACCTTGTTCTGGCCGACAATCTTGTGTGGGTGTGGGATGACACCTGGGAAGCCTACCAGGCGTACCGGCGCATCGAGCCGCCCGATACGCCAGAAGGGGTGGCAGCGCTGAAGGCATTTGCCCTGAAGCGTGCCCTGTTGATCGGCAATTTGATCGCCTTCAGTCACGTGCTGGCAGCGAACAAAGCCGTTGGCCTACGTGGTGAGAGCCTGAACATTGCTGTTCTCAAAATGCTAGTGGGGTTGCCCAGTTGGCTGCAACGATTTCTGAACTTGATCCCGGAGCAGTTCTCCGTACTCAATGAGATCATCAAGGGGGATGAGGTATATTCAAATGTAGGGCGCGTTGCGCCTGGTTCATCGCTGACGCGCTTCATGAGCGCCAAAGACGACGGCAACACCAAGGCGCTGGTGTGGGGCGTTATGTCAGACGATCAGGACCGTCTGATCGTCACAATGCGCGACTTCCGCCCCCACGTCAAGCCGCTGATACAGGCTGGCCGTGCTGATCTGGCCCAGCGCTTGGCGCAAGATTATGTCACAACCTATACTGCCGATCTGATCGGACTAGTAGCGAGGTTGGTGGCGATGCTCCAGGTCGATACGCGAGGGCTGTAAGAACCTGAAGGACAAGCGCGGCGCCATTACACACGAAACACCTACCCGCTTGTCCAACCGGATAGGTGTCAGATGCCCCGGGAGAGACTCGAACTCTCACGCCCAAAGGGCACAGGCCCTCAACCTGCTGCGTATGCCAATTCCGCCACCGGGGCGCACGACACATTATAAGCATTTCACTGGGCAGTGTCAATGCGCCGCCACCTTCCGCCCAGGTCTACAGGAGTATCTTTTTCAGGGATGACTGGTTTGCGTGAGCTGCCCCTCTTTCCCCTTCACACGGTGCTGTTTCCCGGCATGACATTGTCACTGCACATCTTCGAACCGCGTTACCGACTCATGATTGGAGAGTGCATCCGGCAAGGTAGCCCATTCGGAGTGGTGTTGATCCGGAGGGGAGCCGAGGTTGGCGGACCCGCCATCACCTACAACGTCGGCACATCTGCCTACGTCACCCAGATCGAACAGTTACCTGACCGGCGGCTGAATATCCAGGCTGTCGGCCACCAGCGCTTCAAAATACAATCCGTCCAGGACGACAAACCCTACCCCATCGGCATTATCGAAGACGACCCCATAGGAGGCGAGAACGATCCCCAGATCGAAGCCGCCGCTGCGCGGCTCCTTCCGTGGCTACGTACATATCTTGCCCTTCTTCACAAGGTCGGGGCTACTCGTATGCTCCCTGACAGGCTGCCGCAGGATAGTCAGGCTCTCGCCTTTTTCACCGCTATTCTCCTCCCCTTACGATTAGACGAGAAGCAGGAGCTCCTGGAGTGCGATACTATCTTGACGTTGTTGGACAGGCAACTTCTCTTGATGAAGCGTGAGATGATGCTCCTGGAATCCGTGTTGCTGCATGAGCCGCCCAGGAGGGACCTGGGAACACCCTTCTCGGAAAACTGATATCTCAAAGGAGCAGGCACAAATGCGGATCGTGCTGGATGCTATGGGCTCAGATCATTATCCTGTGCCGGACGTAGCGGGCGCTGTGCTCGCAGCAAGAGAATGGGCTGATGAGATCATTCTGGTGGGCGACCGGGGGAAGATCGAAGCCGAACTTGGCAAGTACCCAGTGCAGGGATTAAGGCTTCACGTTGTCCATGCCCCCCAAATCATTGAGATGACAGACAAGCCTGCCGAAGCGGCTGAGAAGAAGCCGGATTCGTCCATGCATGTAGGGATGCGGCTGGTACGGGATGGCGAAGCGGACGCCTTTGTCACCGCCGGGAACACAGGGGCGGTGCTAGCGGTCGCCATGCTGCACACGTTGAAGCGCATCCGAGGGGTCAAACGACCAGCACTAACTGCTGTCTTCCGTAACCCGTCTGGCTACACGATCATGGCGGACTTCGGCGCTAATGCCGATTGTCGTCCAGAGTGGCTGGTTCAGTTTGGTGTGATGGCTCATCTGTACGCTCGGTTGGCTCTCGGCATCTCCGAGCCTCGAGTGGCACTGCTGAGCAACGGTGAAGAGGAAGGCAAGGGAAATGCCCTTGTCCATGAGGCCACCCCGCTGATGAAGCAGTGTCGCCAGTTTAACTACGTGGGCAATGTCGAGCCAAAAGAAGTCTTGCAGGGAAAGACAGACGTGGTCATTCACGATGGCTTTACTGGCAATATTATGGGCAAGACCCTTGAAGCGATGGGGAGCATGATGCGCCAGATGATCGCGGAGGAGATCAAAGCCGGGCCACTAACCGCTATGGGCGGCTTGCTGGCCCGCCCAGCCTTTAAGCGTGTGGGCAAGCGGATCGACCCTTTTGAGATCGGTGGGGCACCCCTGCTGGGCGTCAACGGCGTGGTGATCATTGGCCATGGTCGCTCGAACGAGATAGCTATCAAGAACGCGATCCGCCAGGCTCGGCAGGCTGTACTGGGGAACGTTGTCGAGTCCATTCAAGCAGGGCTGGGAGCTGGGGCTTAGCTTGCTCGGCGACGGGCTTCCATCACGTTCGGCACGCGCTCGATCTTGGCGAGCACGTGGCTGAGCTGGGCGGCGCTCTCCACCTCCATCGTTAACATGAAGGTCGCGATGTGATTATGGGTACGGATGTTTACATCGCGCATGTTGATCCGCTCTTCTGCGATCGCTGCGCCGATGTCTCGCATCAAACCCTCCCGGTCGTAGGCGTTGATAATCACCGGCACAGGATAGCGTGATGATTTTGCATCACCCCCATCACCCCAATCGACGGCAATCAGGCGCTCCTGATCTGGGAGGTTGAGGACGCTCCGGCAGTCCTTGCGGTGAATCGTCACGCCACGCCCGCGCGTGATATAGCCGATGATCTCATCCCCCTGGACGGGGTTGCAACAGCGGGCCAGGGTTGTCAACAATCCGCCCGTGCCCTGGATTCGAATCCCTGTTGTAGATGGAGGAGATGGGGGCGACGAACTCGTGACCAGCAATTCGGCCTCATCCTGTGTCGCTCGGCGTTCCATCTCCAGCACGCGGGTTGCGATCTGGTGTGGATGAATATCGCCAAAGCCAATCTGCGCTAGCAAATCCTCCGTCTTTTCAATGCCAAACAGCGCAGCCACCTGATCGTGCGAGGTTTTCTCCAGGCCAAGGCGTTTTAATTCCCGATCCAGCACATCGCGGCCTAAGGCAAGCATCTTCTCTCGATCTTGCTTGCGGAACCACTGCCGGATCTTGGTGGCGGCGCGTTTGGTTTTAACAAAGCCCAGATTAGGGTTGAGCCAATCTCGACTAGGACCTCCCCGTTTAGCCGTCAAAATCTCGACGCGATCACCAACCCGCAGGGTGTAGTCGAGAGACACAAGCCGGCCATTTACTTTAGCCCCCCGACAGCGATCCCCAATATCCGTATGGATATGATAGGCAAAATCAATGGGAGTTGCTCCTGCAGGCAGATCGATGATATCGCCACGCGGGGTGAAAACGTACACCCGATCCTGGAACACATCGCTGCGCATCGCGTCGAGAAACTCGTCAGGGTCGTCAACATTGCGTCCCACTTCCATCAGGTCACGCAGATGCTTGATACGACGCTCGAAGGCTTCATCACGCTGGCGATCTTGCTCCTTGTAGCGCCAGTGGGCGGCGACACCATATTCGGCGTGTTCGTGCATCTCCCAGGTGCGAATCTGCACCTCCAGAGTCTTTCCATCCTCTAAGATGACGGCGGTGTGGAGGGACTGGTAGAAGTTATCCTTAGGAACTGCGATGTAATCATCAAATTCGCCTGCAATGGGCCGCCAGGTCTGATGAATGATCCCCAACACCTGGTAACAGGTATAGACATCGTCCACAATGACGCGGATAGCTCGTACATCAAAGATCTGGTCGAAGGAAATGCCCTTGCGCTCCATCTTGCGCCAGATGCTGTAGATATGCTTGGAGCGCCCGCTCACGTCAGCGACAATGTTGTGTTCCGCGAGGATGTTTTTGAGCCGTGTCACAATGAAGTCAACATAGTAATCCCGGTCCGCACGGCGTTCATCTATCAGCTTGGCGATCATCCGATAGCGGTCTGGCTCTAGGTAACGGAATGACAGGTCTTCTAATTCCCACTTCATCTGCCAGATTCCGAGCCGGCTGGCGAGAGGGGCAAAGATATCCATCGTCTCACGGGCATTGCGCTGCTGCTTCTCACTGGGAAGGTGACCGAGTGTGCGCATATTATGCAGCCGATCAGCGAGCTTGATCAGGATCACCCGGACATCATCGTTCATCGCCAACAGGGTCTTACGCAGGTAGTCCGATTCCCGCCCCCGATCTCGCCCTTTGGAGGTTCCATCCTCGTCCCCCTGAGTGCGATCCAGCTTGGTGACTGCCTCGAGCTTGGTCACGCCATCGACTAGATTGGCAATTTCCGTGCCGAACTCCTCCTCAATGTCCTGGAGTGTGATGTGCTTGTTGTCCTCTACCACATCGTGTAGCAGGCCCGACGCCACAACAGCGGAATCCAGCCCCAGGTCGATCAGAATGCGGGCCACTTCGACGCAATGGACGAAATAGTCTTCACCGGATTGACGCTTTTGCCCTTCGTGAGCCTTGCGGGCAAAGTCGTAGGCGCGCTTCAACAAGGCCTGTTCGGGGAGAGACAGGTTAGACCGTGAGGCAATCAGCTCGTCAAAACTGAGGATCGTACCCATCTAACCTCATCCATTGCGGCTCAGCCATACAGTAAACCCTTTTCACTTTAGATCATAGATCAAGCCTAGTGCGCTCGCAATCATGGAGGGCGAGTGAGGCAGCACCCGTGTCGATTTCGCATTCCAACAACAGTTTTCTAGGGAGTAGAGGTTGGTGAGGCTTCCGGGATTGCCTGAGAACGGGTCAGTTCGACCCAGTTGGTCATGCCAGGGACGACTTCGACTATGCCTGCCCATACTCCCTGTTCGTGCCGGGCAGTGACCAGGTATTGCCCTGCGGGGATGTCGGGGATGGTAAAATTCTCCTGCCAGTTGTCATCGGAATTCACGCTCGGCCCCGCGTAAGTGCTGGTGCGGTAAATGGCCTCCCCAGTAGTGCGGTCGATGAGGGTAATAGCCGCATCAGCCACCCACTGCCCATTCTCATCAGCCACACGACCCGCGATGACGCCCCTCCCGATATAAGGGGCAATCCAGAGATCGGGGTTGCGTACTGCGCTGTAGCGGTCGTGTGCAATGCGAACCTCGAAGTGAACATGGGGGCCGCTGACCTGGCCGGTATTGCCGATCAGCCCGATCACCTGACCCGCCTCCACGCGCTCACCCTCCTCAACCAACAGAGCGGATAGGTGAGCATAGAGAGTAAAGATGGGCTGGCCGTTGTATCCGAAGTCGTGCTGTATCACAACCGTATTACCATAGGCTGTGATCGCCTCATCCTCGGTGATATGCCCCTTTCCGGCAGCAACGACCACCCCGTCACCTGCTGCTAGCACCTCAACACCAATCGGGTTTGCGAGGTCGACCCCATGATGGATGCGCAGATCGTCTGCTGGGCCATCAGAGCCATACGCATAGTGTGGCAATCCAAAGTTGTTGGAATTGGACGCAACAGGGCGAAGCAGCCAGTAGTGATCGAAGGGGTGGCGTGCCAGTGGGACCTCCGCCGGGGGCGGATTCCAGTCTTCTGCGACTCCAGTTGCGCCAGAGGGTGTGTTGGGCTGCGGGACTTGAAGTTGCGAGGCGTACACTGCGTAAACTGAATCTGGCGTTGTCCCTGTTTCAGCAACAGGTGGAGGCGAAATGACGGTCGAGGTGGCTGCGGCAGCGAGTTGGCGGTTGCTGGCGTCCTGCACTAGCGTGGGAGTGGCTGGTGGTGAGACGGGATAGGTGAGCGCCAGGAGAGGCAAAGTTCGGTCTGGCAAGCTCGTTCCACCGGACGGTCGAGCTGCAATCAGGCCAACCACCGCTACTGTTGCCACCGCCAAAAACAGGAAAATGCTCTGCGAACGATTCATCTTAGGTGCAACTTACTATTCCCGAGAGCTGGGCATGGGCGTGGATGTTGCGGGCGTGGATGCGACTGTTGGGGATGACGTTGCGCCAGGAGTCCCGCCTAGCGTGGGGATCGCAGTGGGTTCCAGCCTCGGAGCAGGTGTAGGGGTGTAAAAGGACTGCTCTAACGCTCCCGGTGGATAAAGCTCGGACATGGCTGTCCACCAATCGAGGCCATCGCGTTTCTCATACTGCCAATACAGCACGCCGGGCCAGTTGTACCGCCATGTCTCATCACTTGGCGTGCGATCCCATCCATATAACTCGGCGAGCTGAGTGAAATCTACGTAGTAGCCAGGGGGAACGGATTGCTTGGGGCGACCTCCACTCTCGTAAGCACGAACATCACCGCTGGCGCGTGCGCCGAAATCCCAAGGGAGACTCCGCAAAGGCTCGCCAAGCGATCCATCCTGGACTGCTGCCCGCACGAATAGCCGCCAGTATGTATCAGCGCCTATCTGTTCCATGACCAGTTCGATCTGGGCGGGATCGCCTTGGTTGTAGGCTTGAACGATGTCGATGGCGCGCCCCGCTTTGTGCCAGTTGTAGACCTCTTCGCCAGGCTGCACTGGCCGATCCAGTGCCCACCATACGTGATCCAGCCGGCCCAGGAAATCCCAGCCAGCCTCCCGATTGACCCGGTCACGCAGCGCCATGAAGGAGCCATCCACCCGGTCGCTCAGGTATGCCAGGTCCGCTATGACCCCAGTCAGATTGATGAGACGATAAGGAGCTTCTTGCCCCTCCTGGGGAAGAACCGGTTCAAAATAGGGTGTGGGGAGCGCTGCCGTTGCAGCAAAGGCTAGACTCCCCTGCAAAACCGAGGGCAGCGAAGCAGCAGTCCAATCCGGACTGGAGGCAACAGAGGCTAACGCAAACGCCTGGACAGAACTTTCCCACGCGCCGAGCTGCCCCGACAGCATCAGACTGCCACTGCCTGATGAAGCGCGCGGACTGATGAATACCAGGTTGGAGCCATCCGGCGACCAGGCAGGGGATGTGCCCTGGCCGATGACAACCGGCTCTGCTGTGATATCCACCACCGAGCGTGTGTAGATTAGAGATAGTCCGTTCTCCCGCGCGCTGTAAGCGATCATCCTTCCATCGGGGCTCCAGGCGGGCTGTCCTTCGTCGATCGCCGGCGTGCTGGTCAGGTTGATGGCGCGGTCTTCGTTTGGATCATCTAGTGAGAGTAGGTAGATATCCGGGTTACCGTCTCGCAGGGAAACGTAGACAATGCTGCGGCCCTCCGGCGCTGCTGTCCACTGAGGCTGAAAGTCCGGTGCAGGATGGCGGGTGACCCGGTAAGGACCTTCGCTACCATCTGCCTTCATCAGGTAGACATCGAGGTTGCCGTCGATGTAGCGTTCATAAGCGATCCACTGACCGTCAGGACTCCAGGTTGGGCCAGCGTCAAAGGCAGGATCGTTGGTTAATCTGCGAATGGTTCCCGTCTGAATATCGAGAATGTAAAGTTCCCAATTGCCATCCCGATGAGAAGCAAAGGCGATGTGCTGGCCATCCGGACTCCAGGCCGGGTCTCGGTCGTTGGCGGGGTCGTCGGTTAGTCGAACAGGCGCGGTCTGTCCCGCAACCAGCGCAAACAGGTCGGCCTGATCGCCGGCGAACATTGAGAAGACAATCGTTCCAACAGCGGGGGGATAGACCTCGCTTGGTGTGGAGGTGGTCAGCGGGAGCGACTGGCCTGAGGACTCATCAGCCACACTGGGCAGACCGACTGGGAATAGCCGGATGACAGGGGTTCCGTTGCCCTGGGCGGTGGTAGCCCAAAAAAGGAGCGCTACTACCGAAGCTAGCAGGATGACAGTCAGCCCGCTCAGAGATTGAACCCGGCTCTCGGCTCGTGCGGTGTCGGTCTGGAGCGGCGTTCCCCTTGGCCGTCCCCGCAGCCGAGACAGAAGCTCAACGTAACCAAGGGCGAGGTGCTCAGTACCCCAGACTCCTATCTTGACTCCCAGACGGCCCAGGCGATCCGAGATACGAAACAGGCGTGCGAACATGGGGCGATCATAACATGCTCCCCGTCGTTGTGAAAGTCACCGTTACCCAGGCAAATAGCTCGTTGACACGCCCGTGCTTGTTCTTTACTATTTAAGCGTTTCACGGAAAGTCTTTCGGCCAAACGCTTAAGCTATCTCATGCACGTTGAGGTTGAGGCTTTAATGAAAAACGGGGTTCGCATTGTGGCTATCATCGCATTCGGGATCGCAGCCATGATCCCGGCACACCGGGCAAGTTCGGCTACAGCCCAGGACCCTGTGCTTGCTCACATCATCCAGCCCGGCGATTCCCTTTTGGAGCTTGAGCTGTTCTACGGCGTCCCGTTTCATGAACTCGCCTCGGCAAACACCAAGCCGCTGTCCCGCCCGGCTCTTCCAGGAGAGGTGCTGAATATCCCGGTCAACTTCGTCACGCCTGCCGCAGCCGCCAACGAGTTGGAGTCGGCAGCCACACCGTCCACCTACATAGTCCGGCGCGGCGATACACTGTTTCGGATTGCAACGCGGTTTAACGTTTCGCTCGAGGCCCTGGCTGCTGCCAATCAGATCGTCTGGCTCGACCGGATCTATGTCGGCCAGGAGCTACACATCCCAGGCGGCGATTTTGTGATTCCGGAGTCATTCCTATCCAGCCCCGAGGCATTACCTGACAGCGCCATACCTCAACCTACCATTGTTGACGGCAAGCAGATTGTGGTGGTTCTCTCTCAGCAGCGTGTGTATGCATTTGAGAACGGAGTTCTGCTGCGCCACTTTCTCGCCTCGACCGGCCTGCCTGGAACCCCAACCGTACAGGGAGACTACGCCATTTACTACAAGATCGAGTCCCAACGCATGACAGGCCCAGGGTACGACTTGCCTGGCGTGCCTTGGGTAATGTACTTCTTTCGCGGCTATGCGCTTCATGGGACATACTGGCACAATAACTTCGGGCATCCCATGAGTCACGGTTGTGTCAACCTAAGAGCCCCTGAGGCGGAGTGGCTATACCAGTGGGCTTCCATTGGCACACCGGTGCGGGTTGTTAACTAGCTGGTCTTGGGACCGACTCGATGTAAGTTCCGATACGCCCTAATATCGCAACTTATAACGTCCGACCGGGCAACGAAGCGGACCGAGGTGCGTGGGTGATGAGGAGCTTGCATGGCCATTGCAGCCATCTGGCACGGGCGGTATAATCCCGCCGCGTGTATGTGGGATCAAGGAGTATTCCGGTGAGCGAAGGACAACCTCTCACGTTAGCTGAACTCCATCCGAAAATGGAACTGCGCGGGATCGTTCGGCGGATCGAGCTGGCGGGGGCTGTGGTTGACGTGGGTGCGGAGGTTGATGCATTGCTGCATATCTCCCAGATCCGACCTGGACGAGTGAAGAACGTTGGCGACTACCTCCAGGAGGGAAAGGAGATCACTGTCTGGGTGCATCATGTGGATGTAGGACGTGGCCAGGTTGCAGTTACCATGATTAAGCCCCCTGCTGTGTCGTGGGACGAACTGGAGATCGGGCAGATTCGTCGCGGCAAGGTGGTGCGCATCGAAAACTTTGGCGTTTTTGTGGACATCGGCGCAGAACGCCCTGGCTTGGTCCATATCAGCGAGCTGACGTCCGGCTATGTGGCGTCTCCTGGGGAGGTAGTCTCTATCGGAGATGAGGTTGAGGTCCAGATCAAAGGCGTGAATCGCCGCAAAAGCCAGATCGATCTCAGCATGAAGGCGGTGGCAGCACAGCGCACTACAGCAGCCACCGAAGAAGATAAAACGGAAGAGCTGCCTACTGCCATGGCATTGGCTTTGCAAAGGGCGCTTAAACGCGATGAACGCGAGGTCGAACGTGGCTCAACCAAGCGTGGGTGGCGGCAACCCGATCAACAACAAGAGGAGATCCTAAGCCGCACCCTACAGCGCATGGAAAACAAATAGTATCCCGGATGGGGTTGGGGGTCGTACTCCAAGGAGGCCGTAGCCAGGCGCTACGGCCTTTGCGTTTTCAGGCCTCTGTGGTTTGGAGGGCGCGGAAGACTGCAATGCCGAAGATCGCGGTCATGACAACCGCGGACGCCACGCAGTAAGGGCAGATGGCCAGGATGACAAATAGCTCCAGGTAGGTCAGATACACCGAATACAGGAAACCTATCAGGCTAAGACCGAAGATGAGCATAGGCCCATTCCGGGCAAAGGACGCGGAGGTTGTTTCCAGGATGAGCACGATCAGGATCGCTGAGTAGCCCAAGACACCAATCAACGCTACTGGAATCCCCTGGATTTCAGCGTAGCGACTCTGCCGTACGGTATCGCATCCGCCGCCTGGAGCACATAACACCTCTGTCTCGCTGAAGCTGGACCAGGTCAGATAACCTGCTATTGCGATCCCGGCTATGGCCAGAGCTATCGAGACCCCGCGAAGCCGGGGTGAGGCACTGTTTCCCACGACCTTGGCCCTCCTTGATGGTGCTGCCCGCTACCCTCCGCCAGTGGGGTAGAGTCGAAGGCTGAAGGTGAGAGGCGGACCCACCTGTAGCCCTCCCGGTAGCATCAGTGTCCATGTGCTGGTGATGAGCGGATGGTTGGGGTTATAAGCGGGCGTTTCGAGATCAAGAACAATCTCAAATTCCTCACCAGGCTGAAGTGCCTGGTTGAACTCGATGAAGTCTGGCCCGTTAAGTTGAGCGCCCTCTCGAAACTCGAGGCGTGTATCGTCATCTAACGGGCAAAGGCTGTCATTGATGATCCGAATACGTTTGGTCAGGGTTGTCAGAGCTGGGTAAGGTGAACCCTCCTCTGGGATCTGGCTGATGATCTCATAGTCATAGTCACATGCCTGTACTGTCGCGGTGAGATCGGGCGTGACGATTCCCACCG
>DAOTYF010000094.1:0-16079 GCA_034434995.1 Anaerolineae bacterium
GCGTGGCGGCGCACCATCGAAGTGAACCTGACTGGCACGTTCTTCTGCGCCCAGCTTGCCGCGCGGGTGATGTCGGACGAGGACGGCGGGCTGATCGCCATCCCGGTCAGGCCGCTGGATACGCTGGGCGCGGGCCAATCCGCCTACGCCGCCTCGCAGCTTGGCGTGATCGGGCTGGTAGGGCTACTGGAGATCGAGCTGGCCCACAGCCGGGTGCGGATCGAGACGCTGCCGCTGAGCGAGCCACAGGAGACCGCCCGCCAACTGCTTCAGTTGTGCACGCTGGAGCTGGAGTAGATCGCGCCGGGGGGGGTGAATGAGCACACCCGCGATCCGCGTGGAGATCGACAACCGCATCCGGCTGCTGTCGGCTATCCTGGCGCTGACCACCTGGCCAGAGCAGGAACAAGCGTATAGGCCGCACGGCGTCCACGCCCACGCGCGGGCGACGCGAGCCGCCCTGGCCGCCGCTGAGGAACACCCCGCCGTGCTGGCGATGCAGGAATTGCTGGAATCCAGCCTGACCCTCGACGCGATCTTCAGCTATGCGGCGTATCTCAACTGGCCGGGGCTGCGCATCCGGGGCAAGGAGCCGCCGGCCTGGGCGCCCCGCGAATGGTCGGCCCAGCTTCGCAACTTCGCCCACCAGCAGCGCATCACCGCCCTGTGGGAGCGCGATGCTGCCGCCTGGGAGGAGGCCGCCGCAGCGGCGGAGCGGGCGTTGGCCCTGGGCGGCGACCCGCGCGATCTGCTGGCGCGGTTGTTCGGCCCACTGAGGGTGACGCTGATCTTCGTCCCTAACCTGGGCTACCCGACCGCGGAGACGCTGTGCTTCCGCGATGGGGATCGGCTGGTGTGCATCAGCCCACCCCCCGTCGCCTGGGGTAACAACCCCCCCTGGCCTTACGACGACCGCCCCGCCGAGACCGCCCGCGAGGCGTTCAGCGCCTACGCCCGGCTGCTGCTGGCCGAGCACCTGGCCGCGCACCCCGCCCAGACGCAGGCCGCCCGCCGGACGAAGCTACCCGTGCCCAACACCTTCCTGGCCCGCCACCCGGACTGGTTCGATCAGTTCGCCGTGCTGGTCGTTAGCGGGGTCACGGCGCTGTACCTGCGCCAGATGTTCGGGGAGGCTGAGGCCGCTGCCTACTCAATGATGATCCACAAGGCGCACGGCTTCGACGCGCTGCCGACGGTGGTGGAGGTGTTGGAGAACTACTTGGAGGCGCAAGAGCGGGGCAAGGTGGCGACCTTCGCCGAATATCTGCCGGTGTTCATCAAGGGCTTCCGGGTGGCGGAGAAGTTGAAGCGGGCGTGAGATCGCCCCGCTTCTTCCCTCCCCGGCCCGTCTCTACGTCCGTGCCTTGCCGACCTCGCCGGTGGTCAGGTCTGCGTCCTCGGCCATGCCTTCCTCGGCCTCCTCGCGCTCGATGAACAGCCGCCAGAACCTCGCCCGTTCGCCCATCCCGAACACCAGCGCACCCGCCGCCACCGCGCTCACCACGATGCCCACCCCCAGCGGCGCGGTCGTGCCCGCGCTGGTATCCACGCGGCCCACAGCGAAGTAACTGACCGCCATCAGCGCCGCCAGCGGCACGGTGAACAGCAGGCGGCGCAGCTTGTGATCGAGGCCCGTCAGCAGGCCGGAGGCCATCAGCCGCTCAATCGTCAGCACGCCGATCAGGGTGGTGAACACTTGGATGAGGATCGCCACCGGGCTGGCGCCCCGCGCCGTGCCGATCAGCACGATCTGGCCCATCACCGCCATCAGCGCCGCCGGAACCTGCGCCTCCAGCGCACCCAGGCTCAGCGGGCCGAGCGGCAGCAGCCCCGCTACCGACATGCCCGGCGCACCAATGATGAAGCCCGCCCCCAGCGGGTTCCAGTGGCGCGGGCGGCGCTGATCGAACAGCAGGTTGACGACCAGGTAACCGGCGAACATGATCCCCATCAGCACAGCCATCCCCGGCGAGGGGGGCACGAAGGTCGCCACCAGCGCAGCAAAGACCAGCGCCGCGCCGATGGCCGGGTTGGCAACCATCGTCAGCGTGCCGACCACCCCCCCGATCCACAGGGCGGGGTACAGCGGCGAATCGATCAGCAAGCGCATGAAATAGGCCACGCCCAGCGCCATGAAGACCGCCCCCATTGACTGGCGGAGCTGCCGCAGCACCGTGCCGGGCAGGTTCCCGGCGTTGGGGTCGGCCTGGATCGGCCACTGGCTGAGCAGGAAGGCGATCGGCGCGCCCGCCAGCCCCACCAGGATGGCCCTGCCGCCGGGCGCGGCGATCCCCGGCGCGCGGGCGATCAGCAGATGGGCGATCACCAGCATCACCAACCCCAGGGCCGGCCCCATCGCCCGCAGGAACAGCTCCTCGGAGCGGCGGTGGGAGACGCTCAGCACCGAGGCCAGCGACCACAGCGTCGCCAGGATCAGCAGCAGGCCGCCGGTCTGGCCAAAGGCCACGCTGAGGGCATCCAGCGTGGCCCGCAGCGCGCCGACCGCCCGCCCCGGGTCGCCGCGCAGGGCAGCCCACGCGCCCGGTTCCAGCAGGCCCAGGAAACTGGTATCGAACTCGCCCAGGCGCGTCGCGGCCAGCGCCTCCCGACTCACGTGAGTCGGGACGGGCAGCAGCCCGCCTGCGTCCGGCCAGCCGAGCAGCAGCGCGAACAGGATGGCGAAGGTCACGCCGAGCGCCATCGGCAGCGTAACCCGCCGCAGCTTGATCCACCAGGGGGCCAACAGCGGCACGACCCAGCCCAGCGGGTGGCCCGCCGCCACGAGGGTCACCAGGGTCAGCATGATCTCCCGCGAGTTCAACCGCGCCCCGGCGATGATGGTCAGAAGGCCCCAGATCACCGCCAGGCCCGGCGTGCGGGCCGCCAGCGGCACCAGGATCAGGGCGTAGCTGATCAGCGCCCCCAGGGTCGGGGCGTGGAGTAGGCCGTACAGCAGCCCCGGCACGAGGGCCAGCAGCGCCAGCTCGGTGGCCGAGGCGATGGTGAGGCGATCCAGTAGGATGAAGGTGGCCAGGCTCAACAGGCCCGCCTGCGCCCACTGGCCTAGCCATTCGTTCTTCGCCAGCCAACTGGAGAGGGCGTTGGCCTCAAAGGGAACCGGGGGCACGGCAGGCGCAGCAGGAACCAGCGGGGCGGCGATGGCTGGCCCCGTCGCCTGTGGGGCAGCGGTCGTGCCGGGCGCGCCGACCGCTGCCTGCGTGAGCCGGGCGCCCTCGCCGAGGGACAGCGTCGCGGCGGGGCTGGTGAACCCCGCCGCCAAGGCCGGCACGCTGCCGGTCAGCACCGCCTCCTCGAAGGCGTCGGCCATCTGTTGGGCAGTTTCGTAGCGCTCCGCCGGGTCCTTAGCCAGCGCGCGCATCACCACCGCTTCCACTGCCTTGGGGATATCGGGGTTGAACTCGCTGGGGGGCGGCGGCGCGTCGTTGATGTGCTTGAGCATCACCGCCATCGGGTTGTCAGCGGTGAAGGGCGGCTGCCCGGCCAGCATCTCATACAGGATCACGCCCAGCGCGTAGATGTCGCTGCGGGCGTCCAGCGGGTCGCCGAGGCCCTGCTCCGGGGACATGTAGATGGGCGTGCCGACCACCCCGCCCGTGCCGGTCAGCCGGGTCTGATCCTCCAGCGACTTAGCGATGCCGAAGTCGGTCAGGAAGGCGTTGCCCTGGGCATCCACCAGCACATTGGTCGGCTTGAGGTCGCGGTGGATCACGCCGCGCTGGTGCGCATAGTCCAGCGCCGAGGCAAGCTGTTTGAACAGGGCCAGGGCCTCGCGGATGGGCATCCCGCGCTCGCCGATGCGATCCTCCAACGTCCCGGCGGGCAGGTAGCGCATCACGATATACAACAGCCCCTCCTCTTCCCCGAAGTCGTACACAGGCAGGATGTGGGCGTGCTCAAGCTGGGCGATCAGGTACGCCTCGTTCTTAAAGCGGGTGACGAACGACTCATCGGTCGTCAACGTCTTGGCCATGATCTTGATGGCGACGTTGCGGTTCATCGAGGGCTGGTGGGCGCGGTAGACCGCCGCCATGCCCCCCTTGCCGATCAGCTCGAGGAGGTCGTAGTTGCCGAGCCGCCTGCCAGCGTATTGATCCATGCGGGTTACCTTCTCCTGAGGTGGAGCCTGTGCGGGTAGTGTACTCGCCGGGCTGGGGGGCGTCAAGTGGGAGGGAAGGCGAGCCTGCGCTACAATCAGCGCCTGCCGAGCCGCCACCGTCTGGTCCGGCGCTCACCGCCAGGAGGGAGAGGAGCAGTGCGGGTCTACGAGGGTGGGATTCCAGTGACCTGATCGGGGAATGGCTAGCCGCGCCTCTGCCCCTGACGCTGTAGCGCCAACGGGCCAGCGCGATGGGCAGATGCGGGCACTGGCCCCCCCTGTTTGCCACTGGCTGCCGAATGTCTACAATACGCCGTGGGAGGAGAACTGTGGCCCGTCACATTATTATCCACATCGAGTTTCCGGTCACCGACCGGGGGACCGCTGAACAGTTCTACGGCCAACTGTTCGGCTGGCAGTTCACCCACTACCCGGATCAGGCATACAGCACGTTCGATACGGGCGCGGTCAGCGGCGCGTTGAACCTGCTGGAGGACGCGCTGACCCGGCCCGGTCAGCCGCTGATCTACGTCAGCAGCCAGGACGTGGAGAGCGACCTCCAGCGGGCCGAGGCGTTGGGTGGCGAGATCGTGGTGCCCAAGACCCCCATCCCTGGCGTCGGCTGGTATGGCGTGTTCGCTGACCCGGAGGGGAATCGCATCGGCCTCCTCTCGATCCCCGGACGCTGACGACTCGGCGCTCATGTCCCGGCATTCCATCGCCCGCATCGCCATCCCCGCCCGCAACCGCGAGGCGCTGGCCCGCTTCTACCACGACCTGTTTGGCTGGAAGATCGAGCCAGTTCCTGGCCCCCCACCCACCTTGATCTTCGACGCGGGCGAGGTCGGTGGGCACTTCCCGCCGGTGGATGGGCCGCTGTTCAGCCATGGCGATCTGACAGTGTTCGTCGAGAGCGAGGACCTGGATGCTGACCTGAAGCACGCGCAAAGCCTCGGCGCGACGGTGATCAAGGGCAAGGCCGATGTGCCCGGCGTCGGCCAGATCGCCATCCTGGTCGATCCGCTCGGCAGCCGGATCGGGCTGTGGGCCAGGCCCAAGCGCCAGGGATAGATGCCCTCCGATTCCATCCCCTTCGACCACGCCGCCGACTACTACGATGCCACGCGCGGGTTTCCGCCCGGCGTGGATCAGCAGGTGGCGGCGTTGATCGCCCGTGCCGCCGGGCTGGATGGCTCGAGCCGGGTGCTGGAGGTTGGCGTCGGCACGGGGCGGATCGCCCTGCCGCTGGCCCGCCACGTCCGGCAGGTCGTCGGGATTGACCTGGCCCGCCCGATGCTGGATCGGCTGCGCGCCAAGCGGACGGATGAGCCGGTGTGGCTCGTGCGGGGGGATGCGGTGCATCTTCCCTTTCGGGCAAGGGTGTTTGATGCGGCGCTATCGGTGCACGTCTTCCATCTGATCCCGGCGTGGCGGGAGGCCCTGGCCGAGCTGGCGCGCGCCCTGCGGATCGGTGGGGTGCTGATCTACGGCAACAATCGGTGGGGCGGCCACCCCGGCATCGACGCCCTCAATGAAGCGTGGCGGCAGGCCGTGCCGCCAGAGATCGACCGCGGGGTGGGGATGCCGCGCGGCGAAGAAGCGGCGGCCTTCGAGTCGGCAGGCTGGGAGCAGATCGGCGAGGAGCAGATGATCCCCTTCTCCGTATGGCTCTCACCCGCGGAGTTCATCGCCCGGCTGGAGCAACGCCGCTATTCGAGCACCTGGCGGGTGACAGAGGAGCAACTGGCGCGCGGCCTGGCCGCCGTGCGGGCGGAGATTCCCCGCCACTTCGCCGATCTGGCGACGCAGGTGGAGTTGAAGACCGGGTTTGCCCTGCGCGTGTACCGCCCGCCGGCCCGCCCATGACCGGGCACATGAACAACCTGTTATTGAATCACCTCCTGCCGGGGCGTATAATCCCCCGCGTCGTCTGATCGACCACCTGTGGAGTACATCAGCCATGCGATCTCGGAGCCTGTGGCTCATTCCCGCCGTTATCATGGCCGCTGCGCTGGCAGGCTGCGGCAGAGCGCCCGCCGAAACGCCTGCCGGGGGCGGGCCGGGCCGCCTGCCCCGCCAGCACGCCATCAGCGCCGCCGATCTGGAGGTCGGGGAGGGCACGGATTTCTGCGACCAGTACCCCCGGCCCCATGCCGAACCCTTCGATCCGGGGCCGGGCAGCATCCTGAACATCCTGCCTGGCGAACACGTCCTGGGGTCGGAGGACGCGCTCATCACCATGCTGCTGTATCACGACCTGGCCAGCGAGGCCAGCCCGGAGCTGATCGCCAGCCTGGAGGCGCTGGTCGAGGAGAGACCGGACGAGGTGCGGGTGGTCTACCGCCACCTGCCGGGGACGGGCAACTCGGCGCTGGCCGGGGAGGCCGTCGAGGCCGCCTACGCGCAAGCGGGCAATGAAGGCTTCTGGCGCATGGTGGATGTGCTGAACGAGCACCACTCCGAATGGCGGCTGCTGGCCGCGTTCTCGTTCCGCGACGTACTGCCGGGCTACGCCGAGGAGGCGGGCCTGGATGGGGATCAGCTCAGCGCCGACCTGGAATCCGGGCGCTTCACGCCGCTGATGGAGGCCGCCACCTTCACCGCCGGGCAGAGCGGCATCAGCCAACCCACCCTGATCGTGAACGAATTGAACGTCCCCGACCCGCCCACGACGTTGGACGAGCTGCGGCTGATCGTGCAGGTGGTGGGGCTGCGTACCCGCTACGCCGAGGCCCCGCCGATGGTCATCGACCCGCAGAAGGACTACGCTGCGTGGATCGTCACCGAGCGGGGAACCATCGCCATTGACCTGTTCGCCGATCTCGCGCCGGCGACGGTCAACAACTTCGCCTACCTGGCCTGCGTGGGTTACTACGATGGCCTGACGTTCCACCGCGTTGTGCCGGGCTTTGTGGCCCAAGCCGGCGACCCGACCGCGACCGGCCTGGGCGGGCCGGGTTACACCATCCCCGACGAGTTCGAGGGGATCGGCCTGACCTTCGACCGGGCGGGCTGGCTATCGATGGCCCACACCAGCGCGCCGAACTCGGCGGGCGGCCAGTTCTTCATCACCCTCGGCCCGGCGGAGCACCTCAATGGGGCGTTCACCATCTTCGGGGAGGTGGTGGGCGGGCTGGAGGCGGCGCAACGCCTGGCCGCCCGCGACCCCCAGACCGCGCCGCCCGACCAGCCGGGGGACGCCATCGAGACGGTGATCGTGCGGGCCGTGCCGTAGGCCCTCGCCCCCGGCGGGGAGTCCAGCCGGGGCGTCAACGCCCCGGCTACCTCAGACAAGGCGGCTGCAAGCCGCCTGCCCATCCCGACCCCGACTCGCATCCAGCCAATAGCCGGGGCGTCAACGCCCCGGCTATCCCAGACAAGGCGGCTGTAAGCCGCCTGCCCATCCCAACCCCGACTCGCATCCAGCCAGCGCCGGGGCGTCAACGCCCCGGCTATCTCAGACAAGGCGGCTGCAAGCCGCCTGCCGACCTCGACCCCTATTCAGCCCGGTTCACCGGGCTTGGCTTGGCTAGCCCGGCTGCTGCCGCCTGCCGACCCCGATCCCCATCCAGCCCGGTTCACCGGGCTTGGCTAAGATAGCCCGGCGGTTGACCGCCGGGCGGCCTGCCGCCTGCCGACCCCGATCCCTATTCAGCCCGGTTCACCCGGCTTGGCTTGGCTAGCCCGGCGGTTGACCGCCGGGCTGCCCCTCACTATCGCAATTCGCGCCCTCCACCTATACTCTCCTGCATGACACAGTCATCGAATAGGGCAGACGGTGCGCCGGGCGCGGCAGCGCTCAGCGGGCGGGGGATCGCGCAGGCGGCGGGGCTGGTAGTGACCGGTTTCGTGCTGAGCCGCCTGCTGGGGCTGGTCCGCGAGGTCGTCCTGGCCCACGTCTTCGGGGCGGGCCGCGTCTACGACGCCTACGTGGCTGCCGCACGCCCGCCGGAGACGCTGTTCCTGATCGTGGCGGGCGGGGCGCTCGGCTCGGCCTTCATCCCCACCTTCGCGGCGTACCTGGTGCGGGGCGAGCGCGGCGAAGCCTGGCGGCTGGCGAGCGCGGTCGTCAACCTGATCACGTTGTTCCTGGTGGGTCTGGCCGCGCTGGGGGCTATCTTCGCGCGGCCCATTGTGGCCTGGACGTTGGGGCAGGGCTTCGACGCCCCGACTCAGGCGCTCACCGCCCGGCTGATGCAGGTGATGCTGATCTCGCCGGTGATCTTCGGGATCAGCGGCCTGCTGATGGGCATCCTCAACGCGCACCAGCGCTTTCTGCTGCCCGCGCTGGCCCCGGCGCTATACAACCTGGGGATCATCTTCGGGGCCGTTGCCCTGGCTCCGTCGCTGGGCATCTTCGGGGCGGCGTGGGGGGCGGTGATCGGGTCGGCGCTGCATCTGCTGGTGCAGCTCCCCGGCCTGATCGCGCTGCGCCCCGCCTACGCCCCCCTGTTGGACGCGCGGCATCCGGGCGTGCGGGAGGTGCTGCGCCTGATGGGGCCGCGCGTGCTGGGCCTGGCGATTGTGCAGGTCAACTTCTGGGTGAACATCGCGCTGGCGTCGGGGATGGTCGAGGGGAGCGTGGCGGCGCTTCAACGGGCGTGGGTGATTCTGTTGCTGCCCCAGGGCGTGATCGCCCAGTCGGTCGCCAACGCCGTCTTCCCGACCTTCGCTGTGCAGGCTGCGCGGGACGACCTGGACGCGCTGCGCCGCACGCTGGGGCAGGTGCTCCGCTCGGTGCTGTTCCTGTCGCTCCCGGCCAGTGTGGGCCTGCTGTTGCTGCGCCTGCCGCTAGCCCGCCTGATCTACGAGCGAGGGGCGTTCCAGCCGCAGGATAGTCAGGCAGTGGCCTGGGCGCTGCTGTTCTACAGCCTGGGGCTGGCCTTCCACTCGCTGTTGGAGGTGGTGACGCGGGCCTTCTACGCGCTGCACGACACGCGCACACCGGTGGTCGTGGGCGGCGGGGCGATGCTGCTGAACGTCGCCCTCAGCCTGGCGCTGATGCGGGTCATCGGTCAGCCGGGGAGCCTGGAGCGCGGCCCGTTCGGCGGGCTGGCGCTGGCGAACACCCTGGCGACCACGCTGG
This sequence comes from Anaerolineae bacterium, assembly GCA_034434995.1. Taxonomy (GTDB): domain Bacteria; phylum Chloroflexota; class Anaerolineae; order Aggregatilineales; family UBA3940; genus DAOTYF01. The sequence goes on from DAOTYF010000094.1 coordinate 9,204, forward strand.
AAACCCTGGCATTGCTGATCCTGCTGCGGGCGCGCCTCGGCGGGCTGGAGGGGCGGCGCCTGGCGGGGGCCGCGCTGCGCTCCGGGGCTGCCAGCGCCGGGATGGGACTGGCATTGGGAGGGCTGCTGCCATGGATGGGCCGCCTCGGCGTGATCGCTGGGACGCTGGGGGGCATCGCGGTGGGTGGGGCGATCTACGGCGGGCTGGCGCTGTTGCTGCGCAGCGAGGAAGCGCGGCTGTTCGTCCGGTTGGTCTCGGAGCATGTGGGCGGGGGCGCGCGATGAAAACCAGCTCGCCACGCTGATTCTAGGGTCCGCCGTTGGTGCTGCGAAGACAACGAAGGGGCAAGGTGCGCCTGTGTGCCTTGCCCCTTCGCGGCCCGTGCGGTGTGTTGAATCGCTACCCCGTCACAGTGACGGTCACCTGCCGCCGTACCGCCGAGCCATCAGAGAGGGTGACATCCAGGGTATAGGTAGTCGTGGTCGAGGGGCACACCTGCCGGGTCTCATGGCCGGTGACGCCCTGGCCCATGAAGTAGATCGCCTGCACGCCTTCCACGTCCCAGCGCGGCGTGGCGCACTGCCCAGCGCGGATCGCGCTAGGGCTGGCGACAAAGCTGATCGTCGCCCCGCCGGGCAGCGGTGGCGGTGCGGCAGAGACCCGCACCAGCGGCGCGTAGACGTAGCCCGTCCGCCCGCCGTAATCGATTGCATACCAGTTGCCCTGCTGCCCGGTGATGGCATAGGTCGCGCCGGGCGTGATCCGCCCGATGATAGCGTAGGTCGTGCCAGGGCCGCCCCGCACGTTGACGGTGGTGGTCGCCTGGAGCGTCTGGCCGGTGGGGCTGGCCGGAGGCGCGGGCGCGGGGCCACCACCGGTGGGCGCGCCCCCCGTCAGGCGCACGTAGGCCCCGGAGACCCAGCCCGTCCGCCCGCCATAGCTGATGGCGTACCAGCCGCCCTGCTGCCCGGTGATGGCATAGGTCGCGCCGGGCGCGATCCGCCCGATGATGGCGTAGGTCGTGCCGGGGCCGCTGCGGACGTTCAGGCCGGTGGTCGCTTCGAGGGCCTGCCCGCCGGAGGTCGGCGGGGCGGCGGGCGGCGCGGACGATCCCCCGCCCTTCCAGGCCGCGATCAGCGGGCGCAGAACATCCAGCGATTGCGTCCCGTAGACCTGGCTTGGCTCGATATGCGAGTTTTCCAGGAACTCGTTCCAGCTCACGATCAGGATCACGTTCGTCCCGGCAGTGACGGCCCCGTTCCAGCTATTGCGGAGGAACTGGCCGCCGGCCCGGTCGCGGCGCGAGGTGGGGTTGGGACGGCCCTCCTTGGCGGCGATCCGATCTTCGTCCCAGCCCGGATGCACCGTCGGGATGTACATCCCGCCCCGGCTGGTGACGGCGTTGCGCTCGCTGGCGAAGCGGGTGCTGCTGCCATTAGCCCAGGCCAGGTTGAAGGCGTACATGCCGTCCATCGCCCCGCCGTACAAGCAACAGCCGCTCAGCCCCTCGGCGATCCACAGCGTGGCGTGGTTGGGATCGACCTCGTTGCGGATCGACTGCCACTCCGCCGTGCTGAACCCGGCGCTGCTCTGGAAGGCAAAGAAGATCACCGGCCTGCCGTCGTAGCGCAGGTAGCCGGGGTGGTTGGCCCGGTCGTACACCAGGTAGTTGAGCGAACGCACCAACCCGGCCCGGTCGCGGTTGAAGGCCGGGTTAAATACGTCCACCACCGCCGCGACGTGAAAGCCGCGCTCGGCGGCGCGGTCGAGCAGGTTGTTGAGCACCGCCGTCGTCTGGGCGCCATCCGCCAGCCCGAACCAGCTCACCAGGAAGGCATCGATCCCGGCCCCCATCGCCTGATCGATCTGCGTCCCCGCCACGCCCGGATCGCGCGAATCGTAGTGGCCGATCAGGGGGTGGTCGGTTAGCGTATCCACCTGCGCATCCCACGAGGGGCCACCGCCCCAGAAACCCATGTAATACACCCACACCTGCTTGCCGGAAGCGGCATCGGCGAGCTGGGGGGGCGGGCTGAGCAGTGCCCCCACAATAAGCACAGGAACGGCCAGGGCGACGAGGAAGATGGACCTTTGCATGGCAGCGATCCTTACGATACCTGGTTAGCGGGGCAGCCCCTATTCTCTATCTTAACGGAAAGTGGGAGCGAGGGTTATAGTACCTTTGTTGGAGTATGGGTATCCGCCGCCCACCGCAGGGCTGACTGCCCTACCCCGGCAGTACAAATGTCCCATCCGGCCCCGGCGAGAAGTCCAGGGCGCGGGCCACCGCATCGAGGTTTAGCGGGCCGTACAGGTGGGGGAAGCGCTCCCCGCCCGCATCAAATGCGCCGGTCGGGTCGGCGGGCGGCTCGTAGCGGAGCTGGGCGCGCAGCCGCGCGGGGTCGATCACCAGCAGTACTAGCCCGGCCTGGCCGCGAAAGAAGGCGTTGGCAACCCGCACCACCTGATCCGCCGCCGAGCAGTGGATGAACCCCTCGGTGTCCAGCGAGTCGGCGCGGTAGACCCCGGCGGCCTGTGCCGCCTCCCACGCTGCGCGGCTGGTGATGTGAAACACAGGCGTTTGAGTCACATGCTGTCCGCCGTAGGGGAGGAGGTGAGGGCTACCCGAACCGCTTGTTCTCCGCCGCCCGCCGATCCAGCTCGGCCTGCATCTCGTGAAGCGTATCGAACACCACCGGATCGTAGATCACGTTGGGGTAGGTATCACGAATGCGCTGGTTGACGTAGTCCACCGTGTCGCTGCGGGCTAGCACGGTCACGGCCAGACTCTTGTTGCTGGGGATCAAACCGATCAGGTTCCAGGTCGGCATGACGGTCGGGCGGAAGGTCTGCCAATAGCTCCGCGCCGCCTGGAAGAACCAGTCGGCCTGGAGGCCGGGCGCGAGGATCAGCCAGTGGTAGTCCGGTTCGCCTCGCACCGCCCCCGGCCCGATGGCCACCTCGGTCGGGCGAGGGGTGGGGCGCGGCTCCTCCGGCGCGGAGGGCGTGGCAGGCTCTTGGGGCAGGTCGGGCACGCTCTGGTAAACGCTCCCGCCGCCGGTGCTGATGTTGGGCACGCTCTTGAGCAGCGGCGGCTCGGCGATCATGCGCTGGATGGCCGGGACTGTGCCCTGGAGGTCGAAGTAGTCCGACTCATTCCACAGGGTCACGCCCCAGAACCAGGGCGGCCCCTTCTCCACGATCCAGCGCCACATGGCCATGGTGGCCTCGGGGTGGCTATCGTAGTCGTAGGGGGGGTAGCGGTCGTCGATCAGGTGTGGATCGTCGCCCCGGCGCGGCACGCGCCAGATGCCACCCTCTGTGCCGACCACCGGCACCGGCCCGGCGTCAAAGTACTTCTTGAGCAAATCCTGGAACGCCTGCCCGCTGGCGATCAGCCCATTGGGGTCGCCCCAGGGGGTGAGCCGCGTCCCGCCAAAGACCGTGCGGCCCGGATCGTGGCGTTGCTGGAGGGGGTCGTAGGGATACTCGAAGTGCCAGCCCGGCTCGTCGGCCCGTTCCTGGTAGTGGGGCCGGGCCGCGTAGGAGGGGCCGCCAGGTGGCTCCTGGTAGAAGTGGTTATGCAGGTAGGGATGGGTGGCGCACCACAGGCCGTTGGCGAGCACCTGGCTGAAGCGATTGGCATGGTTCCGGCGCAGGTACTTCAGCATGGCATCCATCCAGTAGACGGTGGCGTGGCGACGCTCGGCGCTATCGGCCAGCGCGGGGAAGGCCGGGTAGCCGCCCAGGTCGATCACCCGCTCGGCCCACACGATCCAGTTATCCATCAGCGGTGCGATGACTTCATCCTCGTTCTCCCAGTTCACGTCCACATGCGGCCCGGTCCGCCCCTGCGGCCACTCGCCTTCCAGGTTTGGCTCGTTGTACAGCTCAAACCACCGCGCCCCGGCGGCGATGTACTGGCGGTAGTTGTCGTACCACACATCCGGGGCGGGGGCAGCGCCCATGTTCGCCAGGAAGGTGCGGATGATGGCCATGCAATTGTTGGCCGCAAGCTGAGCCACGCCCTCGACGTGCTCGTTGCCGCCGACGACCAGCTTGGCCCAGCCCATTCGCGGCTGTACCCAACGTTCCAGCCGGAAGGGCTGGATCACGCCCATGTTGTGCAGCCCGCGCGGGTTGCGATACCACACATAATCGCGGAAGTTCATGGCAGCATCCCTTGAAAACAGTGCTGAGCAATAGGTGCTGAGTGTTGGGTCAAAGGCTCACGATCTCCGCCCGTCCTGGGTGGGCTGCTGATCGCCAACGCTCCCTCCCAGGCAGGCTACGGCCCGGCGTAGTCGCGGGGTTCAGAGTGGGGGCCTTGGTGATTGGCCGAAAATTCTTGCGGCCCAACCGCTGGTGTCACGGAAAGCCTGGCCGCGAAACGCTTAGCCAAACGGTAACCCGGACTCCGCCCGCGCATTCAGGATCGATTCCATCAACGGCAGGTCGTCCACCACGACCATGTCGAGGGTCACACCAGGCCGCTGCGCCTCGATCTGCCGCTGGACGTAGCGAGCCGTATCGGGCCGGGCCAGCAGCGTCACAGCGACGGTTTCATCGGGCGGCACGTAGCCGATCAGCTCGACCTGATCGGTGACAATCGGCTGGAAGCGCTGCCAGAAGCGTCGCGCCGCCTGGAAGAACCACGCGCTCTGCAGGCCGGGAGCCAGCACCATGAAGTGATAATCGTAGCCTTCCGCCATACCCGTGCCTCGCTTGGTCAGTACCGAGTACCGAGTGAGGGAGCCGGCCTTGCCCGTCTGCCCTGACATGGGCGGTCTGCGTCTCAGCGCGACCCGGCAGCGCCTTCCAACCCCCACTCCGCGTATCATCATAGCATCGCCCCGGATGGGGGTCAATGCAGGGGGGCGGCCTGCTGCCCTGTCATCCTCCGCCTGGATCGGACCGCTTCAGGCCCAGCCATGCAGCCCAAGGGTTAGGAAAGCGTTAGAGTTTCCCCCTTTTGAGGGAAAAACCGTGCTCGCCGGTTGACAAATTGTGCCTGTGCAAGTACGATGTCTTCTAGTGTACCTTCCTAACGGTATGCTAGAGCGTAATCCAGCGCCGTTAGAGATATCAAGGAGAGAGACACATGGATTTCTACGATGTCAAGACTCGCAAGAAGGTCAACGTCGCCGACAGCCAGATCAAGAAGGTGAAGTACACCCAGAAGAACGGGCAGGTTCGCTATGCCTTCCGGGGCTACACTTCCGATGGCCGCAAGCTGACCAAGTTCTGCTCCAAGGCCGATTGGGACAAGATGAACGTTCCGGAGGAGAAGCCGTAAGTCTGCTTCATATGGTCTACGAAGCCCGCGCCACCCGGTGCGGGCTTCGCTTTTTTTCAGAGCGTGGTGGTTAGTGCGCCCGGCATGGGGATGGGGAGCGGCGTGCTCTCTTATGGCGCGGCGGGCAGCACCTCGAAGATCGCGGCGTCCTGGTCGCGGTACACCTCGCGCAGGCCGGGGTCGTCGGCGGCGCGGGCCAGGAACGGCCCGTGTGCTAGGTCAGTGACTACGTAGCTCGCGCCAAAGTCCGCGCGGATCAGACGGCTGGGTTGCTCCACCCGGCCCCGCGTGATGTCCACCCACTCGTCATACAGCGCCGGGTCGTACTGTGACATGTAGGTCACGTCCAGGCCCAGGGTGTAGACGTTGGCGGTGTTGTAAAAGAACAACCGCGGGAAGTCATCCCAGTCGGTCTGGAAGACCAACGAGCCAGGCGGGGTATGGTCGCGCAGCCAGCGGGCCGCCTCGGCCAGATCGGAGGCGGGGCGCTGATCGGCCAGCGTAGCGCGGGCGCGGATCACGGTGTAGGCTAGCGGGGCGGTCATCAGCAGGGCCAGGATCGCCGGCCCCAGCCACCGAGCATGGCCCGCTCGCTCGACCCAGCCCGCCAGCAACGGCCCGGCGCTCAGCGCCAGGAAGATCAGCGCGAAGGCGGGGTAGTATTCCACGAAGCGCCGCGCCTTGAACAGCAGCAGGCCGAAGATCACCGCCAGGGCCAGCGCGGCCAACGTGGCGGTGTTCATCCGCTGACCGCGCCAGCCCAGCGCGAAGGTCGCCAGGGCGAACGCCGCCAGCGCCCCCGCCGAGTTCTCGACCAGCGTCCACGTCTCATAAGGGAACCACTCGTTGCCCAGCCCGGTCTCCGTGCCCCCGACCTTCGGTAGCAGGTGCTGGACGATGAAGGCCAGGTTGCGGGGGAAGTATAGGTTGAACACCAGCCCCAGGGCGATGCCGATCAGCGGGAAGACGACCGCCCGCCACTCGAGGCGCCCTTCGGCCAGCAGGATCGCCCCGGCCACCGCCCCGCCGACCACCAGCAGTAGCGGGAAGGCGTCGTAGGTCCACACGTAGGCGAACCCCAGCGGGATCAGCGGCCAGTGCCGGCCCTGCAGCAGCCAGCCAAGCGCTAGGGCCAGGATCAACAGCGAGGCGGCCTGTGCCCGCACCATGCTCATGCGGAACAGGAAGGCGTCCGAGACGGCGAACAATCCCCACGTCCACAGCCACGCCCAGGTCACGCCCTGATCGCGCAGCAACTGCCAGATCGCCCAGAAGGCCAGCGCTGGGATGATGACGCTGGCGGCTTTGGCCCCGGCGATCAGGGCTGCATCGCTGGGGGGCGTGCCGGGCAGGGCGGGGACGAGTGCCGCCAGCGTCACATGGTATAGCAGGTGGTGGTTGTAATACTCGTCTGGGTTGAGGATAGTCAGCGGCAGCCACACGAACTCCGGCTTGAGTCCGCGCTCGCGGATCAGCGCCGCCATCCGCATGTGATAGTAGCCGTCCGTGCCGACCGGGGCAGGCGTGGCAAACTGGATGATCGCCAATAGCGCCAGGCAAGCAATCAGCACACCCAACCC
>DAOTYF010000095.1:0-4712 GCA_034434995.1 Anaerolineae bacterium
GGTGTCGCGCAGCGACGGGGTGGGGGTGAGGCTGCGCCATGTTAGCCCGCCCTCCGGGTGGGGCCGAAAATTCTTTCAGCCCAACCGCTGGTTTCACGGGGGGCTTTCCGTAAAACGCCTAATCCCCACCGTTGGCGTTGGCCAAGAGCTTGCGCACCGCTTCGAGCTGCTCCGGCGACTTCACGAATCGTTTGATCTCGCTCATGTCGCGGCTGAGGATGCGCCGCCCCAGCCCGGAGTGCGCCCAGATTTTGAGGTCTTCTTCCAGCGGCGAGCCAATCACGTCCTCGCGCACGATCCGGCCATCGGCCATCACCAGCACGCGCCGGGTCTGGCGCGCCACCGCCGGGTCGTGCGTCACCACGATGAAGGTCGTGCCCTGCGAGCGGTTCAGTTCGCTCAGCAGTTGCATCAGCTCCTGGCTGGAGGCAGTGTCGAGGCTGCCGGTCGGTTCGTCGGCCAGCACCAGGGGCGGGTTATTGACCAACGCCCGTGCCACCGCCACGCGCTGCCGCTGCCCGCCCGACAGCATGTTGGGCAGATGGTTCATACGATCCGCCAGCCCGACCAGCGCCAACAGCTCCTTGGCCCGCTTGCGCCGTGTGCCCGGCCCGGCGTGGCCCATCATCGGCACCTCGACGTTTTCCAGCGCGGTCAGGGTGGGCAGTAGGTTGTGAAGCTGGAAGATGAAGCCCACCGTATGCGCCCGGAACTCGTCCTTGTTGCGGATGGCCGCGAGGTCCGTGCCGTTGATGAACACCTGCCCGCGCGTCGGCTTATCCAGCGCGCCCAACATGTTGAGCAGGGTGCTCTTGCCGCTGCCACTGGGGCCCATCACCGCCACGAACTCGCCGGGGGCGACGGTCAGGTTCACCCCGTCCAGCGCGCGGATTTCGTGCCCATCTCCGTAGATGCGGGTTAAGTCGCGGGTCTCGACCAGCCAGGTTGTTGATGTCATGGTGCCACTTCTTTCGAGAGCTAGTCAGCATTTCAGCAAGTCAGTGTGTCAGCATTTCAGCAAGTCAGCACTTCAGCAACAGTATTAGACTTACGCAGTTGAGGACAACCGTAGGGGCGCAGTAACGAAATGCGCACCTCCTCAGCATGTCAGCAGGAAGCCGCTAGCTGACTTGCTGACCGGCTGACACGCTGACCGGCTGACACGCTGACCGGCTGAAGTGCTATTCATAGCGCAGCGCCTCGACCGGTTGCAGCCGCGTGGCCCGGAAGGCCGGATACAGCCCGCCGACGATCCCCAGCCCCAGCGCCACGCTAATGGCGCGGGCGAACACCTGCCACGACCACAGCGGGACCAGCATCGTGCCCCACAGGGGGATCGCACCCAGCAGGCCCGCCAGCCCGAAGGCGACCAGAATCCCGACGATGGCCCCCAACACGCCCAGCAGCACCGATTCGCGCAGGATCAGCCCCAGCACGGCGCGCGCGCGCCAACCCAGCGCCCGCAGCACGCCGATCTCGCGGGTGCGCTCCAGCACCGCCATCAACATGGTGTTCATCAGGCCGAAGCCGCCCACCAGCACGGCCATGATCGAGATGCCGTTGATCATCGCCCGCGAGCTTTGCATGTCGGGCATCTGCTCGGCAAACTCGCCCGCCAGGGCGGCGTGCGCTTCCGGGAACCGCGCGTTGATGCGGGCCACCATCTCCTCCGCCTGGCGCGAGTCGCGCAGCCAGACCTGGTACAGCGTCACCTTGCGCGGTCGCCCGCTGAACGCCTGAGCATCGCGCAGGGTGACCACACCGCCGATCTCCTCCCAGGAGGAGCTGGAGGTGTAGATGCCCACGATGCGGAAGCGCGTCCCGGACAGGGTGATGGTATCGCCCACATCGCGGTTAAGCGCTTCGGCGACCTGCCGCCCCAGCATGATCTGGTGGTTGGTGCTGATGGCCTGCCCCTCGACGATGTGGTAGTTGCGCATGGCGGCCTCGCGCGGGTTGCGGCCCAGGATCACGAAGAAGCCGGTCTCTGGCATGGTGATGGCGGTCACAGCCAGCCCGGCCACGTTCTCAACCTCCGGCATGGCGGCGATCTGCTCGCCCACCCGCTCGTCGAGGGCGCTGTAGCCGGTATCCGAAACGCCGGCCTCGCGGATGATGATCTCCGCGCCACCCGCCAGGTCCTCAAGCAGCCCAGAGAAGCCCGCCGCGATCCCGTCCAGCGCCATGATCGCGCCGACAGTCAGCCCGATGGCCCCCAAGGTCAGGGTGGTGCGGGCCTTGCGCTGCCACAATCCCTGCGCGGCCATCCCGCCGACCGGCAGGTGGATGGCCCTCTTGCCCAGACTGCCGCCCTCGTAGCGCAGCGCCTCGACCGGCTCCAGCCGCGAGGCACGCCAGGCGGGATACAGCCCGCCCGTCATGCCCAGCACAACGACCACGGCGAACGCCTGGATCAACAGGCCGGGGGTGACGCTGGCCGTCGAGGCCCCATAGGCGCTGAGGAACGCCGACGAGGCGGACAGCAGCAGCCAGCCGATCCCCAGCCCGGCCACGCCACCCGCCAGCCCGACCAGCACCGACTCGCCGACGATCATCGCCATCACCCGCCAGCGGCTCCAGCCGACGGCCCGCAGCACGCCGATCTCGCGGGTGCGCTCGAAGACGCTCATCAACTGGGCGTTCATCATGCCCACCCCGCCGATCACAATCGCCAGCCCGGAGATGGCCCACATAAAGGCGCGCAGGCTATCCACCATGCTGGATCGGCTCGCCAGGTCGGCGGTGGTGCTGAGCAACAGGTCGGGCCAGCGGCGGGCGATGCGCGCCTCCAACCGCTCGCGGTTCTCGGCGCCCTGTTCGATCTGAATATAGAAGGCGCTGACGTGCCGCTGCTGGCCGAGCAAGGTCTGGGCATCTTCCAGCAGCAGGATCGAGCCGCCGTCCTCCAGCGCCTCGCCGGTTGAGTAGATGCCCGCCACCCGATAGGTGCTGTCGTTGATGCGCAGCGCATCGCCAACCTGCTTGTTCAGGGCCTCTGCCGCCGCCGTGCCGATCCAGATCGGCGTGCCGCGCAACTTGCGCAGCTCGTGATCGTTCGGCCCTACGCCCTCGACGATCTGGAAGCGCCCCAGCACAAAGCTATCCGCCGGATAGCCGAAGACGAAGAAGTACGGCTGGTCTTCGGCCTGGACGATGCCCTGCACCATCCCGCTGACCCCGGTGACCTCCGGCATGACGGCCAATTCCGGGCCGATGCTCTCTTCCAGCGAGCTGAGTGACAGGTCGTAGGCGTCGGGCTGGCTCAAGATGAGATCGGCCCGGCTGCCGGTCATCATGCCCCGGTAGCCCTGCTCGACGCCGTTCGCCAGCGCGCCCAGCGTGATGATCGCCGCCACACCGATGCCGATCTCCAGGGCGGTCAGCAGCGTGCGGCCTTTGCGTCGGAGGAGGTTCTTGAAGATCATGGATGGTACTTCCTTTGACCTCACCCCCGCCATTAACAGAGAGGGATGGGGGTGAAGGCTACTCCGCTGTGCCTGCTATTTCTTCCAGTATCTCTCGATCCTGGGCGTCTAACTGCCCCAATAAGGCAGGCCCCAGCCGGGCGATGATCCGCTGCGCGAACAGCTCCATCCACACGAACTGCCGCGCGATGAACACCAGGTTACGGTTGCTGGTGACGGTCGCGGCCATATCATGGGCGGCACTGGCGATCAGCACCTCGCGGCTATCAGCCACCACCACCAGAGTTCCGGTCAACTGCTGAAGCTCGCTCTCGGCGCGGGGGTGATGTGCCACCCGCCCGCAGCCGAGCGTCGCCGCCCCGGTCAGCAGCGCGCTGACCTCCACACCACGCCTGCAGGCCGCCTCCACATCCTCGCGCAGCGCGTCCAGCTCTTCGTCGTTCATCACCAGCAGCAACTCATCTCCGGCATCTTCGATCATCTGGGCGGCGTAGGAGATCACCGGCCCGCGCCCGCTGATCGTCCAGAAGCGGTCTTCCTCGTGCTCAGCGAACAGCCCCAGCAGGCCGGAGCGCAGCCGTTCGTGGAGGCGCTGCTGCTCCTGCGCCAGGCGGTCGATCAGCACGTTAGGCGGCACGGGGCGGTAGAGCGTCACCTTCGGCTCCTCGGTCTTCAACACCGCGCCCCGCACGTGTAGGCGGCCCAGCGCCTCATAGACCATCGAGCGTGGCACGCCCGCCGACTTGCCGATCTGGTAACCGGTGGCCGGGTGCTCACGCAGCAGTGCCAGATATACCTTGGCCTCGTACTCCGTGAAGCCGATGGACATCAGGTCAGCCAGCAGGTCCATATCGCGTCCGCCTCCCCTGGGAACAGCCGTGAGAGGTTGGTCTATCTGCACGGCGTATAGTAGTTCTAATTATAACTACTAATCCTAGCGTGAGCCATTATCATCGCTGTGTCAAAGTTCAATGAGCCTATCGGCACTCCAGCCAGCCCCCATCCCCGTTTCACCCACTGATCCGCCATGCATACCGCGACCAATACGCTGGTTTGATTCTACCGCCCCTCCCTGGCCGGGGAAATGGACGATCCTCCTTATTTGGAGGTGATTTTGTGCTATCTAAATCATGTTTTAGGCTATATTAAATAGGAAGATGGCCCGGCGGTGAACCGCCGGGCTAGCCAAGCCAAGCCCGGTGAACCGGGCTGGATAGGGGTCGGGATGGGCAGGCGGCTTATAGCCGCCTTGTCTGGGATAGCCGGGGCGTTGACGCCCCGGCGCTG
>DAOTYF010000096.1:0-4327 GCA_034434995.1 Anaerolineae bacterium
GCGGCCACATGCTGATGGGCCGTCCCCCCGATCGCTGCCCGGAGTGCGGCGCGTTCGAGCTGGCCTTCCGCGAGTTCCCGCCGGTCTACTTTCTGGAGCCGCTGCCCCCGGCGCAGGCGCTCGACGCGCTGGCGAGCGTCCCTGCCGCCCTGCACCACCAGATCGACGCGCTGAGCGACGCTCAACTGGAACAATCGCCCGCGCCAGGTGAGTGGTCGATCCGCGGGGTGATGCAGCACCTACAGGCCACGCAACATCTGTTGGACTACCGCGTGCGCCGGATGCTGGCCGAGGATAATCCGCCGCTGGCTGCCGTCAGCGTGCCAAGAGGCGACGCCACGCTTTCCGCCCGCGAGCTGCTGACCGATTTCGAGCGGTCGCGCGATGGGCTGGTTGAGACGCTAGGCAGCATCTCGTTTGAAAACTGGTGGCGCACCGGCCAGCATGAGGAGTTCTCGACCGTCACGGTCATCCAGCAGGCCAGCTACTTCGCCAAGCACGATCATGCCCACTTGACCCAGATCGACTCGACCCGCCGCTCGGTCGTCGCCCGCCCGCGCTGAAAGGAGTAAAGTGGAAAGCCCAAAGCCAGAAGCTTACACGGCCCTATGCGACCCCTTGCCGTTCACTACGCGACCGAGGGAGGTCAGGGCAGGGCGAGGGCGCTTTTGCGGCAGCGGGCCTGGACGTAGAGTATGATGAGCAGGGGATCACCGGTCGTGGGTTGTATGTCGGCATGAAGCCGTTATAGAGGCACAGCGCCGCTACGCCCTACACCAATAGCACGGAGGCGACCTAATGCGTTATGGCCTGGCTCTGGAAGAGATCAACGCCCGGTTGTGGATCGCCTGGAATCTCGACCTGCCCGGCTGTGTCAGCATGGCGGTAACCCGCGACGAGGCCGTGGCGCTGGCCCCCGACGCCATCGCCGCGCACCTGGATTGGCTGGCGAGTCACGGCGATGGGCTGGGGCCGCTGTTCGCCGCCACATTCGAGGTGGAGGTCGAGGAGACCTTCCGCCCCCGTTCCCGTGAGGGGGTGAGCGGCTCTATTGCCTTCTTCGAGGCCGACCGCGTGCCGCTCAAGGGCGAGGAGATCGAGCAGGGCCTCCGCCAGCTTCACTATGCGCGGACTGATCTGATGGCGCTCGTCCGTCACCTGCCGACCGAGACGCTGGAACGGCCCATCGAAGGGGATATGTTTGGCTCGGTCGCCAACGTGCTGGAGCATCTGGCCTGGGCGGAATGGTGGTACTGCGACCGACTGGGGATCACCTTGGAGCGCGAACAGATTCCCGCCGACCCCATCACCAAGCTGGACGTGATCCGGGGCTGGCTGCGCTCGCGGCTGCGCGAGATGGCCGGGCAGCGGCTGATCGTCGATCAGGTCGGCGAGACGTGGTCGCCACGCAAGCTGCTGCGCCGCGCCCTATGGCACGAGCGCGAGCACACCGCCCACATTGCCCGCCTGCTGAGTGGGGAGCTGGGCATTCCTGGCTCGGGGGTGGAGCTGTGACGCTGGTGCCCCTTCGGATGCCGCGACACCGCCGGGAGGGGTGATCGAGGGCCTGCCCTAGGCGAAGGTTCTTTCGACCAGCTTAGGCAAGTTGCATCTTGCCCAACGAGAAAATCGTGATTGATTGGTTGCAAGGGTGCACTTCAAGTGGGGGGATCAGGCGGCTGGTTCTTTGATGGCTGAGGCCTGACAGAGGGCGGAGTGCTCGGTCAGATGGAGGGGGGATGCGGGCTAGCCTCACCCCCACCCCGTCGCTGCGCGACACCCCTCCCCCTCTCCATCTCGTGGAGAGGGGGAGGGGTGTCGCGCAGCGACGGGGTGGGGGTGAGGCCAGCCCGCACCCTTCCGGCACGGGGGTATTGTGGTTACCTCTGACTTCCACTAGAATGGTAGCAAGGCTTTGGACGGAGCTGCCACCGCCCTACTCCAGTGACAGAATCTGCTCTGGGGCGGCGCGCTTTCCTGCCTGCCAGGCTGGTTATAAGAGTCACACCGTGATGGAATCGATCCCTCCTGAAGTCACCAGCGAACATCGGCCTCACTGGAATCCGACTCTGAAGTTGATCGTCATCTTGGTGATGATCCTTCTGCTGGCGACCGCGATCTACCTGTTCCGCATCGTGTTCGTCCCGCTCATTATCGGCGCGATCATCGCCTATCTGCTGTACCCGCTGGTGCGGCGCATCCGACAGAGCGCCCGGCTGCCACATGGGCTGGTGACCAGCATCCTTTACCTGTTAATCGTGGCACTGATCGTGCCCATCGTAGCGGCCCTGATCCCGGTCGTGATCAGGATGTTCACCTATCTCCGCACCGAATTGATCGCCTTTGCCCGCACTCTTCAGACCGTCGGGCCGGAGCAGACGATTGATGTGTTGGGCTTCGAGCTAGGCGTGCGCGACCTGAGCAACGAGATAGCCACTGCACTACTGGAGTTCCTGCGGGCCTCGGCACGCAACCCCTTCCAAATCGTGTTTGGTGTGGCCGAGACGGCCTTGCTGGCGATCTTCACTTTCCTGATCGGCTACTACCTTACCCGTGACACGCATCAGATCATCGAATGGCTGGACGGGCTGATCCCGCCGGGTTACCATCAGGATGTGCGCCAGCTTATGGCGGAGATCAACACCATCTGGGCGTCATTCTTCCGAGGCCAGTTAGTGCTGGCGCTGGTGGTGACAGGCATCATCACAGCGCTATGTACCGGGCTGGGATTGCCCCAACCCGTGCTGATGGGTGTGTTGGCGGGCTTGCTTGAGTTCCTGCCCAGTGTGGGCCATACTATCTGGATCATCACCGCTCTCATCATTGCATTATTGGAAGGCTCCACTTACCTGCCCGTCTCGAACGTTGTGTTCGCGCTGCTGGTCGCCGGGGCACATTTCCTGTTCACGCAGTTCGACCTGAACTTCCTGATCCCGCGCATCATCGGCGGGCATGTACGCCTCCACCCCATGGTGGTCATCATCGGCATCATCGTCGGGGCAACGGTGGGCGGCGTGCTTGGGGTCGCGCTGGCTGCACCGACCATCGCCACGCTGCGCGTCATTGGCCGCTATGTTTACGCCATGCTGCTCGATCTTGACCCATTCCCCATGGTCGGTTCGCCAGCCGCCCCGAAGGAGGAGAGATTGGCTGAGCAGGCACGCCTCCTGGAGGCGCACTCTATCTCCCCGCCCTTGCCATTACCCTGGCCCCGGAGGTCGAGCCATCAGTCACCGCCGGAACATTGAGCATCCATGTAGAGCATCACGCCCGATGGAATCACCTCACCAGCCCACGCCTTCGCTCACCTATCGGCCCGCCACTCCCCACGATTGGCTGGCCATTGCACCCTGGGTAGAACGCACCTGGGGCGACCACGGTGACTATATCGATGGCCACGTCTGGCAGGATTGGCTGGCCGACCCATCCGGCCAGTTGATCATGGCAGAACACGATCACCAGCCGGTGGCCTTCTGCCGGCTGGTCAGGTTGGGTGAGGCGGAGTGGTGGCTGGAGGGCGTGCGCGTCGAGCCAGCCCGTCGAGGACGGGGTATCGGGCGAGCCATGCTTAGCTACGCGGTGACAACCTTCCGGGCGCGAGCGCATGGCATCCTGCGCTTCTTCACTAGCAATACCAATCCGGCCATGATCAGGTTGGGCGAGGGAGCGGGCTTTCGTCACCGCCTGAGCTATGCTCAGATGACCGCGCCGGCCCAGCCTGCGGACTTCAGCAGTTTCAAGCTGCTCCAGCCCCATAACCTCGACCTGGCATGGAGCACCCTGCGCGTCATGCCAGTCTACCGCGTTGACCCGTTCGCCGAACACCATTTTGTGGCCTATTACCTGACCCGCGACCGGTTGAGCCACTATCTATCCGACCCTGCGGTGCAGGTGCTCGGCTGGCGGCAATTCGATGCGCTGCATGGCCTGAGCATCCTATACCTGGCTGGGGAAGCATCCCACGATGAGGAGGAAGCCAACGCGCTGCAACTGGGCTTTTTGGCCGCAACGGACGATACCACCGCTGCCGCCATGCTCATCGCCCTACGCGGGCTGGCCGCCAACCGGCAGCACGACCGGGTGATGTGGAAGATGCCGCTCAGCGTGGGGCTGGAGCGTGTCATCCAGGACACGGGCTTTCAGGCGGCCTGGGAACAAGGAGAGGAATTGTGGCTGTACGAGTTGCCGCTGCGCTGAGTGTTTGGGCAACAGGCTTTCTGCCAAACGCCTCCGTCCCTTATTTCCGATCCTCGACAGCGCGATCTGTCGGTTCGCAGTGGGGGTAGATAACAGCTACCCAGGGCATCGCTATCCAGGAGGGTGAACC
>DAOTYF010000097.1:0-8920 GCA_034434995.1 Anaerolineae bacterium
GCCGTGTAATCGTCAGGCACAACCAGGACCACCGACTCGGCAGCGAACAAGCCCTGGCTGAGCGGCCTCGGCAGGTCCGCCAGGTCGATCTGGATGGGCTGGACGGTGTAGTCAAAGCCGATGGATGAATCGTTGTGCACGGTCATGATGGCCGTCTGGGTGCTGTACAGATCGCACTCCAGGGTTGAGAAAAAGGACACGCTGATGACATGCTCGGTGTCGAATGGGTCAGGGGCCAGGGCCGATGGCGGGATGGCCAGCCGAATGGTTTGGTTCGTGCCAGCGGTTGGTATGAATGTCGTCGCCACCACGTCATCCACGGTCACTTCGACCACCGCGCTGGCCACATCCGGGGTGGGGGTTCCGGGCAGCGCCGTCTCTTCGAAGGTGAAGTCGTAGTGCAGGTTGATAAACCCGCTACCTGATGTGACCACCCAGCGATAGGGCAGATTAAAGAAAATGGCCTCTGATGAGACGGGCGAGCGCAGTTGAAAGCTGTCCTGGCCCAACTGAGTAAAGGATAAGACCACTCCGCCTGGTGTTGCAGGGGTCGCCGTGGGGGCAGGCGTCGGCGTGCCCGTTTGCGCGTGGGCCTCGCTGGGTTGTGCCCAGGACGACAGCAGCAGAAGGGTGGTTCCCAATACGATGGCTAAGCTAAGCATCAGACGTCGTTTCACGTTTCCGAAATCTCCTTCGTACCAGTTCTGCAAGATGATCCTGCAATGCTCATATCAGCTCTGCCTCGGAGGGTTGCTCGGCTCGCTCTCCTGCGGCCATCTGATCAGTCAACCGCACGGCGGCAATCGCCAGCGCCATCAGCAGCATCAGATAGCGGAAGTAGGCCCCATGCAGGAAAATACTGCTGACCAGATAGGCCCCTACCCCAACCCCTGTTGAGACGAGCCAGTGCCGGTTCTCCACCTGGCCCTCCAATCGGGCGAGCTTCGCGGCGGCCCCGCGCAGTGCAGCAAATAGGGAGACCAGATAGGCCCCGAACGTCGCTACACCGGCCAGCCCGGTCTCCGCCAGGATTTCGATATATAGCGAGTGGGCCTCTCTCTCCTCCGCGCGGGCCTCCAACCCGATCTGGCTGGCGTATTCCTGGTAACGGAACCGATAGTTACCTACTCCCACCCCCAGCAGGGGATGATCGGCCCACATGTACAACCCTGCCAGCAGCTCGCTGGTACGACCTCGTAAGGATGCATCCTCATACACCGACGATTCGTCTTTCCCGCCCAGCAATGAGATGGTCTGGATGCGCGTCAGGTAGCCGGTTGGAAGAACCAGTGCCACCAGCAGCCCGACCAGGAGGATCGGCAACAGGGCCCACAACCTCATCTTGCGTTCGATTACAATCGCGGTCAGGGCAGCCATGGTCGCCAGAAATGCGCCCCGGCTGTAGGTGTAGATGATGGCAAACAGGATCAGAAAGGCGCACCCGGCAGCCAACACCTTCAGCAGTTTTCGCTCCCTGAGCGCGCGGTACACCGCCAGCGGCAACACCGCCACCAGAATCTGGCCGAAGTAGTTGGGGTCTCCGACAGGCCCTGCCAGGCGCGATGCGGAAGCCTCCCCTACCACACCGGATTCAAAGGAATGCGAGGCCAGCCCTCCAAAGGTCTGGGTGTAGTTCCCCGTTGCCACCTGGTAGGCGCCAAGCAGCGATAGCAGCGCGGCGGTGACGATCAGAATCCAGCCAACCCGTTTCCAGGCCTCGAACGATTCCAACGCATATATGATGCATAGGAGGATAATGAAATCTTTGGCAAAGTTAATGGATTGGGTGACAACCGCTTCCTTGTTCTGGGCCACGAAGAAGGTGAGCACCTGGACAAAGCCATAGGCTGCCAGCAGCAACTCTGTGCGACCGAGCTTGAGGGTGTTCTGCCCACCCAGGAGACGATTGCCTAGCAGGCTGACGGCCACCAGCAGCACCAGCACTTTGTTGATGCTAAGGATGCCTGTGCTGCCCAGCACATCAGCGATGTTCGTGTAGATGGTAAAGGTGAGCACAAACGCGCCCAACTCCGGGCGCAGCACAATCGCGATCGCCAGCCCAAGGGCTAGCATCCCCCCCAGCATGTAGAAGCCGATCCGGCTGTATTCGTAACCAACCGCAAACAGGATCAGGCTGACGATCAGCAGCCCGATGAACACCGTCGTGCCCAGCGTGATCTGGCGCGACGTCAGCGCAAACGAGGAACCGTTGCCGTTCCTGCGATCGGCGGAGCGCAGTTCAGCCATCCGTCACGCCCCCTAGCCCGTATGTGGCCTGGCCGGCGCGGCGTTGTCGGAGGGCAAGCCCTCGTCGCCCTGCGCCGTCAGCGTGACGGGGAGGTCTCCCAGCGGTCGGGTGTCGGGTGGGCTGGTCCTGCGTTCCATTCCGGCACGCCGCAGGTGAGCCGCGATCCGCAAGCTGACATCGGTCAGGTCAGGCGGCTTGGTGATGTAGTCATCGGCGCCCGCCAGGAACCCAATCCGTTTGTGGACGTTGCTACTCTTTGCCGTGAGCATGATGATGGGGATGTGCGCGGTGGCATCCATTTCCCGCAGGCGACGCGCCACCTCAAAGCCATCAATATCCGGCAACTGGATATCCAGCAGCACCAACTGGGGCCGCCAGCCCTCCGCCAGTTCTAGCGCTGTCACGCCGTTCGGCGCTGTTTTGACCTCGTAGCCATCCATGTGGAGTTGCAGGGCCAGCATCTCCGCCATTTCTGCATAGTCCTCGACGATCAGGATTCGCACCCCATGCGGCGCGTCGGGTAGGGGAGGGGCTGCCTGCATACCTGCTGGCAGGGCTGAGACATAGCTTCGCTGCCCGATGCTGTCTTGCAGGGATTGCCGCACTACAATGATCGCCACTCCCCCCAGCAGCCCGATCACGGCCCCCAGAAGGGTATCCCTGGTGTGATCGGGAGCGATGGGGTTGGGCAATGCGGAAGCCGGGTCAAGAGTCCGCAGCTCGTAAACGCCCTGCAGAGAGCTGACGTAGTTAATGCTGACGGAAGCCAGCGCAGTAGCCAGGTCGGCTGCCAGGGCGGGCGAGGAAGCCCGCACGCTCAGCCTCAGAACGCTGGATTCAGGCAGGACGACACAGGTGATAGTGTACTTGTCACTGGATGCGTATTGCGCGATGATTTCTTCCGGGAGGCCCAGCGAGGCCGCCGCCGAGTTAAACGTTGCCTGGCTTTCCAGAACGTCGCAATAAGTCGTCACCAGGGAAGAGCGCCCGGTGAGAGTGTCCAACCCGTAGATCAGCTCGCCCGTCTGGGTGATCTGCGGGCTGGGGTTCGCAACCAGCGTCGTGGTTGCTTCATAAATCGGTGGCTGGCTATAGCTATAGGCCACCGCGACGCCCACGCTGATCAACAAGGCGGAGACGACGATCCACCAGCCGTTCTTAAGCGCACGAAGGTACTGCTGAATATCCATTGCTCAGTCTCTGGTTTACCAAATCTGCCTAAACCACGGCAGGTCTGGATGGCTGCCTTTCTTCAGCCACTTTTCACAGGGCCCGGCAATGAATTGCCGGGCTAGGCGCGCGCTGCGCGTGCGTCCAAGTTGGCTGGAAGCCGACTGTGCCCAGTCCCCACAGCGATGCGCAGCATCGCCGGGGGCTTTGAGGCGAACCGAAGGGTCGCCCGTAGCCGGGCGATTTATCGCCCGGCAAGAAAAGTGCAAAGGTATAGAAACAGTTTCCACCTCCCCAGATTCTTAAAAACCTAAAACCTACGGATTCCGACACATGGACGCTCTTCGCGTTTGGTCATCCTGCTCTTGTTCGGCCAAGACGGTCAGTTTCATCTGATCAGGATAAAAGGCCGCGCTGTGCAACACAACAGCGGCCTCGACTCCAAAACTCTCTCGATTGTGCCCGTCCTAACCCCAGCTACCGCCCGCCGATTAGGAAGGGTTCCGACCACTGCTCAGCCGCGTTGGGGATCGGTGTGTATTCGTACTCGTACGTACCGATCAGGGGATCCACGTATTGCGCCCATCGCTCGGGCTGAACCACAACCCGCGTGGGGCAGGTGGTGCAGACCCAGTCCCCCTCCTCGCTGTAGATCAGCGGGATGGTGAAGGAAGTATGGTTGGGGTTGGACGCCCAGTGGTGAGCGGCCCGGATTTCCTGGAATTCCTCGTCCCGAATCAGGTCTGGTTCGAACTCCGGTTCGTACCAGAACCAGGTCCAGGGGAAATACTGCCGCAGGGCAACCCGGTATGATGCGTGGGCAAAATCGATCCGTTCGTAGGCATCGGGTTGCCAGACGAACTCCAGCGGGCCGTACAGATCGTACACGTCAAAGTGACCCAGCAGGACCGTTTCGCCATTTGTCCTTTGGTAGTACGCCGCCTGGTCGGTCTGTTGCACCGGGGTCACAATCTGCACGGTGTTGACCGTTGCTAGCGCCCCCTCCTGTGCACGGACTGCGCCTGCCGTCGCAGCGAGGCCGCCCATCATCAGTAGGCTGATCGCAAGCAAGGCGGCGGGGGTTCTGGTCACCATACCTCACACTCCTCTGGCGAAGAGACGCCTGTCACGTTGCCCTCTATCATACGTGCAGGGGCGGCGTCCGACTCGCGATTCCACAACCTGCCATTTATCGGATATTACCCTGTTTGCTGCTATCTATCCACCAGCCAACAGCGTGCCCAACGCGCTACGAGTTGCCTGACCCCTTTGCCTCCCACGGAGGCAGGCCAGTATGCCACAGGCCAGAGCAGGGCACGCCTTATGAGAAACAAAAGGCCCTTAGCGAGCAATGGGCCTTAGCCGCTGTGTTAGGTCGGTTAGGTTCTGGCACGGCGACCACCAGAGGCTAGGTTCAGCCCGCCCTATTGCCGCTGGTGCGGGTATGGCATCCCTGTCAGCCGGTGCGAGGTTCGCCCCTTTGTCTAGGGAAGCCCCCCGCTCAATACACAGCAGACGGGGCACAGTTGCAGTCACCAGCGCCATACCGCTATGATAGTTATGATAGTAATGAAACGCTGTGCACGCAAGGCGCAAGCATGTACAGGTGTGGTCGTGCAGGGCGCTCGGTTTGGGGCGAGAAACGCGCGCGTGGGGTCTCCAGGGCGCAGTGTAGCCGCTGCGCTGAACGACTCACCCTTAAATTCATGCCTTTTTCACAAAAGCCGGGTTTACGCGGCTGTGCTGTAACAGGAAGGATCATCTCCGGGCAGGGAGCTTCTCTGGATAAAGAGCTTCAAGCCCCTGGTCGAAGAGCCAACTGCGTAACCCCGAAAAGTGAACCCTCCAGGTATGATCACGGCGCTGGGGGGCGGAACTCGCTAGCGACCTTGTGTGGCTCCGGGGATCGCCCTCGTGAATCCCGCTGAGGCTCACCACCTGCGCTGACCGCTCCATGCCGCCAGGCTATGCACACTCGGGTGCATTGCTATCGTGGCCATCTCGCCATCACGGCCACGGCGCTGCTGGAGTGCCCCGTGTGCGAGTTCGGTTGCCCTGGCGACGTACTGCAAGACGGGAGGGTGGGTACATTATGCTGAAACTGCGCATCTGGATCGGCCTGCTGATTGCGTGGCTGTTTGTGCTGTATAACATCGAGCGCCTTAATATCGCCACCCCGATCAATATCGCCAGCTTTGTCTACGGCTTGATCCCGCTGATGGCGGGCGTGCTGCTGTTGTTCCCGCGTGTGGGGGAGCGCAGAAGCCTCCCCTACATCCTGGTGCTCTCGCTGGTGATCTTTTTTCTGCTGAAACCCGCCCTGGGATACCCCCTCCTCGGCCCTGCGCTGCCCATTACCGTTACGGAGGTCGTCTGCCTGGTGCTGAGCCTGGTGCTGGTTGACCGCATCGCCTACATCGCGTGGGACTTCGAGGATGCGATTGCCCACTTAACCTTTCGCCAGGTGGGCATCCCCCCGCGCCTGTACGAAACGCTTAACGCCGAGGACCTGTACCGCGAGATCAAACGCAGCCGCCGGTTCAGACATCCCCTGACCCTGATGCTCATCCGCCCGGACTTCGATCCCCGGGCGGTCAGAATGAACCGCGTGCTGCTCGATCTGCAAAAAACAATGGCTAGCCGCTATCTTCAGGCCCAGCTTGCCCGGCTCTTTTCCGAGGAGCTGCGCGATTGCGATCTGGTCACCATCCAGGGCGATGAATATGTGATCATGCTGCCTGAAATCACAGAGAGCGATGCCCAGCGATATGCCACGCGCCTGGAGCAACAAGCTAAGGAACAATTTGGCGTCCACCTCAACATTGGCATGGCGGGCTTCCCCGATAAAGCGGTAACCCTCAACGGCCTGGTGGAAGTGGCTTCGCGCGATCTGGAAGCCAATCGCGCTGTAGTGAAACACACTCTGGATGGCTATTCGCGCGCAGAGGGAAGCGGATGAAGATGATGCCAGGGACAGTCAACACGGCCTGGCAGGGTGAACACAGGTGAGGAACGCGATGACAGCCCGAATCTTGCTGGTAGAAGACGATGCCCTGCTATGCGATATGGTGCAGCTTATCTTGAGCCAGGAGGGCTACGAGCTCCAGATCGTGCCCGATGGCCTGTCGGCGCTGGAATTGGTCAAGACGTGGAAGCCAGACCTCATCCTCCTGGACGTGATGATGCCGCACTTAGACGGCATCCAGACTCTTCAGCGCTTCCGCGAGCTGGATCAGACCATGACCGTCCCCATCCTGCTTGTCACGGCTAGAGGGGCGATCTCGGATAAAGTCGAGGGTTTTCAGGCCGGGGCTGACGATTACATCGTCAAGCCCTTCGACAACATCGAGCTGAAGCTGCGGATCGCAGCCCATCTCCGGCGGGTGGAGCTGAGTTCCATCCAGGATCGCTACACGCCCGACTACACGGTCCGGCTGCCCATTGTGCTGAGCAAACATCGCAGCGGCATGTTCCAGCGCGGCTACCGGATCACCAAGCGCATCTTCGACCTGCTGGTGTGCCTGATAGCCGCTCCGTTTCTCATCCCCATCCTCGCGCTGATCGCGCTGGCGATCTGGATCGACTCGCCTGGCGCGCCCGTGGTCTTCGTCCAGAAGCGGGCCGGGTTGAACGGACGGCCCTTCAACATGTACAAGTTCCGCACCATGGTGCCTAACGCGGAGGAGTTGAAGCTCACCTACGCCCACCTCAATGAACTGACCTGGCCCGACTTCAAGATCACCAACGATCCGCGCGTGACACGGGTGGGCAGGTTCCTGCGCCGCACCAGCCTGGATGAACTGCCGCAGTTATGGAACGTCCTGATCGGCCAGATGAGCCTGGTGGGACCGCGCCCCACTTCCTTCGGCGCCGATACCTATCAGTTATGGCAGACCGAGCGCCTGGAAGTGCTGCCCGGCCTCACCGGGCTGTGGCAGATCGCCGGGCGGGGCGAGATCGACTTTGTCGAACGGGTCGAGCTAGATATTGAGTACATCGAGCGGCAGAGCTGGCAATTGGATATGCTCATTCTGTTCCAAACGGTCGCCGCCGTTATCAGCGGGCGTGGGGCGCACTGACCCCCGGCACGCGCGGCCTCCGTTGCCCAAAACCCGCACAGCGGCGAGGGCGTGCTGCCACGCCCTCGCCATGCCAGTGCAGCGCCGGTCTTACCCGGCAGGGTCAAGGAGGAAAGACCCTAGGCGGTGTTGCCTGTCAACGGCACGGGAGGCAGGGCTTGATGCGTTGCTCCCACGACGGTCAGGCCATGCTGCGTGCCTGGTGATCCCTCAGCGTCTTTGCACGAGCAGAGGCGCGCTGCAGGTGGCCATGGCGGGCCGCCAGCAGGCACATTCCCGCTATCACCAGCGCCCCACCCCCCACCAGTAGGGGAGCAAGTAGCGCATTGACCCACTGCACACCATCCAGCAGGTGGGTCGGCCCGGCCCATAGGGGTGTGGTCAGGGTAGCCATCCCCGCCGCCATGGCTGTCAGGCCCGCCGCGGTGGAAGGGTAGTCTCGGCCTCCACCCGCCGGGCCGATGTGCTGCCATACACCCGGTAGCCGCAGTAGCAGCAGCGCCCCCAGTGTCAGCACGGACAGATAGAGCCGCACGTTGGCCGGGGCCGCGCTCCCCCGCAGCACGTTGGATGCATAGACGTGCGCGGCGGCCACAATAATCCCTGCCAGCAGGGTGATCAAGGCCCCTGGGTACGCCTTCTGGCGTGCGCGCATCAGGCCGACGGTCATGGCAATGGCAGCCAGCGCGACGGCCAGGGTCGTGATCACAAAGAGCTGATACAGCCACTTGTAGGGCACGAGCGCCGCCATGGACTCATACTTCTCTGCGCCGAAGGCGACGCACGTCGTCCCGATGGCGCTGAGCAGCGTCATAGCTGCTGTCAGGCCCATCAAGATGATGGTAATGAGCCGCCAGATTCGGGCTACAGTTTTCATATACGGCCCTCCCAATTGATCCGCTCGATTCGGACTTCACGCCATGCTCAGACCCGCCACAAAGGCGGCTGTCATAAGCAGCAACAGGCCCGGCAGCAGGGTGTAGATCGTGTTCTTCGGCAGGATGGGCCTGCCCGCTCGCAGAAAGGCCAGCAGCATCCCGCCCAGGCCGATCAACGCCCCGCCCACTCCCACCAGCGCAAAACCCGGCGGGGACATCCCTTGAAGGCTCCGCGCGAGGGGCAACAAGAAGATCGTCAGCCCGGCGACGGCGTGGACGATGGCCAGCACGATGGTCGCGGGCGGGCCGGGCGGCAGGGCGATCCGCGTGAGAAGGATCGCCAGCAGGCCGAGCACAGCGAAGGTCAGGTAGGCTGCCTGCCAACTGGGGAGGTACTGGATCACCAGCCCGGCGGACAGCGCCAGCGGGATGGCCGTCGCCACGATGACCACCAACGGGTTTTCCAAGATGTCGAAACCGAAGATGATCAGCAACAGCCCCGCCACCAGCAGCACACCGAAGGCCAGTGTGTAGAACAGGATCGC
>DAOTYF010000098.1:0-11337 GCA_034434995.1 Anaerolineae bacterium
GCGGTTCGGCTGTTCGTTTTCTGTTGGAACCGTCGTCAGCTCTATCGGCATCGCTATCCTGGCTATCCAGCTCATTTGTTTCAATTCGTTAGTCCATAATGTTGGACACTCCCGGGGGGGCCGCCTGGTCAGGCAGCCCCCGCTGTCTTGTTCAAGGTAAGAGACTTACCCCTCCCAGCCGGTGTCAATGGTGCCGTTCGCCAGCCCTTCGCGGGCGGCGTCGACTGCATCCTTGCATTCCTGCGGGATGCGATCCTCCCAATCGTGGTAGGGGGCTAGGCCCACGCCGCCGTTGGCAACCGTCGCCAGGCGGATGCCCGCCTCAAGTTCGCCCGCTGCAAAGGAGCGGACAGCCTCGTTGGTTGCCACGTCCATGTTCTTGGCCGCGCTGGTCAGCAGGGTCGAGGCGACCTCAGGATAGGTGAAGTACTGGTCAACATCCACGCCAATCGCCATCAGGCCCGCCTCGTGGGCTGCCAACAGGCCACCGTTGCCGGTGTTGCCGCCCACGCCAAAGATCACATCCGCGCCATCGGCGATCTGCTGCTGACCCACCTGCTTGCCGGTAGCCGGGTCGTTGAAGTCGGGAATGTAGGTGTTCAGAGTCTCGACATCGGGGTTAACCGAGCGCGCGCCGGTCTGGTAGCCGGTCACGAACCTCTGGACAGGGGGGATTTCCATGCCGGACACTGAGCCGATGACGTTGGTCTCTGTCATGCAGCCCGCCAGCACACCGGCCAGATAACCTACCTCGTCCTCAGCGAACATCAGGCTGGTCACATTGGGGAGCACATCCGCGTAGCAATCGTCGGTGACGGTCTCGGGGTCGCCTGGACAATGCCCATCGGCATCCGGGAAGTAGGCGGAGTCGATGATCGCAAAGTGCACATCAGGATGTGCAATCGCGGCCTTGGCGGTCGCATCGCCCATCAGGAAACCAACGGTGATGATCAGAGTGTAACCTTCGCTCACGAAGTTCTCGATGTTGCGCTCGTAATCCGTCGTCGCTTCCGAGACCACATAAGCGAAGTCCAGGCCTAGCTCTTCAGCCGCATCGCGTGCGCCCTTCAGGGTATACTCGTTGAAGCTACGGTCATTCTCGCCGCCTGTGTCGAGCACCACCGCCACACGGGCAGGCTGCTCGCCAGCGGGGGCAGCCGCCTGGCACGATGGAAGGACAAGCATAACAGTGGTGAGCAGGACGAACAGGATCAAGAGACGTTTAGACATGGGATTCTTTCTCCTCCAAAGAAGGGATCGAGTGTCTCACTTTCTCGCGTTGGTGAATAGGAGAGAAGGGATTGAGAAACGCTTATTGGGGATGTTTGCGCGGCGTCCACCTCCCTGTGCAGGTAACTCTACTAACCTGTCAGTAGAGCAGGTTTAGACCGACAGCCTTAGTATAAGCCCCTTTGGAGTTTGCAGCAAGTGGCCCGAAAGGGGGGAAAGGCCAAAGGAATACGTCATGGAGGGATAGGTCGGATAGCGGTTCCAGACGAAGACAAAAGGCTTGTTGGGGGCCTCCCCTGACGATTTTCCCCCGACGTCGCGGGGGCTTGTGACGCT
Source organism: Anaerolineae bacterium (assembly GCA_034434995.1). Lineage (GTDB taxonomy): Bacteria > Chloroflexota > Anaerolineae > Aggregatilineales > UBA3940 > DAOTYF01. Next base: position 1,567 of record DAOTYF010000098.1, read on the forward strand.
CCTAGCCGTGCTGTAAAATGGCAACAACGCGGCTCTTGACAGACAGGGAAATCCCAAGTGCGTAACATCAGGCTGCCCGACACGCCACCCTCGTTGGAACAACGCATCGCGCTCACCGATCAACAGATTGAGCAGATCGGCAGGCTGACCATCCAACTCAGCGAGGCCCTCGATGGGCTGCCGGTGGTTGTCTCGCAGCAGGGCGAGATTGTCCATTCTGCCGGGGCGGTTGATCACGTGGTTGCCGAGCGACTGGTTCGCGTTGCCGATAGGGTGTGGCGCGAGGGCGGGTCGCACATCGCCCGCGAGGTGATCCGGTTTGAAGAGGAGGTCATCGAAGAGATCGAGCGCGCCAATTTTGTGGTTTACTCGATCCACATCGCCGGGGCGCTCACCCTGACGGTAGGCTGGCAGATGGCGATCTCGCTGACCCAGCTCCGCGCAGAGGTATCCGACGTGAAGGCGCAGCTCCTGCGCGTGCTGCGCTAGGGGTCCGCGCCAGGCATGGTCTTGCCTCGCATTACGATCTCGCTGGAGGTTTGACGCAACCCTTGTCCGAGCTAAACCCAGGCCCGTCGCTCCCTCCCGACCTGTATACTGAGGAATACTTCCTGACCGCTTGCGAGGGCTACGAGGAATGGCTTGCCACAGAAGGGGAGCACCTCTCACGGCGATTGGGGGCGGCGTTCGCCGTCGCCAGCGTCGAACCGGGAATGAAGGTGCTTGACGTGGGCTGTGGGCGAGGCGAGATCATTTGGCACTGCGCCCGCCTCGGCGCGGATGCCTTCGGCATCGACTACGCCCCGGTCGCCGTTCGCATGGCCCGCGACCGCATTCGCCTCGGCGATGACGAGACACCGCCCTCCGGCAAGATGGGCGTGGCCCGCGCCGACGCCAAGCTCCTGCCCTTCGCCAGCGGGAGCTTTGACCGGGTGCTGATGTTCGACGTGGTCGAGCATCTGTATCCCTGGGAGCTTCACCAGGCATTGCTGGAAGTCCGTCGGGTGCTCAGGCCCGGCGGTCGCCTGATCATCCACACCGCGCCTAACCGGTGGTACGACCGTTATGCATATCCGGTGGTACGGGTCGTGCGGACACTGATGGGCCAAGGACGGGCCTATCCCAGGAACCCCCGCCAGTTTGGCGTGGCAGTCAATGTGCACGTCCATGTCAACGAGCAGGATTTGTTCAGCCTGCGCGCTGCCCTGGAAAAGGCGGGGTTCTCCGCCAGGGTGTGGCTGGATTCCCCACCCCAGAACCGGCGAGAAGGGGTGGTGCTGGCCGTGCTGCGCCGGATCGCCTTCGGGTGGATTCCCTTCCGCTGGTTCTTCGAGCGTGAGGTGTTCGCTGTTGCAGCGGTGAGGAGCTAGCGGGCATGACCGCGCTCCCCCCTGCCTGAAGCGCCTGGAGTCGTGCCGGTCAGCGAATTGCTACAGGAGGGCATGGACATGGCCGAACCAAACGAGATTTCGAGGCGTCCCGATTACATGGACAAGAGCTACTGGTTGGAGATCGCCGGGCCATACGCCGAAAACCCGCCGCTGCTCGAGTCGATCCGGGCTGATGTGGTTATTGTCGGTGGGGGATTCACTGGCCTTTCGACCGCCTTCCACGTCAAGAAGGCTCAGCCCGGTCTGCGTGTCGTTCTGCTGGAAGCGCAGGTCATCGGCTACGGCGCGAGCGGTCGCAATGCGGGGTTTGCCATGACCCTGTTCGGCCTGACAATGGGCCTCACCGGAACCTTCTTCGGCAAGCCGCACGCGCTTCAGGCCCATCGCTACATGGAGCGCGCCGTTGACTTCGTGGGCGAGCTGGTGCAGGAGCACGGCCTTGTCTGCGATTACCAACGGCCTGGCTTTCTGCGCGCCGCCACCACCCCCGGTTACGCCCGGCGCATTCAGGAAGAGATTGAGTTGGCCCACTCGCTGGGCATCGAGGGGATTGAATGGCTTCCCAAGGAAGCGCTGGACCGCGAGGTATGCTCGCCGCTGTATTTGGGCGCGTGGTGGGAGCCACGCTGCGCCCTGGTCAACCCCGCCAGGCTGGCGCGTGAGATGAAGCGCCTCTGCCTGGCGTATGGCGTCGACATCTACGAACGGACGCCCGTCAGCGAGATCAGGCGCGGCGCGGCCATCGAGGTTGTCACACCGCAGGGGACCGTCACCACTGAGCGGCTGGTGCTGGCGACCAACGCCTGGTCGCACCTGATCCCGTACATTCGCTCCAAACAGGTTCCGGCCTGGACGTATATCGTCCTGACCGAACCCCTTTCGCCCGACCGGCTAGCCCCCATCGGCTGGCAGAACCGCCAGGGCATCGAGGATGCCCGCAATCTGGTGCACTACTACCGCCTGACACCCGACAACCGCTTGCTGATGGGCGGTGGCGATGTGGGGATCGCCTATGGCAGGAATATGGAGCGCGACGCGGATCAGCGCATCTGGGCGCACCTGGCCGAGCATATCGTTCAGGTTTTCCCCGCGTTGAAGGGTGTGAAGATCACCCACCGCTGGGGCGGGCCGGTCTCCGTGCCAGTGGATATGGCCCCTGCCATCGGGACGCTGGGCGACGAGCGCGTGATCTGGAGCCTGGGCTGCATGGGGCACGGCGTCTCGCTGGCCCACCTCAACGGACTGACCATCGCCCAACTGCTGCGTGGCGAGAAAACCGACCTGACCGATGTGTTCTTTGTCAACCGACGCACGATCCCCTGGCCACCGGAGCCGTTCCGCTGGGTCGCCAGTGTGGCGATCCGGGGCTATATGCGGGTTGAGGATGCCGTCTATGAGCGTGGCATGGCCAAGCCACAAGCAGCGCTGGCCTCCGAATCGCCCGGCGATGGATAAGAGGTTGGGCCGATGAGAGATCGCCGGTCAGTGGACGACCTGACAATAGAGGAACTGGAGCAGATCCTCCGCATCAGGAAGCGCCAGGCACGCGAGGAACGTCTGCGGCGTTTTGCGGCCATTGGCAAGCGCCGCATTGACCTGCCGCTGCCGGAGGAATTGGAGGCCCCGGCTGCTGGAGATGAAGCGGCTGGAACGATCCCCCACGAATCGTTCCTGTATGGGGAGGGGGCGCGCCGCGAGCGCACCCGGCGTGATAACCTGTTGCTGGCGGTTGAGCTGGCCGCTGCCGCTGGCCTGATTGCCCTCCTCGTCTTTGCTGCCCTCTCGATCCGCGATCTCAACCGGGAGGCTGCCGCCGCGCAGCAGGGCGAGATCGCCAGCCTGCCCACCCCTACGGAAACGCCCGTCATCACCGCGGTGGTGCTCCCTGGCGGGCACACCCCGCCGACCTCCCCGCAGGGCGCGCAGCCGAATTACAGCGAAGTCCCGGAGCACCTGCGCCCCCTGGTTGAGCAGCAGTTGTTCAGCCCGGTGATTGTCCCTACCGCCGGCCCGTCTACGGCCCTGCGGCTGCGTATCCCGGCGCTCGGCGTCGACGCGCCCATCGTGCAGGGCGATGGCTGGGAGCAGCTCAAGCGCGGCGTTGGCCAGCACCTCGGCACGGCTGATCCCGGCCAGGCTGGTAACCTCGTCCTCTCCGCGCACAACGATATCTACGGCGAGTTGTTTCGCCACCTCGACCGGCTTGTTGAGGGCGACGAGATCATCGTCGGCACGCTAACGCGCGAATTTACCTACCGCGTGATCTACTGGGAGGTGGTCGATCCCACCGACGTGGAGGTCATGGCCCCTACTCAGGAGCCTGTCATCACGCTGATTTCGTGTTATCCTTATCTAGTCAACTCCAACCGCATCGTGGTGGTTGGAGAGCTAGCAGGCCCCTGATCTATTCAGAGGGCACGATTCAGAACGGAGGTTCTTCCGACAATGGCAAAGCGCAAGCCGCGTAGCAAATCGCCCCGCAGGGTCACCCTTCCCCAGGAGCGTGCTCCGTCGGCAGCCCCGGCCACTACCACTCGATTGGTCGATCTCAGCGTGCAGTACCATTATGTGGTCAAAGATCTGCGGCAGATTGCGATCATCGCCGCGATCTTGATCGGCGGCCTGGTTGGCCTGTCCTTTTTCCTGCGCTGATCCCGGCAGCATCCCCTCCCCACACCCGGCCCCGCTGGCCAGGGATGTTGCCTGATCCCCGCCTCCATTTTTGAGGTATACTCTCCCTCTCTGGCGAACGAGCGTTCTATTGAGAGGGGGGATCAATGCCCGGTTTCAAGCTCGTTTCTGATTTCCAACCCACGGGCGACCAGCCGGATGCGATTGCTGGGCTGGTGCGGGGTCTGCGGGAGGGTTACCGCCATCAGACCCTCCTCGGCGCGACCGGCACCGGCAAGACCTTCGTCATGGCGAAGGTGGTCGAGGAGGTGCAGCGCCCGACGCTGGTCATGGCCCACAACAAAACCCTGGCGGCCCAGTTGTACGCCGAGTTCAAAGCCTTCTTCCCCCACAACGCCGTCGAATACTTTGTCTCGTACTACGATTACTACCAACCCGAAGCCTACGTTCCCCAGCAAGACTTGTACATCGAGAAGGACACCTCGATCAATGACGAGATCGAGCGGCTACGCCTGGCAGCCACAGCGGCGCTGCTCAGCCGCCGCGACGTGCTGATCGTGGCATCCGTGTCGTGCATCTACGGTCTGGGCAGGCCAGACGTGTGGCGCGAGGCTATGCTGCCCTTGCAGGTCGGCCAGACCGTGCGCCGCAACGAGGTTCTGCGCCATCTGGTCAGCATCCAGTACGAGCGCAACGACATGGAGCTGAAGCCTGGCACGTTCCGTGTGCGCGGCGATACGCTGGAGATTATGCCAAGCTACACCGAGCACGGTTTCCGGGTAGCCCTGTGGGGCGACGATGTCGAGCGCATCCAGGAGTTTGACCCCGTCACGGGTGAGGTGCTCCAGGACCTGGCGGAGATCACCATTGCTCCCACCGCCCAGTTCATCACCGAGATGGATACCATCCACGACGCAATCCGTGACATCGAGGCCGAACTGGCCGAACGTCTGGCGCTCCTCCGATCCCAGGGCCGGCTGCTGGAAGCGCAGCGCCTCGAGCAGCGCACCCTCTACGACCTCGAAATGCTGCGCGAGATGGGCTTCTGCTCTGGCATCGAGAATTACTCGCGCCACCTGGATCGCCGCCCGGCGGGGTCTCCCCCTTCTACGCTGATGGATTACTTCCCCCCCGACTTCCTGCTGTTCATCGACGAATCGCACATGACCATCCCCCAGATCAGGGGCATGTGGGGCGGCGACCGCAGCCGCAAGGAGACGTTGGTCGAATATGGGTTCCGGCTGCCCAGCGCGTTGGATAACCGCCCGCTGAGTTTCGAGGAGTTCCAGGATCGCGTCCGCCAGGCGATCTACGTCAGCGCCACCCCCGGCCCTTACGAGCTTCAACACAGCCAGCAGGTGGTCGAACAGATCATCCGCCCGACTGGGCTGGTCGACCCGGAGGTCGAGGTGCGCCCGGTCGAGGGTCAGATCGACGACCTGGTGGGCGAGATCAGGGATCGGGTCGAGCGCGGCGAGCGGGCGCTGGTCACTACGCTCACCAAACGCATGGCCGAGAAGCTGGCCGACTACCTGATGGAGCTGGGTATAAAGGTGCACTACCTTCACAGCGAGATCGACACCCTGGAGCGGGTTGAGATTCTCCGCGACCTGCGGCTGGGCGTGTACGACGTCGTGGTGGGCATTAACCTGCTGCGCGAGGGTCTCGATCTGCCGGAGGTGTCGCTGGTGGCCATCCTCGACGCGGACAGGCAGGGCTTTCTGCGCTCCGAGACGGCGCTGATCCAGACCATCGGACGGGCGGCGCGGCATGTGCGCGGGCGGGTGATCATGTACGCCCAGAAGATATCGGACTCCATGCAAGCGGCCATCGATGAAACCAACCGCCGCCGCGCCAAGCAGCTTGCCTATAACCAGGCGCATGGCATTGTGCCGACCACCATTGTGAAGGAAGTGCACGATCTGACCGAGCGGGTCAAGGCCCGCGCCGCTGAAGCGGCTGCCGGGGAATGGCTGCCGGTCAGGGGCCTGGTTCCGGCCAGCCTGCCCCGCCACGAGCTAGAGGCGTTGATCGGGGAGCTGGAGCAGCAGATGAAGGCTGCCGCCCAGGCGCTCGAATTCGAGAAGGCGGCGCTGTTGCGCGACCAGATCTTTGAATTACGCGAGGTGCTGGTGCTTTCCCAGGTGGGCCGCAGGGATGTCCCGATCTGGGAGCAGGACCGGGTGAGGCCGGTGGCGGACGTGGATGTGGACGAAGCCTGATCGGCTCGTTCTTGGCAGAGTAGGGCGTGCTCATCTCTGCCTCCCTGTGCCAGGAGGGTGAATCCCCACCCCGGATTCTGTATCATCTATCGCAGGAGGGGCCAACCCCATCCCGATATCTGTCGATCGGGGATAGCCTCAACACAAGGAGCCGCTTTGCCCTCATCCCAACGCGGAACGTTGGTCCTGATAGGCTCCGGCGAGTTGACCCCCGGCATGGCTCGCGTGCATCGCCGCGCGATGAAGTTGCTCAGCGGGCCGGTTCGTGCTGCCTTCCTCGATACGCCCGCCGGGTTCCAGCTCAACAGCGATGCGATTGCAGCCAAAGCGGTGGAATACTTCCGCACTCGCCTGAGCGTGGACCTCACCATTGCCTCCTACCGTGCTGCCGATACGGCTACCGATGCGGAAGTGCAGGCGGCAGTCGAAGCCCTCTACCATGCCAACTATGTCTTTGCGGGGCCGGGCAGCCCCACCTATGCCATCCGCCATTGGCGAGGCACGCCGGTGTTTGACGCCATGTTGCGTGTCCTGGCTCGCGGCGGTTGTTTAGCCTTTGCCAGCGCTGCCGCCCTGACCGTCGGACGGCTGGCGATCCCGGTCTACGAGATATATAAGGTCGGTGAGACCCCCCATTGGGTAGACGGACTAGACATTCTGGGCCGTGTCGGGCTGGAAGCCTGCGTCGTGCCCCACTGGAACAACCAGAGTGGCGGCGACCATGACACTGCCCGCTGTTTCATCGGCGAGCCGCGCTGGCGCGCCCTTGAGGCGCAGCTCCCTCCCTCGACCGCTGTGTTGGGCATTGACGAGCACACCACCTGCATCCTGCGGCTGGATGCAGGCATCGCCGAGGTCTGCGGCAGGGGAGCCGTCACCATCCGGCGGGACGGGCAGGAGCACCGTTTTGGCGATGGCGATGCTTTCCCGCTCGACCTGCTTCAGGCGGGGGCAGTAGCAGAGGCCCCGCCCGCCCCGCTTCCTGCCGACAACGCCGACTCCCCGGAACAGATCAGCCAGAGCGTGTACCGCCTGCTCGAGGCGCTCCGCGAGGCCCGCGAGCGCCAAGACTGGGCGATGGTCAGCCAGGTTGAGGCGTCCCTGCGCGAGGCGCTATTGGGGCTGATCGCAGCGATGCCGCCGCCGGTCGACCCACAGGCTACCGTCATCCCCTACCTGAACCTGCTTGTCGCGGTTCGAGATGATCTGCGTGCTGCCCGCTTATGGCCCCTCGCCGACCGCATCCGCACTGAGCTGCTGGAGCTAGGGATCGAGGTCAGTGACACAGCAACTGGCTCCATCTGGCGATTTGCCAACGCTTGACTCTGGCTGGGAGCCTGATTTCCGATCTGGTGGCAGTCCTGCTATAGTAGGGCTGGTGCAGCCTGTTTCAGCCCCGCGAGGCCAGAAAGATGACCCATCAGACGACCGCCCGGCTCTTGATCGTCACCGATGTCCCCGAATCGTTGCGCGAAACCGAACAGATGCTCAGCGCCGCCAAAGACCTGGAGGTGATCGGCGCGGCCATGTCGGCAGCGGAGGCGATTGCTTTGGCGCAGGTGCATCAGCCCGACTTGGTCATCATGGACTACGATATGCCCGGCCTTGATGGGGCAGAGGCCACCCGCGCTATCCTTCACAGCAACCCGGCCACCCAGGTGATCATGCTGTCCGTCGTCAACCAGGCCGAGGATATCCGGCACGCCATGCGGGCCGGGGCACGGGATTACCTGGTCAAGCCACTGGAGCCGGGCGAGTTGGTCAAGACGATCCGCTGGCTATTGCGCGAGCGCCGCGAGTATGCCCGGATGCAGGCTTTCGTCAAGCAGCTTCGCCGCGCCTACGAAGCCCTTTTCACGGATGATAAACCCATCCCGCCTACCGTCGTCGCCTTCCTGGAACAGCAGGCTGCTCAGTCGCCCGGCGACCGGCTGGCTCTGGAGACGCTGGCCGTCGCCTATGCCCGCAACCGGGAATGGGTGAAGCTGGCCCCGATTGCCAGTCAACTGGCCGCCACGCTGCGCGAGGGCCAGCCTCATAGCTGACCTCGCCCGTCCAACAGGAGGCGCATTTGAAGCGGCCCCTTCACAAGCGGGATTGCCATCGGCATGAAGACGCTCGCCAGGCGGTTAGCGTTAGACCATCAGATGTGCTAGAGTGTTGGTAGCGCATCGCCCCAATTCGCCAGCGTCGAGAGCAGCTATGATCGGCGAGTGGATCGGCCAGTTCCAGCTTGTTGAGATCGTGGGTCAGGGCGGGATGTCCACCGTTTACAAGGCCATCCAACCCTCGATTGGCCGGGTAGTGGCGATCAAAGTCCTGCCGCGCCAGCTTTCCGAAGACCCCACCTTTCTCAAGCGCTTCCGGCGTGAGGTGCAGGTGATCGCCCGGCTGGAACACCGCTCGATTGTGCCCGTCTACGATTACGGGGAACAGGACGGCGTCCCCTACATCGTGATGCGCCTGATGGAGCCAGGCACACTGCGCCGCCGCCTGTTTTACGAAGGGGTCGATCTGCTGACCGCCGTCCGCATTGTCGAACAGGTGGGTGAGGCCCTCGATCACGCCCACTCCCGGGGCATCATTCACCGCGACCTCAAACCGTCCAACATCCTGCTCGACGAGAACGACAACGCCTATCTGACCGACTTCGGCATCGCCAAGATGCTCGGCTCGACTTCCCAGGTGACGGGTAGTGGGGTGGTTGGCACACCTAGCTACATGTCCCCGGAGCAATGCCAGGGCAAACCAACTGGCCCGCCGAGCGATATCTATGCGCTGGGGGCGATCCTGTTCGAGGCGTTGACCGGCACGCCGCCCTATGAGGCAGACACGCCGCTGGCGGTCATGTACATGCACGTCCGCGACCCCATCCCGTCGGCTTACCAGCGCAATCCACATCTGCCGCCGGGCATTGATCGGGTGATCCACAAGGCCCTGGCCAAGCGGCCAGAGGCGCGCTATCCCAGTGCCTCTGCCCTGGCGGCGGACTTCCGGCGGGTGGTCGAGGAGAGCATGGTGGGAGCTGCCGAGCCGCCGTACACAGCCGTGCGCGGCCCATCCGCCTCCTCGGATCGCATCCCTCCATCCGATACCGAACCCGCCGGCGTGGCCGTTGTGGAGCCGGTTTATGAGGGCTATGGGGGGGATGAGCCTGACCGGGCATTTGAAGTGGACTACACCGGCGGCTTCAGCGCCTCCGCGCAGCCCCCCAACCGCGCCAGCCTGATGGCGATTGTGGGTGGGGCGGTGCTGCTGGCTGTGACGCTAGGCGTGGCCGGGCTGGCTATTGCGTCGGTGGCGTCTTCTCAGACCGGCAACGGTGGCTTGTTCCCGACCCTGCCGCCCACGCGCACCCCCGGCGAAGCCCTGCCGACCGCTTCCCCCACCAGCGTGATAGCGGATATTCCCTCCGCAACGCCGGTGACCCCCGGCAGCCTGATCGAACCAAGCCCGATCCCCACCATCACGCCCACCGTCCCCGTTGTACCTACACTCGCCCCAACCCAGACGCCGGGCCTTCCCAC
>DAOTYF010000099.1:0-3843 GCA_034434995.1 Anaerolineae bacterium
CGCGACCAGCTATTAATCTGTTTCAGACTCATAGGACTCACCTCCCTCGATGGGGTGTTTTCCTTATGAGTCTCCTCTTTTCTCCCCCTTCCTCCAAAAAGTGTCGGAGCCTGAATCCACTCGTGGAGAGGGGGAGGGGTGTCGCGCAGCGACGGGGAGGGGGTGAGGCTGGCGGTGCTGGCATGACTAGCCACGACGCTCAGCGGGAGGGCCGATGATCGGGGATGGCTCTTTGGGCCTCACTCTCTCCGTTCCCACGCCCATTGCATGGCCCAGATCGCCAGCGGGCGCATGTAGGCCAGCGCGCGGAAATCCCCCGCCACGTCCCACGCCTCCGGGGTGGCGAACCAGTAACCGAACTCACGGTAGGTGCCATTGTAGATGCCCCTGGCTGTCTCCCACGCTTCGTCGATCAGACCCTCATACAGCATGGCCGCCGCTAGGGCGTAGGTCATGCCTGTCCACACCTCCTGCGATTGCAGGGCGCTGGTGTCCACCCGGCCATCGGGTAGCATCCCGTTGACCGCCCCGATCTCGCCGTCCTCGAACTGTTTGACGTTGAACTCGTATACCTTCTTCAGGGCGCTTCTGGCGCACTCCGGCGGCACAACGGGGTCGAGGCCGCAGGCACGAGCGTACCACTGGCCGACCATCTGGGCGGCCATGATCGCGCTGGCCCGGTAGCCGCCGCTGCTATCGAAGTCGTAGTATTCCTCGTTCCACAGCTCCTCCTGGTAGGTGGCCTGCGCCCGTTCCAGCATCTCCCGGTAGCGGCGGGCGTCCTCGGCATGGCCCAGTGTCTCGGCCAGCCAGGCCGTCGCGGCCAGCGCCGCCAGCCACAGCCCGCCGACGTACGCGCCGGGGCCGTCCATCTCCCAGGCGTCGAAAGTGGTATCGGGGGTGCGCTCATTCTCGATCAGGCCGTCCTCGTCCAGGTCGAAGGCGGCAGCATACTCCATCGCCTCCCGTACGGTCTTCCACAGCGAGGCCGCGAACTCCCGGTTGCCGGTTAGCGCAAAATCTCGGGCCACCTGGAGCGCGAACATCGGGTTGAGGTCCTTCCAGTAGCGGGTATCCTGCCAGTTGTAGGCGTTGACCTTGAACCAGGGATCTTCGGTCGGCGCACCGAGGTCGTGGGGAACCGCGCCGCGCGCCTTCCGCATCACCACCTTGCCGGAGTACATCATGCGGCGTTGCTCAGCGTCCTCGATCTCCACCGCGCGGGCCACGTCACGCTGGAGGCTCAGCTCCAGCTCCGGGAACAGGCTCGCCAGGGCAAACGAAGCGTAGAAGTGCACGTCGTAGGTGTTGATCATCCGGTACTCGTGCCCTTCCAGATAGCCGAAGTGGCCCATGCCCGCCGCGTCCGGCGCGTCAACGACGGGTGAGGGCCGGTCGAGGGCGGGCGCATCGTCCTTCTGTGGCACGAGGGGCGGGCCGTCGGTCCACACCGTGCCGCCATCGGCCAGATAATACAGCTCGTTGAACAGGGCCGTCTTGTACCAGTCGGGGAGGCCGGTCTGATCGAGGATCGGCTGTTGCCAGGCAGCAATGGCTTCCTCCCAGCGGGGGTATTTCAGCAGCGCGTCGCGGGCGATGGCTGGGGCGGCGTTGCCATCCCGCCCGTAGAAGCGCGTGTAACGTCGGAACCAGGCCGTGCCATCGCCGAAGCGGGCCAGCGGCATATCCCAAGCCAACGCAAAGGCCACCTCGCGGGTCTCGCCGGGGGGCACTTCGACCGTCGCCGCCAGCGCCGCGCCAATCGCCATCCCAACCGTCGAGGGGCGCGGGTCGTCGTGATCCTCCAGCCGCCCATCCTCACGGAAATCGCCCCACACATCCATCGCCGAGGAGGTGGTCACGAAGCGGCTGCGGTAGGTGATCTGCACGCCAGGCCGCGCCTGGGCAGCGATGGCGAAGGTCAACGGGTCTTCGTAATCATCGTGGCCGACCAGCTCGCGGATCGGCTTGGGCAGGCGGTGTTTATCCAGGTGGCGCAGCGCCACGCCAACCACCTCGCCGCCCTCGGCGTCCAGCCGAAATGAGTGGTTGGTGTGCCCGCCCGCGCGGTCGCCCGGCACGCCGACGAAGGGACGGGTCGCGCCGATGCCGTTCTGGAAGGTGAACATCAGCCCGACCGTGGCAGGCTTCGAGCCGGTGTTGTGGATGGTATAGACGAAGACCCCCGCCGGGGTGGCGCTGTCCTCGTAGTTATGCGGGATGAACGGCGAGACCTGGCGGCAAGTGAGGGTGATGCCCGGCAGGGGGTCCTCGTAGACCGTCCACGCGCGCGGGTAGAGCGCGTAATAGGTCGCCCGCTTCGGGTCGAGGTTCCAATCCCACCCGGCCAGCGCACCGCTCTCCGGGCGGCCCGCCCGCAGCACCGTCACCCGGCCCCGCTCGCCCTGGTGGCGCACGAACAGCGAGAACTGGTCCGCGTCCACCATGCCATACTGGTACAGGCCGGGGCGCATCTGGAAGCGCACGAAGTCGCCGCGCCAGCCGCGCGTGATCGTGCCGCCACCCAACCCTCCTAGCGGCACACCCATCACTGGGCCAGGGTTGAGCGGGTTGAAGGGGTTATCCATCACCTCGCGCTCATCTTTGAGCGTCCGGGCGACGTGCCAGCGCAGCCGCAGTATGGCGGGCAGCAACTTAAGCAGGATGTCCAGCGGGACGCGCTTGGGGCGTCCCGGCTCGTCGAGGGTCTGGTTGAGACGGCGCTTCCAGGCAACCTTCGGAATGTCGGTGATCGAGGACATGCGTGCGTACTCCTGAGGGCGAGAAGCAAGATAGCTCGTTGAATCGGAGAGGGGATCGCCCGCGTGCTGCGCCCCTACAAGTAACTGACCGGTAGAAGTTCAGGAGGGCTGCTACCGGCCCACCCGGCGGATCACCACCATCTTCTGGCGGCCCACGCCGGGGATCACGTAGCGCCACGCCCGGCAGAAGTCATCTTCCGGCATCCAGTATAAGGATTCGCCGCCGTCCACCCACGAGTTGATGAAGCCCCAGGGGGCGGCGATGGATTTGCGGCCCTCTTTAGCGGTGTGGGCCGGATCGTAGGCGGCCAGCAACATCACGTGCGCCCCAAAGGGCAGGTGGATGGCGCGGCCCGCGACGGAGATGGAGTCCGGTGGGTTAAAGGGCCGCAGCTTGCCATCGGGGTGCTGGATGCGCGGGCGGTGGCGCAGGCCCCAACCAAGCGTCACCAACACCTCCGCGTTGGGCTGGCGCAGGAAGAACAGCAGGTCGTCGGTGCTGCCGCGCGTGGCGACCGCCGTCACGGGCAGGCGATACTGCTGACTAAGCTGGCGGGCCAGCGCTGCCTGCTGACGGGGCATCAGCGGGCCGCCGGGCCACATTCGCAGGTCGCGCCCGCCCAGGAAGTCGCCCAGCCCCCCGAGCAGGTCGCCGCGGAGGATGGCGCGCTGGCTGGCAACCGCCACCGCGCTGTCGTAATCCACCAGCCCGCTGAAGCCGCGCAGCGGCAGGGCGGCTTCGTCTCCGGCAGGCTCCGCGCCGCGCTTCCGCCGCCGGGACTTCGTATCGGCCAGCAGGTTGAGCGCCGCCGCGACGGCGTAGACGGCGCAGTCGTTGGTCTGACCTTGATTCTTCTGGTAGCTGGCCAGTTGGGCTTCGGTCAGATCGTGGCTGTAGAATGCCTCACCGGTTCGGGGTGGCGTGTAGACCCGATCCCAGCCCAGCGTATCGAGCGCCTGCTCCACGCCCCGCAGCAGGCGGATCGCCATGTCCAGCAACCGGATGCGAACCGACAGGTTCATGATCCCCCCTCCCATACACCCATTCCGACCATTATGCTACCGCTATGATGCACACATC
>DAOTYF010000100.1:0-8195 GCA_034434995.1 Anaerolineae bacterium
GGTGGGGGCGCTGCTGCCGACCGGCTCGATGACCGTCGGGGCCAGGGTCTGGCGGGCAGCTTGGGGCATTGGCCGGGTGAGCTTGCCCGACGCCGCCAGCCGCAGGTCTTTAGCCACATCGCCCGCGCTGGCATAGCGATCAGCCGGGTCCTTGGCCATCGCGCGGCGTACCACCTCGGCGACCGCCTCCGGCACGTCGGGCCGCTCGGCACGCACATCGGGGATCGGCTCGGTAGCATGGGCCATCATCACCCGCAGGGGCGTATCGCCGGAGTAGGGATACTTGCCGGTGAGCATCTGGTACAGGGTCACCCCCAGGGCGTAGATGTCCACCGCTTCGGTGACCAGCCCTTCGCTGGCCATCTCCGGGGCCATGTAAGCCGGCGTGCCGACCACAGCGCTGCCGGTCAGGGCGACGGTCTGCTCGCTGACTTTGGCAATGCCGAAGTCCGCCAGGTGAGCGTTGCCGTTCTTATCGAGCAGCACGTTGGACGGCTTGAAGTCCCGGTGGATGATCCCCTCGCGGTGGGCGTGATCCAGCCCCTCGGCGATCTGCTCGGTCACCCGCACCACCTCCGGCAGGGGCAACGGGCCTTCTTTGATCCGGTCGGCCAGCGTGCCGCCGGGCATGTAGGCCATCACAATGTACGGGCGGCTCTCGATCTGGCCGTAGTCGTACACCGGCACGATGCGCGGGTGCTGGAGCTTGGCGATGACCTTCACCTCACGCTCGAAGCGTTGGAGAAAGCTGGGGTCATGCATGAAGTACATCGGCATGACCTTGATCGCCACCGTGCGGTCAATCGAAGGCTGATGCGCCAGGTATACCGTCGCCATCCCCCCCTGGCCGAGCATCTGCCGGATGTGGTATTGGCCGAGGGTCTTGCCTACCAGTTCGCCTTCTTCGTTCTTCTGGGTACTCTCGTCGGACATCGGGATCACTCCACCTCACATGAAGGACCATCACAGGCCAGGTTATTCCACACGCAGGTGGCCTTAGTTTGCCTTAGTCCGCTGTAGGATGCAAGTCCGCGGCCCGCCAACCGGCCTCGCCCTCACCCCCGGTCTGCAACCGCCCCCTCAGACAGACCGGATTGTCGGGATGTGGGTCAGGCTCCGAAGCAGCTCTCAAAACGCCCTCTTAGACCCGCCTCCACTCGACTCGAATCGGGGATCGACTGGCTATCGGCGAGACACACGAGGGGGCGCTTCGCGGGCTGCACTTGCGAAGCGCCCCCAATGGCTGCGTGGGAGATCGTCGCCCCTGGGCGGAGGCTACGGGTACGTCGGGTGCAACGGGTTCACCGTGTTGCGCTGGGTGACGTACAGCCTGCCGGGGATCACCTGACCCTGACTGTAGCTGCCGACCCAGATATCCCACTGTCCGTTGGCGGCGTTGCTGACCTCCACCATGGGGTGGAAGCCGCCACCGCCCCAGTCGTCGTTGCAGCGCCAGGTCCCCTGCGCGTCGTTGATGATCAGCGTGGTATCCGAGCTGCCGTCATTGGGCAGGAAGAAGATACGCAGGAAGCCGCCACCACTCCACTGGATGCGGTAATCGGGGTTGGTGGCTGCCCAGCCGAGACAGCCGGAGCCGAGGTTCAACGTCGAGACGTTCACCGCGCCGCCGCTGCTGACGTTCGTTGAGAACGGATCGGGCAGGAAGCCGCTCGCCAGGCTGGTGGAACCGTACGTCGGGGTGCCGAATTGCAGGCTGCCGGTTGTGCCCCCGGTGGTTCCGCCGGTGGTGCCACCCGTCGTGCCCCCCGTCGTGCCGCCGGTGGTTCCGCCCGGGTTCTGCGGGTTGAGGGTGTTGAACTGGGTGAAGTACAGCGTGCCAGATACCGCCTGACCGGACTGGTAGCTGCCGATCCAGATATCGTACTGGCCGCTTTGGGCGTTCTGGAACTCGATCAGCGGGCTGAGTCCGCCGCCCGACCAGTCATCGTTGCAGACCCACTGGGCATTGTAGGTGTTGACGATGAGGGTGGTATCGGCGTCGGCCTGGTTAGGCACAAAGAAGATCCGCAGGTAGCCGGGGCCGCTCCACTGAAGCCGCACATCGGGGGCCGAGGTGGCATAGCCCGTGCAACCCGAGCCGAGGTTCAGCGACGAGACGTTGATGCCGCCGCCGCTGCTGGCAGTGGTCGTTCGGGGGTCAGGGAGGAAACCGCTGCTCAGGCTGACCGTGCCGTAGTTAGGGGGGAGAGAGAAGTTCAGGGTCTGCTGCTGACCTCCCGTCGTGCCGCCGGTCGTTCCGCCGGTTGTGCCGCCGGTCGTTCCGCCGGTTGTGCCGCCGGTCGTTCCGCCGGTTGTGCCACCGGTCGTGCCACCGGTCGTGCCACCTGTTGTGCCCCCAGTGGTTCCGCCGGTCGTGCCGCCCGTCGTGCCGCCGGTGGTTCCACCGGTCGTGCCGCCCGTGGTGCCCCCTGTCGTGCCGCTGGTGGGGCCCTTCGTTGCGCCGCCGGTCGTGCCGCCGGTCGTGCCGCCGGTTGTGTCCCCGGTGGTTCCGCCGGTGGTGGACGGCTCTTGGGTAGCTGGCTCTTGGGTGGCTGGCGGTTCGGTTGGAGGCTGAGTGGCCGGGATAAAGCTATCTGGGCTGCACGCTAGGATCGCCAGCAGCACCATCACTCCGCTGATCGCTAGCCAACGCCAGCGGCGCTCCTGTTGAGACACCAATAACATGTTCAATGCCTTCGCTCCTCTGAATGGATACAGCCTGAAAGGTCAGTCGGATGCCCCTGGCTGGCCTGACTATGTCTTTCTATTATAGACCTAAAACCATCTTTGCGCTGGCAAATGGCTCCGGGCACGTGTAAACATGACCATCTAACCTGGGGTGCTGAGGGATAATGGCAACCAGCACACCGCTGCGCCTCTCCAAGCGCCCTGAGAGTTTCCCCGCATCTTTGCGCCATCCGGTGTATAATACTGGACAGAACCCATCCGAAATCAGCGGTTTGCTGATTCGGATATGGGCAAGGCAGGGCCGGGCCGGGTTGAGGGGTTCGCCATGAGGGAGGCCATGATGGCGCAGCAGGGCTATTTGATCATCACAGACATCACCGGTTACACCGGCTTTCTAACCCAGGCGGAGCTGGAGCACGCGCAGGGCATCCTAGCTGACCTGTTTAAGGCCCTGCTGGGCAGCATGAAGCCGCCGTTTGTCATTGCCAAGCTGGAGGGCGACGCGATCTTCGCTTATTCGCCGCCGGGGGGCTTCATCCAGGCACAGACGCTGATCGAGGCCATCGAGGGAGTTTACTTCGCCTTCAAGCGCCAGCAGGAGATCATCCAGCTCAACACGACCTGCACCTGCACCGCCTGCCGTCTGATCCCCACCCTGGACCTGAAGTTCGCGGTGCATCATGGCTCGTATCTGGTGCAGCAGCTTGGCCCCAGCCGGGAGCTGACCGGCGCTGATGTCATCCTGATCCATCGCCTGTTGAAGAACACGGTGGTGGAAACCACCGGGGTCAAAGCCTACGCCTTCTTCACCGCCGCCGCCGCGGAGGCGATAGACCTGGGCGAGCTGTGCGACGAGATGATCCCGCACACCGAGCGTTACGAGCACATCGGCGAGGTGCATGGCTATGTATACGATCTGCGGCCCTCGCTGGCATACCGAAAGGAACAAAACCGCGTCGAGGTCACGCCAGACAGGGCGTGGATCGTCATCACCGACGAGTACCCGATCCCGGCCCCGCTGCTGTGGGACTACCTTATCGAGCCGTCACGGCGGGCGGCGTTCCTGGGAGTCAACGGGGTGAGCGTCACGGACCGCCAGAACGGGCGCATCGGCGTGGGAACCATCCAGCACTGCGAGCACGGCGAGGGAGTCTCACCGCACCGCGTGGTAGATTGGCGGCCCTTTGAATACGTCACCCACGAGGACACTACCCTGCCATTCGGAGGCGTGATGCGCTTCACCTCGCGGCTGACGCCCTTCGAGGGCGGCACACGGCTGACGGCGGCGTTCGGCGTGCCATTCGGCAAGAATGCCCTGCACAACCTCGCCATGAAAGTCTATGCCGCCGTGACGAGGGGAGGCTTCAAGGCCGCGCTGGAACACAACGCGGCCACGTTGAAGGAGATAGTGCTGGCCGACCTCACGGCGGGTCGAATCCCATCGCTGGCACAGATGGAAACGGAGTCGGCAGCCTACCTCGCTGCCGCAGCTGGCTGATGGGTGCGGGCAGCAGAGAAGACAGTCTCTATCTGCCTCAGACGTCTGCCTCAGGCGCTGGCCGAATTGATCGCCGCCGTAGCCCCGCGCGCTTCCTGAGGCTTCAGCCGCAGCGATCCAGGTAGCGTAATGGTAAACTCCGCCCCACCGTCCGGGGCGTTGCACGCGGTCGCCTCGCCGCCGTGCGCTCTGGCGGTGGCCTGAACGACGGCCAGCCCCAAGCCGATGCCAGAGCGCTCCCCGCGCGCCCGAGTGCCTCGATAATACTGTTCGAAGAGGTGCGGCAGGTCCTCTGGGGGGATGCCCTCGCCGTGGTCGCGCACCCGGATGGTCACGCAGTCCTCCTCGAATTGCAGGCCGATCTTGACCCTGACCCCCTCCGGCGTGTATTTAATGGCGTTATCCACCAGGTTGAGCACGCTACGGTACAGGCGTTGTTCGTCCCCTGTGATCTCGTAGGGGGCGCCACTCACCTCAAACTCAAGCTGGATGGAACGCGCCAGCGCGGCCCCCTCCAGGTCGTTGACGGCGCGACGGGCCAACGCAACCAGGTCACACGGGGCCGGCTTGTGCAGGGGCACCTCGTTGAGGGAAACGATATCGAGGAGCTGGCTAATCATGTGCAGGCCACGCTCTGCTGCCTGGCCAATCTGGTTCAGGAACTGCTGGGCTGTCTCGTTCAACGGCCCCAACTGCTGCATGAGATACACCCAGCCGTTGATCGCCGCCAGCGGGCTTTTGAGGTCATGCGAGAGGGTATGGACGTACTCGGTGCGGGCTTGCTCCAGCTTTTTGACATAGGTGACATCCTGCATGACCACCACCGTGCCCACGCCGGCTGAGTGCTCCGCCGTGATCAGGTAGGCGCGGTCACCAATCTGCGTCTCGCCCGTCCGCCCGACGTGGGCGCTGACCCCTTCGAACACCTGCGCCATATGCTCGCGGATGAGGGTCTGTGCTGCGGCGTTGGAGATCAGCACCCGGCCATTGTCATCCAGGATCATGAAGGGCTGCTGGAGGGAATTGAGCGTCGCCCGGAAGGTGGCGCGTTCGTGCTGGGCATCCGCGTACAGCCGGGCATTGTCCAGGGCCGTCGCCACCGGGTGGGCAAATGCCTGCAGCCGCTCCAGGTCGGCCTCAGCGAAGGGGCCGTCCTGTTTATCGTACAGCGCCAGGGCGCCCACGATCTGCTCGCGGACGCGCAGAGGAACGCAGGCGATGGAGCGGACTCCCAGGCCGGTGGCGGCCACTATTTCGGCATCGTAGTTCGGATGGTGGGTGATATCGTTGGAGAACAGCGGCTCCCCGGTCTGGGCCACCCGGCCCACCAGGCCCCGGCCCAACGCAAAGCACCGCCGCTGGGCGGGGGGGAGCTGCGTATCAGCAAAGGTGCAGATCGAGTGCCCGCTTTCGTCCACCAGCCACAGCGCACTGCCCTCAACGTTCCAGTGCTGGGCGATCTGCCCCATCAGCTCCGCGTGCACTCTGTCCAGGTCAAGCGAGCTGGTGACCGCCATACCAAGCTGATTCAGCGCGGCCAGCTCCTTGACCCGCTGCGCCAGCGCTCGGTCGGTGGCCTCATACTGGCGTGAGTTCTGCACGGCGATGGCGGCGAAATCGCCGATGGCCGTCAGCATCGTCTCATCGCGCTCAGTGAACCCCTTGCCCGTCTCGCGGTGCGCCACCCCCAGCACGCCGAAGGTCACGCCGCCCAGCGTCATCGGCACATACAGCAGGGCTTCCACCAGATAGTCGGTCTTGACCTTGATCTGGTCGCCGCCCGGCTCGCGGCTGACGCGCAGGGGTTGACCCGACCGGATCACCTTGCCGGGCAGTGAGCCTTCCACCGGCAGGCGCATGGCCTGGATCTTCGGGTCATCGATCCCGGTGTGCGCTTCCAGGCGCAGTTCGCCCGTCTGCTCGTCCACCAGCCAGATTCCGGCTTCCCCAGCCGCCGTCAGATCGAGGGCCGCAGCCACCACCTGGCCGAGCACCTCGCCCAGCTCAAGCTGGGAAGTGATCACCTTGGCCGTCTGCGCCAGGGCGTCGGCCAGGTCGGCCTTGCGCTCCAGCACCCCGGTCTGGGCTTTGGGCCGCCGGACGATGGTGACCATGAACTGGAGCCGGCCCAGGGCGAGCGAATCGCCATTGACCAGGCTGTAGGGCGTGTTGACGCCGATGGAGCGCCCGTTGCGGTAAGTGCCGTTGGTGCTACCCAGATCGAGGACAAACAGCTTATTAGCGGTGGGCCGTAGCAGCACGTGTCGCCGCGAGACGCCCAGTTCGTCGGCCTTGCAGGCGGTCAGATCGACGATGTTCGGGCCGCTGCCGCGCCCCAGAATCACCTCCCCGTTGATGTCCAGCCCGATGCGGATGCTCGGATCGTTGATCAGGTCCAAGCGCACCCTCCACACCGGCAGGGCTTCCTGGCCGGGCGGAGGTTGATCGTAGGGGATAGGACGGTAGGTCACGCGGGGCTGAGGAGGCCGCCGCTCAGGTGGTATCTCGGTCAGCCGGTCAGTAGCGGGGCGGATGTGCCCTACTTCGCCGTCTTCCATTGGTTTGCTCCCCATGTCACCCAGACTCTACATATAACTTACACCATTTCTTGTGAAGGGCGCAAGCCAGCCTCTCACTGGAGGGTGCATTTCGGGGCCTCACCCCCCCTCCCCCTCTCCATCGGATGGAGAGGGGGAAGGGTCGCACGAAGTGCGGGGGAGGGGGTGAGGCTCCGCCGCGATAGGCGGATTTGCTTTTTCTCTCAGCACCCGCTGTTCGGATACGTGCCCGTCAGCAGACGGGCCAGGGTCAGGCCGCTGCCGACCGGCATCCAGTCCAGGTCGGGCGCGTCCCAGGGATAGCGCTCCACCCACCACATATATTCGATCAGGTACTTGAACGGCTCGCAGCGGCTCCCTCCGGCGGGGCGAACCGGCTCCTCGTTGCGCGGATCGCGGAACTCGATCAGGTGGGCCATCTCATGCGGCCAGCGCGCGGTGAGCGTCCCCGGATAGCCCAGCACCACGTCGGCCAGCTCACCGCCAGCGATCAGCACCTCGTTGCGGCGGCGCGGCACGTGCGCCCCATAGTCGAAGCGGTCACTGACGCGGATGGTCAGCGGCACGCCGTCGCCATAGGTGGCGCCCAGGATGATCGCGGCCTCCATGTCGCTGTACAGGTGGCCGGATCGGTAGGGCATCACCAGCGCATCGAGCACCTGCTGCTCGGTCAGTTCGTCCGTGTAAAAGTAACCGCTCTGCGCGGTGGCGCTGTTGAGGAACTCAACCACGCTGCGCTCGTCTACCACCACCTGACGAGTGGTCAGCGCCGCCAGGAAGCGCTCACGGCGCACGTCCACCGTTCCGGAGTCGGGCAGCGTGAGGTACGGTGGCGATGCAGCAGAGGGCGCCCAGTTGGCGACCTCGGTGGCGATGCCGGTGCTCCAGGCGATCAGCGTCAGGTCGCCCTGGTTGTAATCGCGGGCGGCCTGCTGGTAGGCCCCCAGGCGGCGCACGATGTTCTCGGCGCCGACGGTGCGGAAGCGCTCGGCGACCGCCACGAACGGGTCGGGCAGGATGCGCCGCCAGCGCCGGTAGTACGAAAAGCCGTAGTGGTAGAACTGCTCGCCCTCCGCCCCCGGCTCGATCCACTCGCCCGGCTCATCGCGCACGTTGAGCCGGTAGCCGGTGCTGGCCTCAATCACATCGCCGGTCGAATCGTCCAGCCAGCCGATGATGGTCGGAGCGCCGGTCTGGTGGTCGAACACCAGGTAGCCGACGGCGTCGTGCTCCTCGACCGCCGTGATCAGCGTGCCGCCGATCCAGTGGATCGCTTCGCTGCGCAGCGCCTCGATGGCCCGCGCGTCGAGGGGGCGGTAGGCAGAATCATCGCCGCCGATAAACGCCGCCCAGCGCGCCGCCAGCGCCGGGTCGATCAGCCCGACCTCCTGGCTGGTTAGCGGGCCGATCCGGGTGCGGATGGCGGGGTAATCAGGGGTGGGGGTGAGGGT
>DAOTYF010000101.1:0-2390 GCA_034434995.1 Anaerolineae bacterium
CTATCCAGCCGGGTTCACCCGGCTTGGCTAAGATAGCCCGGCGGTTGACCGCCAGGCGGCCTGCCGCCTGCCGACCCCGACCCCCATCCAGCCGGGTTCACCCGGCTTGGCTAAGATAGCCCGGCGGTTGACCGCCGGGCGGCCTGCCGCCTGCCAGCCCCGACCCGCATCCCAGCCGGGTTCACCCGGCTTGGCTAAGATAGCCCGGCGGTTGACCGCCGGGCGGGCGATCAGGATGGTTTCTTGGGCGGCAGGGGGTCCTGGGCCGGGTCAGTGATAGGGCGGTCGCCGGCGGGAGGCTTGGGCGGCTCGGGTCGCAGTGGGATCATCCCTTCAGGTGGAAGGGGAGGCGGGGGGGAGGCGGCGGCTGCCGCGTGGGCCTCTTGCTCGTCCTCGGTGGGCGGGCTATGCCGCCCCCGTTCGGCGGCCTTCCGGATCTCGTTCACCAGTCGGTGGAGGTCAACCGGCTTCTTGAGGTACAGGCTGGCGCCGACGGCATAGCCCCGCTTGACATCTTCCTTGTTGGTGCGAGCGGAGAGGATCAGGATCGGCAGTTCAGCGGTGGCAGGCTGCTGGCGCAGGCGCGCACAGATGTCGTAACCATCCATATCGGGCAGCATCAGGTCGAGCACCACAACCTGCGGCTGGTGCTCGCGGATGGCTTCCAGTCCCTCCGCCCCGTTCAGGCCCACCGCCACATCGAACCCCATCATTTCGAGGTACATCTTGATCAGGTTGGCCGTTCCTGTTTCGTCATCGATCAGGACGACGCGCGTTTTGGACATACCAGGCCCTCAGGCTGGCAGAGGCTCCAAACGCGCTGTGCCTCTGCCCAACTGCGCTCCCTCACCCGGCTCGCAGAGGATCGTTCCACCCAGCCGCTCATTCAGAGCGCTTTCTCATAAACACGGTATATCTTATAGACCTCGGCCCCCAGCATCTGGATGGTGCGGTTCATCATATCGTTATTCTCCAGAATCCACGACATTTCCACGTCCACATATCCGCGCGGGAGGCCGCGTCTGAGCATCTCATAGTATACTAGCGCATCCACGCCCGTGCCGCGATACGCTTCCAGCACCCCCAACGCCCAGACGCGCACGCTGGTCAGGTCGCGCCGCACCTTCCAGTGCCAGATCAACTTGAGGAGCTGCCACCACTCTGGCTCGCCGGGCTTCATCCGCGCCCTGCGAAGGGGCTGGTAGATGTTGGGCAGAGGGATACCGAACGCCACCGGTTGGCCCTCCACCTCGGCGAACAGAACGATGGCGGGATCGACCAGCGGCTTCAGGTCGCGGCTCATCTTGTCGATCTCCGTCTCGCTCAGCGGGACGAACCCCCAGTTTCTGGCCCATGCCTGATTGTAGATCCCCTTGACTCGTTCGACCTCCGCAGGGAAATCGCGCATGTTGACCGGGCGCACGACGAAGTTTCGCCGCGTGCGGATCTTCTCGACCACGCGAGTCAGCCGTTCGGGGATTTTGTCGCCCTTTCTGCCGCCCCACTTGGCGACGTTGATGTACCAGCACAGCAGGTCCATGGCCTTGTGAAAACCGTAGCTCTCCACAAAGCCTCGGCTGTAGCGCGGCGCATGGCTGGTTAGGATCATCTGGGGGTGCTCATAACCCTCGATCAGCAGGCCGATCTCGCTATTGGTGCTGAAGGTGGCCGGCCCCAGGATCGCCCCGACGCCCCTGGCGCGCACCCAGTCCTCCGCCGTCCGCAGCAAGGCGTGCGCGGCCTCCTGATCGTCGAGCACCTCGAACTGCCCGAACCAACCCACATTAGCCTGCTGGAAATCATTGTAGGCATGGTTGATATGGGCGATAATAGTGCCCACTGGCGTGCCATCCCGCCAGGCCACGAACTTCTCCAGGTCAATGTGAGCCAGCTCCGGGTTATGGGCCGGATCGAAGAAGCGAACGTGCTCGCTCCACAACGGGGCCGTCCAGACCGGGTCGTCCTTGTAGACGGCCCAGGGCATACGCAGAAACGCCTGCAAGTCGGAGTCGGACTCGACGGGGCGGATAGAGAGATTGCTCATGGGAGGGTTCCCTCGGTAGCGAATGAGGATCAAGGCGGCGGCAGGGGACAGGCTCCCGACCTGCCCTGCCAGTTCTCGTGGCATCTCTGCCGGTAATACAAACACGCGCACGGGCGCTTCGATGTGCTTCCGGGCCGCGCGGATCGGACGGTCGTGGCAACGCGGATGGCCCGCCCTTGTCAAGCGGGCTGATTCCGCCACAATAGAAGTACGGGTGGTCTCCCTGTAGTGCGTTGGCCAGCCGCGATCCGCCGTCCGGGAGCCTCACCCCCACCCCGTCGCTACGCGACACCCCTCCCCCTCTCCATCCAATGGAGAGGGGGAGGGGTCGCACGAAGTGCGGGGG
>DAOTYF010000102.1:0-10206 GCA_034434995.1 Anaerolineae bacterium
GTCGCGCAGCGACGGGGTGGGGGTGAGGCTCCAAGCGGCGATCCTGGCGCTGTCTGGAAACGATCCGGAAACGTTCAGGGGCGGGTGGCGACCCCCACAGGCCACGACCCGCCCCTGAACCTACCTATAAACAACCGCGTACCCCTGTACCAACGAATCGAGAGCGACCCCTAATCAGCAACTCCTTCGGCTGTGAGGCCATGCTGCGGCGCAGCCAATCAGACGCTCAGCAGCCTGCACAACATGGCGGCGCTGACCAAAGCGGCAATCGCCCCCCACACGGCACAAATGATGATGCGAAGGGTGCGCGCTTGGTCAGATGGCGATAGCGGTGGGTACATCTGGCATCCTACCCGATCCAACCATTTCCAACCATTACTCGCAGATATTGTAGGGCCAACATGACGCGCATGGAATACCGTCTTCTACCCAGTTCCGCGATCACAGGGCCGAAGGGGAGTCTTCTGGCAGGGCGCGGGAACTCACGGCATACTAGGTCTATACCTTATGTACTTTTCTTGCCGGGCGACCCTTCGGTTCGCCTCAAAGTCCCCGGCGACGCTGCGCATCGCTGTGGGGACTGGGCACAGTCGGCTTCCAGCCGACTTGGACGCACGCGCAGCGTGCGCCTAGCCCGGCAATTCATTGCCGGGCCCAAAAGGGCAAAGATATAGCATCCCATACCCGGACACGCCCCTGGAGAGGATTCGCAAGGCCATGACCCTATCGCGCCGCGCTAAGTTCGCTCTGCTGGCTGGGTTGTTCATGGTGGCGTTCGTCCTGCGCGCTTACCAGCCCGTCTCGCGCCCGGCGCAGTGGTATCGGCGCTCGGAGGCATTCGGCTGGGCGATCTCCACCCAGACGTGGGAGGCAACTTACCAGTCGCGGCATCCGGGCTTCACCGGCATGGTGATCGGGGGGGCAGCGCTGGCCGTCTATGAGCGGGTGAAGGACACCCCAGCGAGCCTCCTCTTTGAGTGGGCCGCGCCGCCGGGGGCCACCGCCGCCGGGCGGGGCATGGCCGCCGGGGTCATGGGATTGGCGCTGGTCATTGCGGCGCTGATCGCCACCAACACGTACCTGCTTTCGAAGCTGAGCGACTGGCTGACCGCGCTGACAGCCGGTGGCCTGATGGCCTTCTCGCCGTTTTACCTGGCCCACAGCCGCGTCTTCCACTTGGATGCGCTGGCTGCCTCCCTGATGCTGCTATCCGGCCTGCTGATCCTGCTATATGTGCAACACGAGCAGCGCCGCTACCTGATCCTCTCCGGGCTGGTCGGGGGGCTGGCGATCCTGACCAAAGTGCCCGCTCTGTTCACGCTGCCGTTTATGGGCCTGGCGCTGCTGGTGGATGTGATCCTCCGGCTGCGCGCCGGGTGGGCTGCTCACCCCCAGGGACGGCTGCGCTGGATAGCCACCGAAGCGTGGCGGCATCTGGTGGCGCCCGCTTTGATCTGGCTGGCGGTTTCGCTGCTTCCCTGGGCGTGCTGGCCCGCGATGTGGGTCAGACCGCTGGGGGTGCTGCAGGAGATGTTCGCGGGCACGCTGCAACATGTGGAACGGAGCCATGTGGGCACGCGGTTCTTTGCCGGGATCGTGTACTGGCGGCAGCGGCCCAGCCCGTTGTTCTATCCAGCCACGTTGGTATACAACACGACCTTCCTCTCCCTGACGCTGGGGACGGTAGCGGTGGGGCACTACCTGCTGTGGCCCCGGCGCGCCGAGCTGCCGGTTCGGCCACGGACGTTCTGGCTGCTGGTGGCCTTCACTTTCTTCTTCGTCCTGCAGATGGCGATTGGCGCTAAGGAGGTTGACCGCTACATCCTACCCGCCCATGTCATGCTAGATGTCGTGGCGGCGGTGGGTCTGAGCGGCCTGGCGAACCTGATCGGGCGGGCGCTTCCGAGCCAGGCCCGGCTGTCAACGGCGATCCCGCCCGCCCTGGCTGTGATCACGGTGGGGCTTCAGGCGGCGGTGGCGCTGCCCTACGCCCCGAACTATGGGGCGCATCACAACCACCTGCTGGGCGGCAACCCGGCTGCCGTGAACATGATCGAGATCATGGGCCAGAATGAAGGGGTGAACTACGTCGGCGAATACCTGAACCAACAGGGCGATCCCGCATCGACGACGGTCGGGGCGGCTTGGCCGCTGAACGAATCGCTGCCTCAGTATTACGCCGGGCAGGTCGAGCGCACCATCCTGGTGCCGGCGGATTATTATGTGTTCAACATCGCGGCCTTCCAGCGCCAGTATGATGTGGGCGACTGGCGGGAACCCTGGGTGAACGACTACCAATACCGGGAGCCGCAGCTTGTGGTGGAGTTGGGCGGCGTGAACTATGTGTGGGTCTACGCCACCCATCCCCAGGATAGGCACCCAACGATCACCATCCGACGCGGGCCGACGTGGTTCATCCCGCTGTCGCGCGTCTGGGCGGCCCTGCTGGCGGCGGTCATCGGCTGGGCGCTGCGAGTGGATCGGGCGATCCTGGCCCTGGTTCCGCCGGCCCGGCTGGCCCGCGCGCGGCTGCGCAGTTGGGAGTGGGCCGCCAGCACCGGCGCGCTGCTGATCGGGGCGGCCCTGCGCACCGCGCGGCTGACGGACGCACCGCCGGGGATCATCCACGACGAAGTGCTGAACTGGCTCAACGCCCAGATGGCGCTGGCGGGCCGTCTTCAGGCGATCTACCCCTTTGGCGGCGGGCGGGAAGCCTTCTTCGTGGGGTGGGAAGCCGCTTCGAGCTGGCTGCTCGGCTCGAACGTCGTGGGGGCTAGGTTGCCCTCCTTGCTGTTCGGGATGCTGGGGATAGCGGCGGCGTTCGCGCTGGCGCGGCGGCTGTTCGGACAGCCAGCGGGGGTTGTTGCGGCGGTGGGATGGAGCGTCTCCTTCTGGGCGCTGATGTTCTCCCGGCTGGCTACGCACCTGATCACCCTGCCGGTGATGGGGTCGATCACCGCCTACTTGTTCCTGCGGCTGATGCAGTCCCGCCGCCGGCGCTGGGGGTTGGCGATCCTGGCCGGGCTGGCGCTCGGCGCGATGTTGTACACCCACTTTGCGGCGCTGGTGCTGGTTGCCGCCCTGGCTTTGTGGCTGGCCCTGGTGGCCGCGGCGCGCCCCGGCTGGCTGCGCGGCAAGGGCTTGATGGTCGGGGCCAGCCTGGCCCTGGCAGCCGCGCTGGCGATCCCGCTGGTGCGCGCCTGGGCCGACCCCAGCTCCAGCGGGAGGGCAGGTGGCCCGCTAACGACGTTATGGGCAGGCAGCCCGGCCCCCAGCGTGGAGAACATCGGGGCCGTGCTGGGCGTGTTCACGGTGCAGGGGGACAGCGGGCTTGAGTTCAACCAGGAGAATCAGCCCCTGCTGCCGACGCCGGTGATCGCGCTCCTGTTCTACCTGGGGCTGGCCTGGGCTGCGGTGGGGGTCTTCAAGCCAAGCGACGACCGCTGGCCGGGTTACGCGCTGCTGCTGGTATGGCTGCTCGGGATGCTGGTTCCGGCCCTGGTGACGGATCGCCCCCTGCACCCCACCCGCACCATTGGTCTGCTGGGGGTCGTGTATCTGTTTCCGGCCCTCGCGGCAGCGGCGCTGCTCCAAATCGCCCGCCAGGCCGGGGGGGCGCGATGGGCCATCACGGTCGGGCTGCTGGTGGCGCTCGGCGCAGCGTTGGAACTTCAGCACACCGCCAGTGGCTACTTCGATTCATGGGCACGCAACCCGGTGGTGGCGTTCCTCTATCAGTCGGAGTTCCGCAGGCTGGGGGCGGACCTGGATGCCGACCGCGAGCGCCTGCCGCTGGCGGTGGGTGGGCTGACGCCATTTGAGATGGACCCGGCCTCGCTGCGGCTGCTGATGCGGGATGACGCGCGCGCGCAATCGGCGGGATACTTCGACCCGCAGACCGCCCTGCTGCTGCCGCCCCCCGATGAGCGGGGTCGCGTGGTGCTGGCGGTCCCGGCCTCGATCCCGCTCCATCCGGCCCTGGCCCAGCAGTTGGCAAGCTGGGGCGCTCAGACCGGGGGCGATGGCGAGGCGTACACGCTGTATATCGTCCCCCTGGATCGGGTGCATCCCCCCGCCCTCCCGACGGGCGAGCGGCGGTTTTACCCGGCGGACGGCTCGGCAGGTGGGCCGCTGATCGCGTTGGTGGGGCTGGAGCCGGTGGGCGCGGCCTCGCCGGGGCAATCCTTCAGCCTGCTGACCACCTGGATCGCAGCGCAGGCGAACCCGGGGCCGCTGCGGATCTTTGTGCACCTGACGGACAGCGGCGGGAACATCCTCACCCAGAGCGACGTGCTGGGAGTTCCGGCCCAGCAGTGGCGAGCAGGGGACATCATCGTGCAGGCGCACGATCTGGCGCTGGCCCCGGATGCGCCGCTCGGCCCGTATAGACTGAGCATCGGGCTATACGACCCCCGCACCGGGAGCCGCCTGTCAGTCAGCCAGCCGCCCGGCGGCGATCACGCGGCAGTGCCGCTTGAATCGCGCTGATCCAGCCGCGCACCCCGGTAACGGCAGGGCGGGCCACAACCCCCCACGGCAGGAGGAAGGCGTGCCGGTAGACATGGAAGCCTTGTGTTCCCGCAGGGGTGATTTCAGCACAAGGGATGCGGACTCACGGCCCGTCTGGTGTATTTCGCCCTCAGGTACAGGTGCGGACTTTGCTCGCCTAATGGATCACACGGTTGCGCATGTCGATGATATTGCGCCAGGGAATCTCAGGAAGGATGTCGCGTGTTTCCTGGCTGACACGGTTGGCAGCCTCGCCGATGATCTCGATCAGCCGGGTGAGGGCCAGCATGATAACAATGTCCTCGTCAAGCGAGGCACGTGTCTTGCCCGTCGAGATTTGCTGGGCGGTGCGGGCGGCATCCAGCATATCATGCAGGCGGTTCAAGTCTGGCTCATTCATGGATGACGTATGCGGAATCAACAACCTGCTGCCGCCAGTGCCGACTGAGTTCCTCCGGGGTGCGCAGATCGACCGCGCGGCCCAGCAGCAGGCTCAGCTCGTCCTCCAGCGCCACGATCTCCCAGCCAGGGGTGTGTCCCGGCTCGAACTCCACCAGCACATCCACATCGCTGTCCGGCCCGAAGTCCTCGCGCAGTACGGAGCCGAACAGGGCGAGCTTGCGGATGTGATGACGGCGACAGAAAGCCGCTAGATCGTCATACGGGATCAGAATGGCCCTTTGCATGGCTCTATTATATCGCGCTATCTTTGCAGCCGGTGCCGCGATTCAGGGAGCTGGGGAGGTCGCACGGCAGGGCGGGCCACAACCCCCCACGGCAAGGAGGAAGGAGCCGGTGGGCGCGGGGGCATGGTGGCGTCCATTGCAACCCGCCCACCGGATAGCCAGACCCACCCGCTGTGACAGGATCGGACAACAGCGGCGAGTGAGGGGAGTCTGATCGGAGCGCCCTACCCCCAGGTGATGTGAATCACCGTTTCCTTGCCGCCCTGCTCACGACGAAGGGTCGCCTCGTCGTACTTCACCCTGAAGCGCGTGTCGGGCGGCAGGAAGCGCCGCGCAAAACCGTACATCAGCCCGTACATCAGGTCATCGGGATACACCACATCGAAGATCATCTTGACGTGCCGCTCGCCGAGCTGCTCCGCGCGAACTGTCCCGGCGTCGCCGTTGCGATGGCGGGTGGGATAGATCTTCTCGTACATCATCAGGAATTGTTCGAGGGGAAGCTGCTCGATCTCCGGCGGGATGGGGCTGACCTGCGCCGCGGCCAGGCCGAGGCTGACGAAGTCGAACATGCTGCTGCCCTTCCCCGCTAGCTCGCTGAGCACGGCCAGCACGTCCCGCAGCGGATACCACTGCTCCGGGTCAATATTGGCCAGACCGTACTTTTCGAGCAGGGGTTTCATCCCTTCGGCACGCAGGTTGATCATAAACGACCGGGCCGTGTGGCCGTTCAACTCGACGTGGGGATCGCAGGTGTAGGTGGGCATAGGAGGTTCCTCTGACAATAGCGGTTGGCGTTCCGCGATCAGCACATGGCGGCCTTCATCCTCGTGCGGCGAGGTGAAGCTCTGCTGGCATGATGCGATTAGATAAGGGAGCTAACCTAGGGCCGCCCCCGGCACCCGAATTGATTCTACGCTGCCAGCAGCGGAGTGGAATGGGGCGATCTACGTATGGGGGCAATTCCGAGCGCTGAGGGCAGAGACCCGGTGGGGTGGGCGCTCCCCACCCTCATCAGGCCCTGCCTGGTCGGCAGGGTAGCGCATCGGGAACCCTCCGGATGCATTCTGCCAGTCAGCGTGCTAAGGTAGATTGTCATCATGGCGCCGCATTCCAGTGGAGAGTGGGTATAATGAAGCGCAGCCGAGACCTGATGGGGTTCACCGAGGCGCTATTGACACTAGGCAGCCGCCCGGCCCCGGAGCTGCTGGCGGTGTTCGCCGCCGGGCTGCTGGCCGTGTCGTTATTCAGCAACTGGGCCTACGATGTGCTCACCAGCGGGCTGGTGTTCCGATCAGCGGGCACGGCGTGGTCACTGGGGGCAACGGGGCTGCTGCTGGCCGTGGCCTTCCTTCTGTGGCAGCACTACCTAGCGGGCCTCCGCGTGGCGACGCTAGTCGAGGAGCAGTCCACGATGGAGGCCTATCCCGGGCTGGTGTGGGTGCTCAGCCCCGGCTCGATAGAAGCGCCGATGCTCGCGATTCAACATCACCTGCCCCGGCTGGAGCGCCTGTGGGTGATCATCACCGCCGGGGATGAGGCGGTGGCAGCTACTCTGGAGGCGCTGCACGGCGAGATCGCCAAGGCGGGCTGGTCATTTACGACGGAGATAGTGGAGGTTCCGGCCCCCGACATGCAGGCCACCCATGCCGCAGTGGAGCGCATCTACCGCGAGCGGGTTCCCGGGGCGCGGCTCTCACCTGCCGAGACGGCGGCGGACATCACAGGTGGGTTGAAGCCCATGTCGGCGGGGATGGCGCTGGCTTGCGCCCTCAACGGCTGGCCGATGGAGTACCTAGCCTCGGATCGCACCCCCAGCGGGGAGGTCAGGCCGGGCAGCCAGCGCCTGGTGCAGGTGGAGGTCGGTTTTAAGCCTGCCCGGCGCGGCGATCAGGAGGGATAAACGATGGGCGTGTACCATTTCATGGGGTTGGGCCGTTCGCCTGGCGCGGTGACGGTTGCCCTCTCGTACCTGGCGGCGCGCTACCAGCGCTGGAATACAAGCGATCAGCAGTTCTTCGCCGCCTCGGGTGAGGTGGGCCAGACCACCCGCCCTGGCAACGTACAGGCGCTCGTATTGTTCACCACGCCAGAGGTGCGGCGTGGTAAGGTGGACTGCGTCCCCTACTTGGATAACCAGCCGGGTTCCGCACGTGGTACGGGGGTTGGACAGCCGGGGCCGATGCTGGAGGTACTGTGGAAGGTGATGCGGGACGATCTGCGCGCCCTGGCAGGCGGGCGACCATCGGTGGCCGTGTACTGGTGTGACTACGACCGGATTCGCCCCACCCAGACCTTCGAGCGGGTAGCGCGGACGCTGCTGGCCGTCAAACCGCCGGGTAGGCTGGGCAAGGAGGTGTGGGTGAACCTCACCGGCGGAACGAACGTGCTCAACTCCGCGTTCGAGCTGGCCGCCTCGCTGACCAGCGTACCCGCCCGGATGTACTACGTCCTATCCGAGGAGACCCGTTGTGTCCGTCATACCCTACCCCTGGCTGTGATAGGGAGCGAGGACGATACTCAATGGGTGGAGCTACCCATCGTCCACGCGGCGTTGAGCGAGCAGCATCTGACGACTCTGCTGGAGATCCCCAGTAAGCCACCGGGGATGCGGATCAGCGAGCTATACAGCCGCCTGAAGGGGCACGGCGAACCGTTCGCGCACATCACCTCTCCGGAGCAGTTGAAACTCCAATACCTGGTGCAGCTTCGCAGCCAGCATCTGATCGAGTTGGACGAGGCCACAGGCCAGGTGCACATTGGCCCCCGGTGGCCGGTGCTGGCGCGCTACTACGAGGCGATCCCGGAGCCGGTTGGCACAGGCGCAGCGGAGTCCCTCACGCTGGATGAGCTGGCCAACTCTGAAGATTGGTTCCATCGTGCCGCAGACTTATCCCTGGAGTGAGCCATGATCATCATGAACTTCGCCCACCCGCTGACGGATAAGCAGATCAGCCAGATCGAAGCCCTCACCGGAGAGTCGGTGACAGGGGTGATCGACGCCCCCAGCCAGATTGATCAGGGAAAGCCGCTAGCACCTCAGATTGCTGCCATTGTGGATGGGATGGGGATCGATCCGCGCCGCCTGCAGAGCGAGAGATGGCTGATCAACCCACCCGCTCTGAACTTCAGTGCTGTTGTTGTGCTAGCCGATCTGCACGGGCGGCTGGGCTACTTCCCGCCCTGCCTGCGGCTGCGCCCGGTGCCGGACGCGCTGGTGACGGAGTTCGAGGTGGCCGAGGTGCTGAACCTGCGGGCCGTGCGCGAAGCCGCACGCGCCCGCCGGGGCGATTAGGCCGAACCTCACTGCGCTCGGTTGAGAGCGTCGGGGATGCTCAATAGCGGGGTGAGGTTCTCTCGCTGGCCTATCTCGCTATTGCTCAGCTCGTAAACAGGCTCCAGACCCACCCCTGCACGGCCTACCCAAGCCCTCAGCCACGATAGTTGAGAGGCGGTTTGTGCTGCGTTGGCCTTCCGTTTGACAGCTCGCCAGACTGGGATTACAGTAGAGGGGTCAGATAGGACGGAGGCCCCGGAGAGTCCGCTGGTGGCGACCAAGCGATGCAGCAAGTGTGGCCAGGCCAAGCCTATCTCGGCGTTCAACCGCGACCGCTGGAAGTCCGATGGGCTGAAGTCGCAGTGCAAAGCGTGCCGCAACCTTGCCAAGCGTCGCTACCGCGCCCGCCTGCGGCACGATTCGCAGCGCCGCCTGAAGCGGGCTGCCCGCTACGCCTGGGTGAGCCACACGTCGATCCGACCCCGGCTGCCTGCCCGCTATCACGGGGAGGGGTTCCGCCGTTGGCGGGAGAGCCTCGCCGCGCGGCGGCAGGCACGCCGTCAGACCGCCCGCCGGAAGTGGTTTGCCCGGCATCCCCTTGATGGTTGGCGCTGGCGGCAGGAGAACCCGGCCCGGATCACGGCGCAGCAGCAGGCCCGCCGCGCCGGAGCCATCGGCGCGCCGCTTAACGATCTGAGCGAGGATCAATGGGCCTGGCTGCTGGATGCCTACGGGCATCGCTGCGCCTATTGCGGCGCGCCCGGCGTGGCTCTCTCCCCCGACCACGTCGTGCCGCTGGCGCGCGGTGGGAGCAACACCCTGTCCAACGTGGTGCCTGCCTGCCGCGAGTGCAACAGCCGCAAACAGGCCCGCACCCCTGACGAAGCGGGCATGATCTTCGCGGTGCACATCAACCTCATGGAGCGGATGGTTCAGCAGGCGCTGATCCGGTAGAATCAGCCCCCATGAGAACCCATCAGCCATTCAGGCTGACGCTGGCGCTGATCGCCACCCTCCTGACCGCCTGCGCCGCCGCCAACCTGCCCGCCGAGAATATCCCGCCCTCTCGCCCCCCCGCCACGCCGACCTCATTACCTGTGATGGTGTATTATGTCAGCGCCACCGGCAGCGATAGCAACCCCGGAACCGAGGCCGCCCCCTTTCGCACCTTCGCCAGGGCGCTGTCGGTGATGGAACCGGGTGATACATTGCTCATCTTCGGTGGCACGTATTCCACCCCGCTGATCGTCAGCCAGTGCGGCGCGGCCAGCGCCCCGCTGCGGATCGCGCCGGTGGCGGGCCAGCGCGTGATCCTCGATATGCAGCGCACCGCCGCTGAGGCGGTCGTGCTGGCAGGCAGCGACCTCGTCGTCGAGGGGCTGGAAGCAACAAACGCCCGTGAGGTTGGTGTGCGGGTCGAAGGGCAGCATATCACGCTGCGCGGCATGACCATCCACAACACGCATGATCACGGCATAGAGATCAACGGGCAGCACGTGATCGTAGAGGACTCCACCATTTTCCTCTCCAACTTGATCAACCAGGATGGCAGCGCCGAGGGGTGGGGGTCGGGCCTCAAGGTTAGTGTGGGCGGCCAGGACATCATCCTGCGCCGCAACACGGTCTACCACAACTGGGGGGAGGGCATCGCCGTGACGCGCGGCGTGAGCGTGGTGGTGGAAGACAACACCGTCTACGACAACTGGGCGGTCAACCTGTACGTGGATAACAGCC
>DAOTYF010000103.1:0-42618 GCA_034434995.1 Anaerolineae bacterium
GGGCGAGCGTGGCGGGTGTGGTCAGAACGGGCGTGCGGGCGGCGGGGAGTGTGGCCGCCGGGCCGGAGGCAGTGGAAAGGACGCCGGTTGCGAAGGTGTAGATGGCGAAGCCGACCATCAAGCAGCCGCACAGCATAAGGCCGAGCGAGACGCCCAGGATGATCCGCTGGCCCCCCGGCCCGGAATCCCACAGGTTGGTGAGTGCGTTCATCGGCGAGTCCTATCGTAGCAAGTTGGTGCAGCGAGGGAGATTATACGTAGGAACCCACCAGCAGCACAGATTACGCCGGTGGGTTATGAGGCCGGAGGTCAAGGTGCGGGCAGGTAGGGGCGCAGCAACTCAACGGCGGCGCCGAGGACGCCGGTCTCGCCGCGCGTCCTGCCGAAGACGATCTCCACGCCGGGGTGGTAGCCTGGCTCCATCGTTACCAGCGTGCGGTGATAGTCCCCCACCAGCGCCTCGAAGCGCGCCCGGCAGGCTTCCAGCAGCACCGATCCGGCCTCCGCCGTACCGCCAGTCAGGGCGATGCGCTCCGGTAGGAACATCACTGAAAGGGAGGCCAACGTCTGGCCGACGTACGAGCCGATCTGACGCATGATGTCCGCTGCCAGGGGGTCATCGCCGCGCCGGGCGGCAGCGATGATCTGATGGGCAGGCACCTCGTGCCCATAGCGTTCCCGCCCCAGGCGCTCGATGCCATCCACGCCGACCAGCGCCTCGGCGCAACCCCGGCAGCCCGCTGAACAGGCTGGGCCACCCGGCTCTAGGATGATGTGTCCGGTATCCCCGGCGCAGCCGCCAACGTAACGCAGTGGCTCGCCGTTGATGATCACGCCCGCGCCAAGACCCGTTCCCATCGCCATGCACAGAAAGCGTCGCGTGCCCTGCCCGCTGCCGTAATGGTACTCGGCCAGAACGTGGGCGGTCAGGTCATTATTCACAGCAACGGGCAGGCCAAACTCGTCCTCGATCAGCCCGCGCAGATCAAAGCCCGACAGGGCAGGGGTGTTGGGGCACAGGATCGGCCCGCGGCGAGCCTCGTCCACGTAACCATGCAGCGACATACCGATGCCAATCAGCGGCCCGCGCGCCTCGCGCATGACGCTGCGGATGTGATCGAGAAGCTCGATCAGATAAGGCTGCGGATCGGTTCCCTTCGCCCTGGTGGGGAAGCGCCGGAAGTTGGCGATCTGGCCTGCCGGGTTGACCAGCCCCAGCTTGGTGGATGTGCCGCCAATATCGAAGCCCAGCACGAGGGGCGGATGGGGTTCCTGTGAAGCGTTCACGATAGTGCTGAGTAGGGTGGATTTCGACGCTGCATGTAACGGTATCACAGGAGATGGCATGGCGCAATCCGCCAACAGAGGATTGACATCTGTGCGCGGATAGCTTATGATGGTGCGTGGATGTGATTGTTTGTGCGCGAATGAGCAACTTCTCCGACCGGCCATGCCCTGCGCATGTCCGACCCGGCCATGCCCTGCGCAGAGGCTGGCGATTCCCCAGCAGGTGACCGCTGTGCGCCGAGTGGCGAGTTTGACCAATACGCTTCGCAGGCTCCGTGAGGAACGCGGCAGCCCGATCACTCTACTGGCTGTCTGTCCGAACTCGGCTGCCGTGCTGGAGGCGGCGGTGGTCGCTGCCAGCCGCAACCAGGCGCCGATGTTGTTCGCCGCCACGCTGAACCAGGTGGATCGGGACGGGGGTTACACAGGCTGGACGCCTCAGGCATTCGTCCAGGCGATGCACGACTGCGCAGCGCGGATCGGCTGGCAGGGGCCGCTCTATCCGTGTCTGGATCATGGCGGCCCATGGTTGAAGGACCTCCACACTATAAAGGGCCTGACCCTCGACGAGACAATGAGCGAGGTCAAGGCGTCGCTGGTGGCGTGCCTGGAGGCGGGGTATCGGCTGCTGCACATTGACCCCACGGTCGACCGGACCCTGCCGCCGGGTCAGCCGCCAGACATCGAGGTGGTGGTGGCGCGGACGGTGGAGCTGATCGCCCACGCCGAGGCAGAACGCCAACGCCTGGGCCTGCTGCCGGTGGATTACGAAGTTGGCACGGAGGAAGTGCACGGCGGGCTGGTAGACTTCGGCAACTTTGAGCGGTTCATCGGGGGGTTGCGCGAAGGGCTGGCCGCGCGTGGGCTAGCCCATGCCTGGCCGTGCTTCATCGTGGGCAAGGTCGGCACCGACCTGCACACCACCTTCTTCGACCCCGACAGCGCCCGCCGCCTGTATGAGATCGTGGCCCCGCTGGGGTCGTTGATCAAAGGTCACTATACAGACTGGGTGGAGAACCCGCGCGCGTACCCGGAGACGGGGATGGGCGGGGCGAACGTCGGCCCGGAGTTCACGGCGGCGGAGTTCCTGGCCCTGGCTGACCTGGAAGAAAAGGAGCAGTTGATGTGCCGGGCGCGGCCTGGCATGGAGGCGTCGCACTTTATGCGCGCGCTGGAAGGGGCAGTGGTGGCCTCGGGGCGATGGAAGAAGTGGCTTCTGCCAGAAGAGGAGGGCTGCGAGTTTGCGGACCTCCCCGCCGAACGACGATCCTGGTTGGCGCAAACCGGCGCGCGCTACATCTGGACCGCCCCTGGCGTGGTTGAGGCGCGTCGTCGGTTGTACGCCAACCTGCGGCTGCTGATGGCCGATCCGCACCGCTACGTTGTCGAGCGGATTGTGAGCGTTATTGACCGCTACCTCAACGCCTTTAACCTCGTGGACTCACTGGCGCTGTTCGGCGAGGCGTGACCGCGTTCATCCGGCTGACTTCACAAGGGAGGGAATAACACACTGGGTTTATGGATAACTCAACCCGACCGCTGCACGTAAAGAGACTGGCTTTGAAAGGAGCGAGAATATGAGAAAGAACCACGTTTTTGCGCTAGCTGCGCCACTGCTGGTGGCGGTGCTGACACTCAGCGCGTGCGCCGGAGCGACACCCGCCCCCGAAGGTGGTGGGGAAGCTGAGGCCGAACCGATCACCCTGGTGGTGTGGTATTGGGGCGAGCAGGAAGCGCCTGGTATGCAAGCCTTCATGGAGGAAGCCGTCCAGATTTACATGGACGAGAATCCCAACATCACCGTCGAGGCTGTCCTACAAGAGACTGACTCTCTGTACCCGGCCTTCCGTGCGGCTGCGGAGGCGGGTGAGGGGCCGGATATCCAATTCTTCTTCGGCGGCGTGTTCACGCTGGAGGATGCGTGGTTGGGCAACCTCGCTCCGATCAGCGATTACTGGACCGAGGAGGAGCTGGCTAACATCCCCGCCGGGCAGCGCGCCGAGACGTTCTGGGATGGCAAGCAGTGGGGTGTGCCCTTCTACCAGATCGGCACGTTCTGGGCATACAACAAGACCATGTTCGCCGATGCGGGCCTTGACCCGGAGAACCCGCCGGAGACCTGGGATGAGTGGATGGCCGCCTGCGATGCTTTGCGCGATGCAGGCTACACTCCTATCGGCACGGGCTTCAAGGATGGCTGGCTGGGTGGCTGGATGGTCAGTTACCTGGGCCAGCAGAACATGAACAGCATCGACGACCTGATGGCCGCTATCCGGGGCGAGCGCAGCCTCACCGAGCCGATGTACGCCGAATGGTGGGAGCGCTGGAACGAAATGAAGGAGCGCGGCTGCTTCAACGAAGACCTGATGTCCCTTGACCTGTATCAGGGTCAGCAGACCTTCGAGCTGGAGCAGGCGGCAATGACCAACCACGTCGAGCCGTACATCGCGGTGCTGGAGCGGCGCATGGGGGCGGATGTGGTAGGCATCATGCGGACCCCGGCCTACGGCTCCGGAGAGCTGGCACGCAGCATCGGCGTCCCGACCCAGACCCTCGCCATCACGTCCTTCTCACCGCACAAAGAGGAAGCTGCCGACTTCCTGCGCTTCCTGCACCGTGAGGACATCATGGCGCTGATGTACGAGAAGGCAGGCGCAGTCACCCCCGACCTGCGCTTCCAGACGGATGCGATGACCAACTCCGACCGCCAGATTCTGGCCTGGATGCAGGAGGCCCCGCTGTTCTGGTACCAGTACTACTACCCGCCGGTGTGGGAGTCAGAAGGTGCCATCGCGCTGGGCCAGCTCCTGATGGCAGGGGACATCACCCCCGAGGAAGCTGCCGAGAGATGGCAGCAGGTTGCCGAGAAGTGGCGCGAGGAGAACCCGGAGCAGCTTGAAGCCTATGAAAAGTGGACGCTGCCGCCGGAGATGTTCGGCCAGTAAGGCTCGTCCGAGCGGAGGGCAAGCCACCCCGGCTGCTCTTTCCGCATGGGTGGGGGGCGAGGCTCGGCCTTGCCCCCCACATCAAAGATAGGTAAGTGGAGATGCGGGCATGATCGGTGTTCGGCCCAAGACGTTTGCGCAGCGAGCCACGCCCTATTTGTATCTGGCTCCTGCCCTCGCGCTGATCGCACTGGTCTTCGTCTATCCTGTTCTCGACCTGTTCCGGCGCAGCACGACCATCCGCCGCGCAGGCGAGCTGGAACCCATCGGCCTGCGCGCCTTCCGGCTGGCGCTCAACGACAATGTTTTCTGGGGGGCGCTGGGAAACAACCTGCGGCTGTTCCTGGCTGTCCCGATCCTGGTGGTGTTATCCCTGATCGTTGCCTCGCTGATCTTTGAGCGGCTGCGGGGCTGGCGGCTGTACCGTACTCTGGTCTTCATCCCCTATGTCATGGCGATCCCGGTGGTGGGGATCGTATTCAGCTACATTCTGCAATTAAGGGGCGTGCTCAACACCATTCTGGAAGGCATCGGGCTGGGCTTCTTGGCGCTGGACTGGCTTGGCTCAGCCCGCACCGCCATGTGGTCGATCATGGGGGTGATCATCTGGAAGGAACTTGGCTTCGGGATCGTGCTGTTTCTGGCACGGATGAGCTCGATCTCCGAGGAGTTATTCGACGCGGCCAAACTGGATGGCGCCAACTGGTTCCAACGGCTGAGGCACGTGACCATCCCGCAGACCGCCACCGTGATCGAGTTCTACACAGCCATCAACCTGATCACGATGTTGAGCTGGGTATTCAGCTATGTGCTGGTGATGACCAAGGGCGGCCCCGGCACGAGCACCTGGGTGATGGAGTACTTCATCTATCAGAAGGCGTTCCAGTACAGCCAGATGCATATCGCCGCGGCGGGGGCCGTCTTCCTGCTGATCCTGGCTTCCGGGCTGATGCTGTTGCAGGCGCGCGCGCGCAAACAGGTGGAGGCGCTGGGTGAATAGCACACTGGGACCTCAAGAAGCAGTGCCCGTCCGAAATCGACCCTGGCTGAGCCTGGATCGCGCCAGGGCCATCCCCGGCATAGCGCTCAAGCAACTGGTGTTGATCGGGTTGGTGACGCTGACGCTGTTCCCGCTGTACTTCATGCTGACCAGCGCCTTTAAGAGCCGCAATGAGTTCATCGGCAACCTGCTGGGCTTGCCAAGCTCTCTCACCTTTGCCAACTTCGCCTCGGTGTTGCGCCACCCCAACCTGCTGAACTGGGTGATCAACAGTGTGCTGCTGACCGGAGTTTCGGTGACGCTATGCACGGTGATTGCGATCTTGGCGGCCTTTGCGCTGGCGAACATGCAGTTCAAGGGGCGGGACTTCCTGTTCGGGATGATCACCCCCCTGATGGTCATCCCGCCCATCGTGATGATCATCCCGCTGTTCGTACTGTTCCGGCAGATGGGCCTGATCAACAACCTGGGCGGCCCGATCCTGGTCTACGCGGGGTTGATGTTGCCCTTTACTATCTACCTGCTGCGTAACTTCTTCGTGACCATCCCCAGGGAAATCCGCGAGGCAGCGCTGATCGATGGCTGTTCAACCTTCCAGATTTTGACCCACATCGACCTGCCGCTGTCGCGCCCGGCGCTGGTCACGTCCATGTTGGTCAACGCCGTGTGGGTCTGGAACGAGCTGCTGATCGCGCTGGTCTTTCTTCAGCGAGAGGAGCTACGCACCCTGATCGTCGGGATTTCAACTTCCCTGCAAAAGCGGTTCACCCTCGATGTGCCCGCGCTGATGGCCGGGCTGGCCGTGGCGACCTTCCCTATGATCCTGCTGTACGTCGTTGGGCAGCGAGCGCTGGTGCGGGGGCTGACTGCCGGTTTTGAGAAGTAGCGGACTTTTCGTAGGATCAGCCTCGTTACCTACTCCGAGCGTAGCCAGAGGATGGGAGGAGGCTCGGGCGACTCGTTATCGCCTGGCCGCACTTGACAGGGAAACTAGCCGGATTATCAGCGCGATGGGCTTATGGGCTGCCTGTGTCCTTTGAGGAAGAATACTATGACGGAAGCCATCCCCCAGGAAATCCACCAGATACCAGATGCGATCCGGGCCACTGTCGCGGAGACGCGCCCGGCGGCCCAGCGGGCTGCGGCTGCCATCCGTGAGCGTGCGCCCCGGCGGCTGTACCTGATCGGCAATGGCACATCCCTGTATTCGAGTATGGCTGCAATGTATACCGCCCGTGCCCTGAGTGGGCCGGACGATCCGCTAGTGCTAGCAATGCCCGCCGGGGATTTCCGCTACTTTACGCCGGCCCTCAACCGGCACGACGTGGTGATCGGCGTCTCGGCATCGGGTGAGTTCCGCGACGTGCTGGCGGTCTTTGAACGGCTGCGTGGGCAGTGTTTGTGCGTGGGGATCACGCATATCAGTGGCTCAACGATCACCCGTCTGGCCGATCACAGCCTGATCAGCGGCGGGGGCTCCAGCAGCGTCCCGGTGATGACCAAGACCTACGCCAGCACGCTCACCGCAGCCTACCTGCTGGCGCTGGAACTGTTCGCCGCGCCGGAGACCATCTTCGACGATCTGGCAGCCTCGGCGGAACGGGCGGCGGGGGCAATTGAGTCAGCGGAGGGCCTGGTCGGTGAGGCTGCGCCGATTCTGGCGCAGTTCGAGAGCGCCTTCCACTTCGGCGCCGGTCCCGGCTACGCGGCGGCCTTGGAGACGGCGCTCAAGATGAAGGAAATGGCTCTGCTGCACGCCGAGGGCAGCGAGACCTGGGAGATGGCCTCCGGCCCAGCGACGATGGTCAGTGAACGGACGTTGTGCGTCGCGCTGTACACCGGCCACGAGTCGGATGGGGCCACCGCCGATGGCGCGAAGCACGCACGCGAGTGGGGGGCGCGGGTGATCGAGGTCGGGCCGCGAGCAGCGGCGAACGACTGGCACATCCACGCCGAAGCACCCTGGTTCCCGCCGTTTGCGGCGCTGTCGCTAGTTGCGCCGATGGCGCTGATCGCGTACCGGGTGGCGCGCGAACGGGGCGCCACGCCGGATCGCCCGGCGTGGCGGGAACGGTATCACACACAGGGTATGATGCACATCCTGGGAGAATAATCACGTGGACTCTCGCAGCGGCAAGAAAATCCGCCTGGGGCGGCTGTTCAACGCCGCCAGCGGCAGGACGTTGATCGTGGCCTACTCGCATGGGTTGATCCTGGGGCCGGGGCCGGGGCTGGCTACCTGGGAGGAGGTTCAGCGCACAGCACGGGCGCTGCGGGCGGCGGATGGGTTAATGATCGCGCCCGGCCTCATCACTCGCCTGGAAGATGCCTTCATCGGCAGGGATGCGCCCTCGCTGATCGTGCAGATCGACTGGCAGAGCTTCAGCCGGTCGATCCTGCCATACCGGGAAGGCGCGGCGGTCGCCATTGCCAGCGTCGAGCAGATCGCCGCTGCCGGGGCCGACGCGATCATGACCTACCTATATGTCGGGTTCGACGACCCGGAGCGTGAGAAGCAGGACATCGCGCGCAACGCGGCGCTGGCCCGCGACTGCGAGCGGCACGGGCTGCTATTGATGATCGAGCCGCGCAGCGCGCGCGAGAAAGCCGTCCCGGCAGACAAAACCGATCCAGCCATCATGGCAATGTATGCCCGGCTGTCCGCCGAGCTGGGGGCCGATCTGGTCAAGGTGATTGACCCCGGTGACGATGCAGCTCTGGCGCAGATCGTGGAAGGCTGCCCGGCCCCGGTGCTCATGGCTGGCGGAGCGAAGAAGGACCGTTTTGAAGAGGCGCAGGCCCGGGCTCGGGCCGCGATCCAGGCGGGCTGTGCCGGGCTGGTCTACGGGCGCAACATTTACCAGCAGCCCGATCCGGCAGCGGCGCTGGCGGTGATGCGGCAGATCGTGCATGGGGAGGGATGACGCTCGCTCTGCTTTCTGGCAGGCCAGCCGCACAGAGCAGGGCTACAAGCTCAACGGCTGTACCTGCGGCAGCAGCGTCTCGACCTGGGCAGGTTGGAAGACCCCTGCGCCGATTTGGAGAGCGTTGGCGGCCCCGGCGGCCACGCCGAGGCGGGCGGCTTCGGCCAGCGGGCGTCTTGCGACCCACGCCGCCGCAATCCCCGCGAACAGAGAATCCCCGCTGCCTACCGGCGAGAGGGTCTCAACGCGGGGGGCGGCCCAGGCAAAAGGCTGGCCTGCCTCGTCAACGCCGACCGCGCCCTGCGCGCCCAGCGTGATGACGACGGCGCGCGCGCCCTGGCGCTGTACCTGCAGGGCGGCGGCGAGGCCATCAGGGGTGGTGTGAACCGGCTGGGCGAGCAAGTCCGCCGCCTCATGCTGGTTGATCTTGATCAGATGGGGGCGCGCCTGGAGTGCGCTGGCAAGCTGGGGACCGCTGGTGTCGATCAGGCTGGGCACGCCTGCGCGGTGGGCGGTTTCCACCAGGCTGCGGAGCAGATCGGCGGGGGCACTGGCGGCCAAGCTGCCGCATACGGCGATGGCTTGCGTGCCCGGCAGATGACTTTCAACCAGGGCGCTGTAGTGTGTCCAGTCGTCCGGCGTCGGGACAGGGCCGACCTCGTACAACTCCGTGACGCGCCGCCGAGCTGGGTCGACCAGATGCAAGCCGATGCGGGTCTCCCCCTCGAACCAGTGATAGGCAGCGGGGATGCCCTCGGCAGCGGCAAGCTGTTCCACCAGCCTGCCAATGTGCCCAGCTAGCATCCCGACGACGAAAGGATGACCACCCAGCGCCAGTAGCGCGCGCGCAAAGTTGAAGCCCTTGCCGCCAGCGAACCACCGCGTCGCGGGGAGGTGATGGGACTGACCAGCCTCAAAGCCGGGCAGCTCGGCGGCCCGGTCGAGGGCGGGATTCGGGTTAAGGATCAGGATCATAGGCAAGCCCATTTTCCAAGCACTCCTTCATGATAGCTGAGGAAACCCATGACGGGAAATCACCTGCTGAACGAGATTATGGAAGAACCAGAGGTTCTCCGGCGCATCGTCCGGGCGTATGTGGAGCAATCGAACCCGGCCCTACAAGCCGCCGCCGACTTGCTGCGGCGTTCTGACCCGGTGATCATGGCCGGCATGGCAACCTCCGAGTATGGTTGCTACGGCGCGTCGAGCCTGCTGGCCCGCGCTGGAAAGACGAACTTCGTGTACGACGTATCGGAACTGCTGTACTACTATCTGGGAGCGCTCAAGTCGGGAAGTTGCCTGGTGGCCGTCTCGCAGTCGGGGAACTCGGCGGAGATCGTCCACATTCTGCAAACCCTCAACCGGCGCGTCCCAGTTGTCGGCATCTACAATTACGAGGACTCGTACCTTGCCCAGAACTGCGACCTGGGGCTGCCGATGCTGGCGGGGCCGCAGCTTGCTTGCGGCAGCAAGACCAACCTGGCGACCGTGGGTGTGTTGCTGCTGCTGGCCGAGGCAACGCTGGGGCGCGATGTGAGAACCGCTGGGAACCGGCTGCTGGCGCTGGTGGAGAGTCTCGACCGACTGGCCCAGAGCTGGGAGGAGAGGCTCACCCCTGCCGCCGACTTTCTGGAGGGCGCGCCGTACACCGTTTTCTTGGGGCGCGGGCCGGGACGCGCGACGGCCATGTTCAGCGCCACGCTGTTCCGTGAAGTGCCCAAGGTGGTGGCGGAGGGCATGAGCGCGGCAGCCTTCCGGCATGGGCTGCGGGAGATGATCCGCCCGGAGCACCGGGTTGTGATCTTGGCCCCGGCGGGGGAGACGCATGACCTCTGTATCGGTATCGCGCGCGATACGCTAGCGCTGGGCGTGCCGGTGATGGTGGTCACTAATCGCAGTATTGACCTCGACCCTGACAAAAAGCTCCATGTTGTGTACACCGAACCTCACGATGAATATGGGGCCTGTCTGCTGGATATGGCCGTGCTGCAACTGGTGGGCTACCTGTTGGCGAAGCGCCGGGGGCTGGAACCGGGCGTGCTGACGGTATCCACCTATGTGACGACGGTGGAGTGAGGGAGCGGCGATGCGGGTTGCGCTGGGTGTGGACATCGGCGGGACGGTCGCCAAACTGGGGGTGATCGGCGAGACAGGCGAGATCATGCGCCGCGCCGACGAGCCGGTGATCCACGAGCTGCCTGCCGAGACGCTGGTGGGTAACCTGCTGCGCGCCATCGAGAGGCTCTTGGCATGGTCGCAAGAGCACGGGCTTGAGCCAGTGGGGATGGGGGTGAGCATCTGCGGCTATATTCTGCCGCCTGGTGACGTGCCTGA
The DNA here is from genome assembly GCA_034434995.1 of Anaerolineae bacterium. Taxonomy (GTDB): domain Bacteria; phylum Chloroflexota; class Anaerolineae; order Aggregatilineales; family UBA3940; genus DAOTYF01. Next base: position 10,491 of record DAOTYF010000103.1, read on the forward strand.
CTATATCAACGTCCACTCACTGGACGGCTACCCACTCCGCCCGCAGCTAGTTGAGGCGTTCGGGTTGCCAACGGTGATGGACAACGATATGAACTGCGGCGTGCTGGGGGAGTATCACTTCGGCGCGGGGCGGGGCGTGCGGCGGCTGATGGTGATGACAGTTGGCACAGGCATCGGCATGGCGGTGATGCTCGATGGGCAGGTGGTGCGCCTGGCGGGCGGCACGGTCGGCAACCCCGGCCATGTGATCATTGACCCGCAGGGGCCAGTGTGTGTGGCCGGCTGTCGGGGCTGCTTAGAGAGCCTGGCCTCCGCTGGCCCGATCAGCCGCCGGGCGGAAGACATGGCCCGCTCCCAACGCCCGACAGCGCTGGCGGGAATGCTGGCCACGCAGGGCAGGTTGACCCCAGAAGACCTTTACCGGGCCGCCGAGCAGGGTGATGCACCTGCCCAGGAACTGTGGGAAGAAATCGGGCAGTGGCTGGGGCGGGGCCTGGCATCGTGGGTGCAGATTTTCGCCCCGGAAGTAGTGCTGGTTGGCGGCGGGGTGTCGCAGGCGGGGCGCTGGCTGCTTGATCCCATCGAGCGCGAAATGCGTCGCGTGGGGGAGCCATACTTCACCCGCCGCGTGCACGAGGTTAAGCGTGCCGGGCTGGGCCGCGATGCCGCGATGCTCGGCGCGGCGGCGCTGTTTCTATTCCCCGGCTACACACCAACGTATGGTTTCTGAGCGGCTGCCAGTGGCGTTTCCACAAAGATAGCCAAGGATAGCCAACGTTTGAGGAGGGCACGGGTATGAGCGCCTGGAATGATGTTCTCTCCCAGGTGGAGAACCTGCGTGCGGTGGTCGAGGCGCACGCGCGGGCCTCCAGAGAGGATGTGGAACAGGCTGCGGCGATCCTGCGCAGGGCGGGTTCGATTGTTTACAGCGGCGTTGGCTCCGGGCTGAACGCCTGCCTCCCTGCCGCGCACTATCTGATGGAGCGCGGCATACCCGCCTGGACTCTGGACGCCACCGAGGCGATCTACGGGCTATCGGCAGGGTTGAAACACAGCGCACTGGTGCTCAACACGCGCTCTGGCGAGACGGTGGAGCTGGTCAAACTGGCGGAGATCGCCCGCCGGGAGGGCATTCCCACCCTGGCAGTGACCAATGAGCCTGGCAGCACCGTTGGGAGGATGGCCAACGCCTGCCTGCCCACCTATTCGCGGTGGGATGAACTGGTGGTCATCTCAGCTTACCAGGGAATGCTGGCGACGGAGCTGCTGCTGGCGGCGCAGGTGGCCGGGCAATTTGACGCCATGCTGGCCGACCTGCGCCGCGCAGCGGAGGCCATGAGCGGGGTGCTGCAGGAGGTGCTCAACCAACGCGCCGCGCTGGTGGAGCTGTTCCGCGAAGCGCGTCCGATCACCCTGCTGGGGCGCGGCCCATCTATCGCAGCGGCGCTGGCCGGGGAGCTGGCGTTGGAAGAGATGGCCCGCCGCCCGGCGGTGGCGATGGTGAGTGGCCTGTTCCGTCAGGGGCCGATTGAGGTGGTGGACAGGAGCTTCCGCGCCTTGATGTTCGAGGGAACGGGTGAGCGCGCCCGGTTGAACGCGCTGTTGGCGCGCAGGTTGATCGAGCAGGGAGCGGGCCTGGCGTGGATCGGGCCGACCCGTCTGGAGGGGGCGCTCAGCATTTCGCTCCCTGACCTGCCCGCCCACGCGCTGGCTACTCTGGAAGCTGTGCCGGGCTATGTGCTGGCTCACGACCTGGCGCTGGCTGCCGGGATCGAGCCGGGAAGCGTGCGCTACATCCAGAAGGTGATCACCACCGAAGAAGGTCTGCCCAACGCCCCGGAGGGGTGAATCGCAGCGAGCATGGCGAGGCGCTCAGGCCACCACCACCTGGATGCCCAATTGCCTCAGCGCGGCGATGAACTCCGGTGAGGTTTTGCTATCCGTGACCAGGGTGTGCATCACCGTGACGGGGGCCAGAAAAGCGGTGGAGACAAAACCACATTTGGTGTGATCGGCCACCACGATCACCTGTGACCCCAGCGAGAGAATCGCCCGGTCGGTCATCGACTCGCCCAGGTAGTCGTTGCTGAGACCGCGCTCGATGTCGATTGCCCGGATGCCCATGATGACCCGGTCGCAGTGGAACCCAGCCAGCGATTGCTCAGTCAGATGGCCGATCAGCGACATCTCGCTGCGGCGCAGCAAGCCACCCAGGCCAATGAGGGTGATGGCGGGGGCATCAGCCAGCAGGGTCATGACCGGCACCGAGTTGGTGATGACGGTCAGGTCGTGGTGGTGGCGCAGCGCGCGGGCCACTTCCAGCACCGTCGTGCCGCTGCCCAGGAAGATGGTCTCCCCATCGCTGACCAGTCGAGCAGTGGCTTGGCCGATGCGGCGTTTTTCGGCGGCCTGCTGATGGGTGCGCTGGAGGGCAGGCGGCTCCGGCGGGGCCTGGCGAGCGATCATCGCCCCGCCGTGAAAGCGGGTGATCTTGCCCTGCCCGGCCAACGCCTCGAGGTCGCGGCGGGCAGTTGCCATGCTGATGGAAAAGTGCTGGCATAGCTCCTGAACCGTCGCCCGGCGGTGCTGTTCGAGGTAGCGGAGGAGCTGTTCCTGGCGTTCGACGTTAGAAAGCACGTCCCGCCCCCTGGCAGGCTCGAATCAATCACAATCGCTCACAACCAATCACTATGGTAAGGGAAAATCAATAGAATGTCAACGCGGCAAGCGCCCCGGGGCGGGGGAGGTTCGCAGCGGACCACTCTGGCTACTCGCGGGGTAGAAGGCGCGTATAATGGGGGTGTTGCAGCCCTTCCTTTTGAGGCAGGAGACCACTCCATGACATTCGCTCAACGAGTTGTTCCGCTGCGGGCCGAAGGCGCCTACGTGGTGCTGGCCAAGGCCCAAGCCCTGGAGCGCAGCGGGCGTGACATCATCCATATGGAGGCAGGGGAGCCGGACTTTGTGGCCGCGCCGCACGTGACCCTGGGAGGAATCCGCGCCATTGTCCAGGGCCGCACGCGCTACAACCCACCCAGCGGCGTCCTCGATCTTCGGGAGAAGGTCGCCGCCGACGCGGGAGCGCGGCGAGGCATTGCCATCCGGCCTACTCAGGTGGTGATCAGCCCCGGAGCCAAGCCCAACCTGTTCTTCCCCACGCTGGCGCTGGTCGAGCCAGGGGATGAGGTGATCTACCCCGATCCTGGCTTCCCGACCTACGAGGCGATGATTCAGGTGGCCGGGGGAACACCCCGGCCTGTGCCGCTGCTAGAAGAGGCGGGCTTCTCCTTTGACCTAGATGCCTTCGACCAGACAATCAGCCAGCGCACCAAACTGATCATCCTCAACTCGCCTGGCAACCCCACCGGCGGAGTGATGTCCCGCCCCGACCTGGAACACATCGCCGAGATGGCTCTGCGGCACGGCTGCTGGATCGTCAGTGACGAAATCTACGCGCGGCTGTCCTACGACGGGCTGGATGCGCCCAGCATCGCCGCGCTGCCGGGGATGCTGGAGCGCACGGTGATCGTGGACGGGTTCTCCAAGACCTACGCGATGACCGGCTGGCGGCTGGGATATGGGATTATGCCGGAAGCGCTGGCGGAGCGCGTCGAGCTGCTGATCACGCATTCGCTGGGCTGCACGGCGCACTTCACACAATACGCCGGGCTGGAGGCATTGACCGGCCCACAGGAGTGGGTGAGCGAGATGGTGGCCGAGTACCAGCGCCGCCGCGATTTGCTGGTGGCGGGGCTGAACGCGATCCCCGGCGTGCGCTGCCAGACACCGCAGGGAGCGTTTTACGCCTTCCCCAACGTGCGGGCGCTTGGCAGATCGTCGGACGAGCTAGCGAACCTGCTGCTGGACGAGGCAGGGGTAGCTGTGCTGCCCGGCACGGCTTTTGGGCGCCATGGAGAAGGCTATCTGCGCCTGGCGTACTCCAACTCTTATGAGAACATCCAGAAGGCGCTGGAGCGCATCCAAGACGTACTGGGGCGGCTGATGCGCTAAGGCGGGGGCACAGGCTGAACGGGGGGCGGACACGCCATCGCTGTTCGGCGGGCCTGCGCTGAAACCGCACGAGCGGCCCATCCGGCTGAGGTTGCTTTCTGTGAAGGAGCTGGCTGAAGGGCGGATCTGGCTGCGGTACAGCGTTGCAGAGGGGTAGGGGCCGCGGCGCGCCTACGAACGAGCCTGCGAGGCAGGGGGGCGCACCAACGGGCGCAGCACCAGATCGAGCCATGCCTGGGTCACTTCCTCCCGGGGCATGCCGATCAGAATCTGGTTGATAAACATCACACCCTTCTCATCCCCGCGCGCGCTGTAGCCCGCGCGCGCCGATTCGAGATGCGGGGCCGCCTCGGCGTGATCGCCATGGTAATACAAGGCCATGCCCAATGTGCCCCGCATCAGCGTGCGGGCCGAACCAAAACCCGACGTGCTGCTGAGCGTGCCGAGGGAATCGCGGCTGTGCCGGAGGGCCTCGTAGGTGCGACCGGCAAGAGCTAACCCCCATGCCAACCCGGCCTCCAATCGCCAACGCAGGTCGTTGGGGTAATCAGGGGGAATCTCATCGACCAGCCGAGCCAGCAGACTGGTGGCCTGCAGAGGGTTCACCGAGAGGAGAGATAGCCCCAGCTTGCCGCGCTGCTCCACCGAGCTGGCCTCCAGATCGGCCTGGCGGTAAGCGGCAGCGGCCTGCCGGTAGTCGCCAGCGGCGACGAACAGGTCACCAAGCTCCTCAGCCAGCTCAGTCTGCCGGATCGCCATCTCCGGCAGCCTCGAGGCGATCTTCAGCCCCGCGCGGTACAGGGCGATCACCTCAGCCTGATTGGCGCTTTTGTGCGCCATCTGTAGTCCCGCCTCGATCATCGCCATGGCCCGGTCGGGCTTCCCCGCCTGCAGGTAATGGTAAACCGCGCTCTCCAAACGCAGCCTGCGACCTGCCGTCGGCAGGGCGTAGTAATCTCCGGCGCGTTTGTGGAGATAGGCGCGACGGTCGGGCGGGGCGCTGTTGTACAAGGTGTCGCGGATCAGCGCATGGGGAAAGCGGAAGATCGCCCGCCGCCCGCTGCCCGTCTGCTCCAGCAGCCCGGCCTGCACCAGCAGATCGAGGTCGGCTATCAGGTCGGCCTCATGTCGCCCGTCGTGCAGCGCCCCCAACGCCCCAACCCGGAAGCCATCCCCCAGAATGACGGCGTTGAGCAGGGTCATAAGCGGTTCGGTGGGGAGCCGTGCGGCCCGCTCGACGATGATCTCCGCCAGCGCCGGGATGGCGCCTTCGCCGGCCAGGTCGCCCAGGCCGTCCTGACGCCGCACAGTGATGCGCTTGTGCTCGTAGAGGTATTCAGCCAACAGCCTGACCAGCAGGGGGTTGCCAGCGGCGTGCTCCCAAAACACATCAGCCAGCTCTTTAGTGATCCATGTCAGGTGCAGAAATGCCGAGGCCAGCTCCAGGGTCTCTTCGCGGCTGAGCGGGGCCAGCAGCATCCCCCCATCGCCAAAGTTCTCCTGAAGCTCGCGCGGGGCATCGGGTAGGAAGGTCGCCAGCACTAACACAGGTGAATGCTCCAGGCCCTCCAGCAGGCGCAGGAGCGCCGATGTGGTGATCGGAGGGGCCTCCCCCAGGTCGTCGAGGATCAGCAGCAGGCGACCCGCGTAGGCGGCGCTGGCCTGAAGGGTCAGGCGCAGCAGCTCACCCAGGTCCGTGTGCAAGGTCAAGTCGTGGAGGGTTGCGTCCGCATCGAGTTCGTCGCGCGAGTCGGGAGATGGGGGGAAAAGCGGGGGGACGGCTGAGGCTGATCCGCTGCCTTCAATCCGCAGCAACCGGGCAAAGGAGGTTTCAAAGTCGGGGACTCCCAGAGCAGCAAGGCTGCGTGACAGAGCGAGCCGCTGCGCCTCGTCTTGGAGGTGGGGGTCAATCTCCAGTAGCGCCCGCACCAGGTCTGCCATAGGCTGATAGGGGCGCAGAGCGCTACCCCGACACATCAGATGAGTGACACGAAAGCCCTCGCTGGCCGCCGCCGCGCCAAGCTCCTCAGCCAGCCGGGTTTTCCCCAACCCGCTCGTGGCGCGGATCGCAACACGCCCACCCCAGCCATGGCTGGCCTGCTCCAGCCGCGCGTGAAGGGTCTTTAGAACCCCCTCCCGCCCGACGAGCGGAACGCAGCTTGCTGGAGGGCGCGATAGAACTTCCTTTGCGCCCGCGCCGGGGATGTGCTCATCGTGCGGGGTCGCGGCCATGTCTGTGAGAGGGCCTGTCCGGTCTCAGTTGTAGCGGATCATAGTCCATTGAGGCAGGCAGGGCAAGTGGGCTGGTCAGCCAGCCACCGGGGCGCAGGCAGCCTCAGCCCACTGATAGCCCGGATAAAACTATCTGCGGGATCGGCGTCGTCAGGGGGCTGGAGCTGACCGCGACTGAGTAAACCCGGCGGTGGTTGCGCTATGCAACTTCGCTAGCTGCCACGTTCCAAGCGGACGGCGCACACCTTGAACTCCGGTATCTTGGCGACGGGGTCGAGGGCAAAATCCTGGGTCAGCACGTTGGCGGGGGCCTCACGCCAGTGGAAGGCTAGGAAGACCGTCCCCGGCGGCACGCGCTCGCCGATCCGTGCCCAAGCCGTGACCTCGCCGCGACGGCTGCGCAGCACCACCGGAGCCACCTCCTCGATGCCCAGCTCAGCAGCATCCTCCACGCTGATCTCGACATAGCGGCCCGGCTCGCGCCAGTCGAGCGGCTGGCTGCGGCGGGTCATCGTGCCGGTATGGTAGTGATACAGCGTGCGGCCTGTGGTCAAGATCAGCGGGTACTCCTCGTCCGGCCCCTCGGCGGGATCGGCGGCCCGGATCGGGTGGAACTTGGCCCGCCCACGCGAGAACCCCGCCGTGTGCAGGATGGGCGTGCCCGGATGCTCAGGGCTGGGGCACGGCCACTGAAGCCCATTCCCTGCCAGCCGCGCGTGCGATACCCCTCCGTAGATAGGGGCTACAGCAGCGATCTCATCCATGATGGCCTGGGTGGATGGGAACAACCACGTCGCCGGGTCGCGCTCGACGCCCAGCACACGGTCGAGGCGGACAGCGATCTCGCCCGTGATCTGCCAGTCGGGCCGTGCCTGGCCGGGAGCGGTCAGCACGGGGCGGATCAACTGGATACGGCGCTCGGTGTTGGTGAACGTGCCGTCCTTCTCCAACGCGGCGGCGGCGGGCAGGATCACGTGCGCGAGCTGGGCCGTCTCGCTGGGGAAGATATCCTGCACCACCAGGAAGTCGAGCGAGCGCAGGGCCTCCTCGACATGGTGGGTGTTGGGGTCGGATAGCATGGAGTTCTCGCCCATGATATACATAGCGCGAATCTGTCCGTCCAGCGCCGCCCGCATGGCCTCGACGATGGTCAGGCCGACGTTTCCCGGCAGGTCGTCCGCGCCCCATTTGGCAGCCACGGCGCGCCGTTTGGCCTCGTCGGTGACGAGCTGGTAGCCGGGCAGGTAATTGACCAGGCAGCCCACGTCGCACGCGCCCTGCACGTTCGACTGCCCGCGCAGGGGATTGATTCCGGTGGATGGCTTGCCGTAGTGGCCGCCCAGCAGGGCGAGGTTCGCCAGGGCCTTCACCAGATCGGTGCCCATGCTGCGTTGGGTGATGCCCATCGCATACAGGATGCTGCTGTGGCCGCGACCGTCGCCATAGCGGGACTGGCCGCTGGCGCGCTCGCCCAGCGCGTAGACCCGTGCGGCCTGCTCGATCAGCTCGACAGGCACGCCGGACATCAGCGAGGCACGCTCCGGGGTGTACTCCTCGACCGCTGCCGCAAGCTCTTCGTAGCCCTCGGTGCGCTCGGCGATAAACGTCTGGTCGGTCCAGCCCTCGCGGATGATGACGTGCATCATCGCTAGGAAGACATAGATGTCTGTTCCCGGTTTTGCCTGAAGGAACAGAGTGGCGTGATCGACCATCGGGATGCGGCGCGGATCGACGACGATCACGCTCGCGCCGCGCTGCGCTGCCCGGACTACTTCATAGCCGATCACAGGATGAGATTCCAGGGTGTTCGAGCCGGTGATAAAGATGCAGTCCGCATCCCGAATCTCGCGGATGGAGTTGGTCATCGCGCCACTGCCGAGGGCCTGCACGAGGCCCGCCACGGTGGAGCTGTGACAAAGCCTGGCGCAGTGGTCTATGTTGTTGGTCCCGATCCCCAGCCGCATCAACTTCTGGAACAGGTAGTTCTCCTCGTTAGTGCAGCGCGCCGAGGAGAGGCCCATCAGCGCGTCCGGCCCGTGCGTTCGGATCGTATCGGCCAGCCGGGTCGCCACCACATCGAGCGCGGTGTCCCAGTCCACCGGCACGTAACTGGCGGCCAGGTCGGGCTTCTCCACGTCCAGCGGGGAGGTCTCCGGGGGCGCCCACGGCTCGGCGGTCAATCCTAGCTCGTAGGCCAGATCGCGGCGGATCAGAGGCGTGGTCAGGCGCTCCGGGCTATCGACGTAATCCCAGCCGTAGCGGCCCTTGGCGCACAGGAACTCGCCATTGACTGGTGCGTCGGGCCGCGACTGCGCGTAGGCAATGTGCCCGTCCCGGACGGCGTACTCGATCTGGCAGCCAACGCCGCAGTAACCGCAGATGGTCGTGACGCGCTCCATCTCCCACTCGCGCCCCTTGCCTTTGCGCGAGACGGGCATCAACGCGGCGGTGGGGCACACCTGCACGCAGCTTCCGCAGAACACGCACGATGACTCGATCATCGGCCCATCAAAGGGCGTGCCGATGTGGCTCTTGAAACCGCGCTCCACGAAGTCGATGGCGCTTGCGCCGACGACCTCGCTGCACGCGCGCACGCAGCGCCCGCACAGGATGCAATACTGGTGATCGCGCACGAAGAAGGGGTTGTCATCCTGGTACAGCGCCCGCGAAAGCTGGAAGGCGTAGCTGGTCTCCTTGACGTTGTATTCGTAGGCGTACTTCTGGAGCAGGCACGCCCCCGCCTTCTCGCACACCACACAATTGAGCGGGTGATCGGACACCAGCAGGTCAATGATCGCACGACGCATCTGGCTGAGCTGATCGCTGTGGGTGGTGACGACCATGCCCTCCGCGCAGGCCAGGTCACAGCTTGGCACGGGGTTAGGGCGGCCCTCCACCTCGACCAAACACAGGCGACAACTCGCCGGAACACTTAGGTCGGGGTGGTAGCACAGGCGCGGGATGTCGATACCGTGAGCGAGAGCCGCTTCGAGCACGCTTGTGCCGGGTTCAGCTTCGATGCTCTGGTTGTCAATTGTGAGTTTGATCATGCCCGTCTCCAGAAGCAAGAACTTCAATCGAGTCCCGATTCAGCGCGCGCTGAGCGGCGTCAGCCCTACACAAGATGGCCATAGATAGCCATGCTCGGCACAGGGCCTACACCTTCAGATCGAAGGCCCGCAGCGTCGTCAGGACGGGGTTGGCCGCCGTCATGCCGAGGCCACACACACTGGATCGTCGGATCAGCCCGCCGATCTCTTCGAGCTGGGCGAGGTCGTTGGAGGTTCCAGCCCCAGCGGTGATGCGATCCAGCAGGGTGTGAATCTGGTAAGTGCCGAGGCGGCAGGGCACGCAACGCCCGCACGTCTCGTGGACGAAGAAATGAGCCAGCCCCTTCAGCACGCTCCACAGGTCAACGCCGGTGTTGAAGACCATCACCACGCCGGAGCCAATCGGCGCACCGAGCGGGTTCAGCGCCTCGTGAGTGAGGGGGGTATCTAGCTTATCCGGGTGCAGGAAGCCACCCGCCGCTCCGCCCATCAGCACAGCCTGTGGCTGACCAACGAAGCCGCCGCCGAAACGCTCGATCAGCTCGCGGATGGTGATTCCATAGGGCGCTTCGACCACACCAGGTTGCTGCACATGACCGCTTAGGCAGAACAGCTTGATCCCCACCGATTTCTCCGTTCCCCACTGGCGCAGCCACGCGCCGCCGTTTTGCACCACGTCGGGCACGATGGCGAGAGTCTCGACGTTGTTAATCGAGGTAGGCTTGTCAAACAGGCCGTGCGTGGTGGGGTACGGCGGCTTGGTGCGTGGGTGGCCACGCCGGCCCTCGATGGCCTCGAACAGCGCGGTTTCCTCGCCGCAGATGTACGCGCCTGCGCCGCGCCGCACGTCGAGGTCGAAGCGGAAGCCACTGCCCAGGATGTTCTCGCCGAGCAGGCCCGCCCCATACAGGCGGTCGATGGCCTCGTGCAGCACCGCGGTGGCTTCAGGGTATTCCCCGCGCACGAAGATGTACCCCTGCTCCGCGCCGGTGGCATAGGCGCTGAGGATCAGGCCCTCGATCACCCGGAACGGGTCGCCCTGCATCATGGCGCGGTCTTTGAACGTCCCTGGCTCGGATTCGTCGAAGTTGCACACCACGTACTTGGGCGTCCCGGCAGCCGCGCGGGTGGATTCCCACTTCAGCCCGGTCGGGAAGCCCGCGCCGCCGCGCCCCGCCAGGCTGGAGGCCTTGACCTCCGCGACCACGCCCTCCGGGGTCATGGCCGTGAGTGCCTTCTCCAGCGCGGCGAAGGCCCCCTCGGCACGGTGGGCGTCCAGGTCAAGCGGATCCAGGGCCCCGATGAGGCGGGTCAACACGCGCGGATCGCCGGTGACGTTGATCCGCGAGCGGGCAGCCTCGCCTCGCAGCAGCGCATCGGCCTCGCCCGCCCTCAGGTTCACCTGTGCGATTCCGTTGACCAGCGCGGCGGGGGCCTGATCGCACAGACCCAGGCACGCTGCGCGCCTGACGCTGACCTTCCCGTTGGCGCTGGTCTGGCCCGCACCGTCGATCCCCGCGCGCGCACAGGCCGCCTTGAGCACGTCTTCGGCCCCGGCGATGGCACAGGCGGGGTCGGTGCAGATCAGGCAGTGGGTTTCGCCGGTCGGCTCCAGCGAGAACAGGTCGTAGAAGGTCGCCACCCCATAGACGCGGCTGAGCGGCACGCCAAGCTGCCCGGCAATGTAGGTCAGCACCTCTTCGGAAAGGTAGCCGAACGTCTCCTGGGCCGCGTGCAGGGCTTCGAGCAGCGCATCAGGCCGGTGGGCGTACTGCTGCATGGCGCGGTCGATGACCTGGTAGCGTTCGTCGCTGCCGGATTGGCTGCCGAACTCGATGCGGGTGGGGGTGGGCATGCTGGGTCTGCCTCCTTGCGACATACTCCGTGGTTGGGCGGCGGTGTGTGTGAGATATAACTTCAGTGTTGAAGAGCGTCTTGCTCCATTGTACAGCGGCGAAAACGGGGGTGGGAGTGTCAAATGTCACCCATGCCCTGGCATAAGAACCGTGATTCGGGCCAGACCATCTTCTGCTGAGGCAGCAGGGGGCAGATCAAGAAGGCCGCCTAACCCAGGCGGCCTTCTTGTCTGCCGATGAGGGTCAGCAGCCGGGCCGACCCTCACGGGGCGGGCAGGGCGACCACCACCAGGCGTTGCCGATACTTCCCCAGATTGCGGTCGTAGGTGCCCAGCGCACAGGTGAACAGCGTCAACTGCTCGTGCCGCGTTGGGAATACAATGCTAACATCGCGGTACGAGACGGTGCGAACTTCGGAGACAACATACTGCCAGGCTGCGCCTCCCTGGGTGATCCTGATCTCGTCTCCGGGCGACAACCTGTTCAGGCTGGCAAAGACCCCATCATAGGCGTTGACGGCCATCTCGGAGTGCCCGGCCAGCACGATGTTGCTGCCCTCACCCACCCACGCGGTGCGCTCCAGATGCCCCACCATCGAGGCGCCCAACATGCCAACATTCCACTGGCGGTTGACGATCGGGGTGTGAACGATGGGGGCATCCAGCCCCAACGCCGGGATGACCAGCCGCGCGGCGGCGGCGGGGGCGGCGGCCTGCGCGTTGGATGCCGCTCCCAGCGTAAGGGTGAGGATGAGGATCGCGGCCAGGATCGCCCAGGCGGAACGGCGCACGGCGGAGGGCGGCTTCCGTAGCAGGATAGCATTGTCCATCATCCCAACCTCCCCTAAGGGCTGTCAAGGCGCGACCTGATGCGCGCTTCATTTCCACTGTAAGGCGGTAGGCATCCGACCTCGTGGAGGTTGGGAAGGGTTTATGTGGAAGGAAGGTGGAGATGGAGGGGAAATGGAGAAAACAAGCTGGGCTGGGCCGCAAGCTCAACCCTCTCGCCTGAAACCCGACGGGAGGGTTGATGGGGTGGCAGTGCGGGCCGGTTTGGGCTACGGGGAATGGCGAGCGCCCGTGAGCGACTAGCCCAACAGGCGCACAGGTCGAGCCGCGATGCGATAGCCGGTGCGGCGCACGTTCACGATCAGGTTGGGGTCGCCCCCGGCCTCTTTGAGCTTCTGGCGTAGATTGCGGATGTGGTAGCGCAGCAGCTCTGCCGCGTCTCGTTCGTCCAACACCTGCCCCTCCTCATACCCCAGCAAATCTTCGTAGTCCAGCACGGCGGTATCGGCCAGGATGAGGCGGCTCAGGATGGCAAACTCCGTAGGCGATAGCGACACCTCCGCCGCGCCCACCGCAACGCAATGGCTGGACAGGTCCACCACGAGGTGGTCGCCAACGCGGTACTTGCCCCCGATTCGCTCACGGGCGGGCGGCTGCGCACCCTGCCTGAGCTGCCGATAGCGTTCCAGCCTGCCTGCAACCGCCGCCACCAGGTCCTCTGGCTCGATGGGCTTGCTAAGGTAATCGTCCGCGCCGACTTCCTTGCCGTAGCGAACGTCCTCTGGCTCGCCTTTGGCGGTGAGGAAGATAAACGGGATCCAGTTCCAGTCGGGGTTGCTACGCACGCGATGGTAGAGTTGGTAGCCGTTCATGCGAGGCATCATCACGTCGGCCACGATCAGGTCGGGGAGGGTGGATTGCAAAATGGACAACGCCTCCAGACCGTGCATCGCGGCCAGCACCCGGTAGCCAGACAGCCGCAGCACGTCCGCCAGGCTATCCAGAACAGTCGGCTCATCGTCCACAACCAGAATGGTCTGGTGATCGTTCATGGGCTACTGCCTCCGAGATCAGCCCAATCCAACAGCGGGATCGCTGGCTGGCAGCCGCACGGTAAACGTGCTGCCGGCACCTGGCACGCTATGCACCTGGATGTCCCCGCCCTGGCGCTGAGCCAGGCTCCTGGCAATCGCCAGCCCCAGACCCGCACCCTGCTGTTCCATCCTCTCGCGGTCGATCTGCTGCATGGGCACGAACAGCAGCGCCAGGCTCTCCGGGGCGATGCCGATGCCGTCGTCGCGGACGGAGACCGAAACATAGTCCCCCTCGCGCTCCGCCGTGATCCACACGTGACCCACCCCGGGGCGACCAAACTTGATGGCGTTATCCACCAACCGGCGGATTACATCACTCACGTAGGATGGAATCCCGCTAGCGGCCAGATCGTAGGGCACCTCCGTCGCCACGCTGATGCCGTTCTTATGAGCGACCGGGCTTAAATCCTGGACGATCTGCTGAACCTCAAGGCTGAGATTGACCGGCTGGCGGTGGCGGGCGATCTCGAGGTCAATCGCGCCGCTATCGATGTAGACCATCAGCAGCAAGTCCTCGACGAGCTTAACCAGGCGGCTGGCGCCCTGACGCATCTCGCCCAGCGCCTGATCCAGCGTCTCGGCGTCCAGGTCGTCGCGGGATTCTTCCAGCAGGTGCAGGTAGCCATAAATGATCGACAGCGGGGAGCGTAGTTCATGGCCCATCACCGTCATGATGTGGCTCTTCATGCGATCGACCTCGCCCTGGGCCGCCGCGCGCATCTCGGCCACTCGCTGGAGCCTCGATTCCACGGCAACCAGCAAGTCCTCTGGGTCGATTGGCTTAGTCAGGTAGTGATCGGCTCCCAGGCTGTAGCCGAGGCGGATATCGGAGGGTTGGCCCCGGGCAGTGAGAAAGATGAAGGGGATCAGCGCCCAAGCCGGGTTGTGGCGGATCGCCTGGTGAAGCCGGTAGCCATCCATCTCTGGCATGGCGATATCCGCCACGATCACGTCGGGCACGACTTCCTGCATTCGCTGCAAGGCTTGCAGACCGTTTTCCGCTGTCACTGGATGGTATCCGGCCAGACGCAGGGTATCAGCCACGCTCTCCAGAATCGTCGGGTCGTCGTCCACGACTAAGACAGCAGCCGGTGAGCGGCTGTCGCGCAGCGCATGGCCGGCGGCTGGTGGGGTATCAGATAGGTTCATGATTCGGCCTCCATGGCAGGTAGCCAGATGGTAAACCGGGTGCCTTGGCCGGGCACGCCTTCGCTATATACCTCGATGCTGCCGCGGTGTCGTTCCACAATTTCGTGAGCAATGGATAGCCCTAAACCCGTGCCTGGCTCTCTGGACTCAACCCCAGCCCGGCCACGGAAGAATCGCTCAAACAGGCGGGACTGCTCGTCCGGCGCGATCCCCGGCCCCGTATCGCGGACGCCGAGGCCCGCCCAGCATTCGCCATTGGAGTGGCGCACGTCGGTGAAGACGGTGACCGCTCCCCCGGCGGGGGTATAGGCCAGGGCATTGGTCAGCAACACGCTCAGCGCCTGCCCCAGCAGTTCCTGATCGGCCTGCACTGGCGCCAGCTCTGGCGCACCTTCGAAAGTCAGCGCCAGCCCCCGGCTCTCCGCCAGGGGCATCCGATCCAGCACGTACTGCGCGCCCAGCATGTTGAGGTCGAGCGGGGCCAGGTGTAGCTCCTGCCGCCCCTGGTCAAGCCGCGACAGGCGCAGCAGGCCCTCGACGATCAGGTTGAGCCGGTCGATCTCCCGCCCGATCCGCGCGGCGTAGATCGCCCGGTTGCCGGGGTCAACCTCCAGGAGCCGGTGATTCAATTTGAGGCCGGTGATGGGCGTGCGTAGCTCGTGAGAGACATTGGAGACGAACTCATCCTTCATGCGCTGGACTTCCTTGAGCGGGGTGATATCGCGCACCGAACCGACGAAGGCGGTGACCTCCCCCTGAGTGTTGCGCATGGGCGAGAGGGTGATGGCCGCGTCAAAGGTCGTCCCATCGCGGCGACGGAGGGGCATCTCGCCGCGCCAGCCCTGACCGGCGCGGACAGCAGCGGCCAGCTCCGCCTGTGTCTCTGGCGGCGCGTTCTCGATCAAACCCAGGCTACGGTGATCCACCATCTCAATGTCAGCGATGGAGTAGCCAGTCTGCTCCAGGAAGGCAGGATTGGCCTGGCGGATCCGCCCGTCCATGCCGATCACGATCAGCCCCTCCCCCACCGCATCCAGAATCGCTTCCACGTGGCCCTTGGCCCGAATGAGTTCCTCCGTGCGCTCGGCGACCACTTCCTGTAGGATGCTGTTGTACGTCTCCAGCTCCTGATACAGCCGCGCGTTGTGGATGGCGACCGCGGCCTGATCGGCAAACAGGCTCAACAGGCGCACATCCTGCGGGTTGAAGGTGCGGTAAGAGTCCGCCCTATGGGAGACGTTGATCACGCCCAGGAAGATATCACCCCATCGGATCGGCACGCCGAGCACCGCACCGACCTGCTCGGCCTTGTAGTCCTTGAACCGTCCCTCCCAAGTGGCATAGCGCTCGACTATCAGCGGCTCGCCGCTTTCCCACACCCTGCCGGAGAGGCCCTCACCGCGCCTCAGGATGGAGCCGGGCGTCACCGCCGTTGCGCCAACACCGACGACCCATTCCAGCACATCCTGATCGGGCTGGTAGAGGTAAACCCCGCCTGAATCCCCACCCAGCAGCCTGACCGCGTTCTCGATCAGGGAGGCCAGCAGCGGATACAGGTCGAGCTGCGCGAAGATATCCAGCGTGACCTTGCGCAGAGCCTCCAATTCCGCCGCCTGGCGCTGGCTGTTCTGGTACAGTCGCGCGTTCTGAATGGCGACCGCTGCCTGGTCGGCGAACAGGCTCAGCAGATGCACGTCGTGCTCGGAGAAGCGGCGCGAGCTGCCCTGGGGAGTGGTGGCATTGAAGACGCCCAGCAGGTCATCGCCCCACCGGATTGGCACGGCCAGGACGGACGCGAAATGGTAGGCTTCGTAGGTGGGTGTGCGTCCCTCCCAGGAGTCATAATCCTCGACGATCAGCGGCGTTCCAGTCTCCCACACCCTGCCGGAGAGGCCCTCGCCGCGCCGCAGCGTGGGGCCCGGTGGGGGGATGTGCGGGCCGACGCTGTAAGCCCACTCCAACACGTCGAGATCGGGGCGGTAGAGGTAGAGGCCGCCAGACTCGACGCCAAGCAGGCGCAAGGCGCTGCGGACCAACCGGTCGAGCAGTGTATCCAGATCAAGCTGGCTGGCGATATCGAGGGCCACCTGGCGCAGGGATTCCAGCTCCTCAGCGCGGCGCTGGCTGTCGCCGTACAGGCGGGCATTGTGGATGGCCGTGGCCAGCACGTCGGCCAGAGTATCCACTAGCATCAGGTCGCCCTCGGTGAAGGCGTTGAGCTGCTGGCTCTGCACGTCGAGCACACCCAGCACCTCGTCGCCCAGCCGGATCGGCACGCTCAGCTCGGAGCGGGCCACCTCGTCGGGGAAGGGGTTGTAAAAGCGCGGATCGGTGCGCGTGTTTGTGACCAGCACACGCTGGCCGTGTTGAGCCGCCCAGCCGACCAATCCCTGACCCGGCCCCAGCCGGTGGTTAGAGGGGAAGCGGGAGGCGTACTGGCCCGCCCTGGCCCGCATTCGCATCTCGCCGCTCTGGCGGTCGATCAGGTAGACAGCCACGTGGTCGTAGCCAAAGCTGGCCCGCAGCAGCGCGGCGGTTCGATTCAGGACACTATCGATATCGAGCGCCGCCGCAACCTGCCTGCCGATCTCGTTGATGAGTGTCATCTGGGTGGCGCGCTGGCTCAACACCTGATAGAGCCGTGCGTTGTGGAGGGCGATGGCGGTCATGTTGGCCAGCCCGGCCAGCAGATCGAGATCGTCCTGGGTGTAGGCGTTGAGCCGGTCACTCTGCACCTGGACTACCCCGATGAGGCGGCCCTCGCTCTTCAGGGGGGCGATCAAGGCCGACCGGATGGATGGCCCCTCCGTATCCTGGAAGGCGACCTCTCTTGGGGCGGCCCCCTTCTCTTCAACCTGGCCTGGTGTGGTCGTCCGCCACATCGCCTGACGGAAGTCGGGCACGTTGAGCGGCTCGCCGGTGCGGATCACTTGGCTCTGGGCTTCATATCCTGCCTCCCCTAATGGGACAAGTGGTAGGGCGCTGACATCCTGCTCCTCGTCTTTCGTCGCGGCGTAGACGACCTGGATCACCTGTTCCGCTTCGTTGTACAAGGCGATGGTCAAGACCGCCACGTCCATCAGCCTCCGCAGGTGCTCATGTAGGGTACGGTACACCTGGTCAGGAATGGCGGAGTCACTCAGCGCCAGTGTGAACTGGTTGATGATCGTCTGGTGGCGCAGCAGTTGCTCGGTGCGCTGCCGCGCCCGGTGCTGCTCGGTGATATCCAGCAGCGTGCCAATGATGGCAGGGCGCCCTTTGTAGTCGGCTACGCTGCCCAGAATCTCGACATGGATAAGGCTGCCATCTCGACGGACGGCGCGGACTTGGTAGTAAACGACCTTGTCCTCTCCCTCTAGCCGGCAGCGGATCTGCTCGGCTACGATGGGAGCGTCGTCGGGGTACACGATGTCCGCCAGAGTCAGACGGTCGGTCATCTCGGCTGGCGTATAGCCGAAGATCGAGGCCAGGGCGGGGTTGACGTAGCAGAACCGGCCATCCTGGATGATGTACACCCCAGCGATGGAGTTCTCGCTGACCACTCGGTAGTGCGCCTCCGCCTCGCGTAGCGCCTCCTCCGCTTGTTGGTGCTCGGCGCGGCGGCGCAGCGCCAGGATGCCGTAGGCAAGGTCGCCTGCCATCTCCTGCAGCAGGGTGACCTCTTTCTCCGCGAAGGCATCCGGTTGGTCGGCGCACACGTTCAGCACGCCAAATGCCTGGTCGCCATCCAGCAGCGGCAGCGAGATCAGCGCGGCATAGCCGCGCTGGAGTGACTCGGCGCGGCAGGCAGCGCAGTCCGGGCTGGATAGAACGTCCTGCGTCACAATGGGCTGGCCGGTGCGAATGGCCACGCGGGCGGGGCCACACCCCTGCTCTATATGCGGCGGCCATGTGGCGCTGGGTGCGTCCGGCGAGCCTGTCTCGCACCCCGTGCAGGCCACACGCCGCACGCCCTGCTCCCCATCCTGCCCGACATAGCCCACCCACGCCAGGCAATATCCGCCGATCTCGACAACGATCCGGCATACCTCCTGGAGAAGGCTGGCCTCGTCTTCAGCGCGCAGCATGGCCAGGTTGCAGTCGCTGAGCACCCGGTAGGCTCGGTTGGCCCGGTGAAGCTCTTCCTCCGAACGCTCAAGCTGAGCCACGCGCTCCTGAAGGGCAGCGGCCATCTGGTCAAAGGAGCGGGCCAGCTCGCCCAGCTCACCCCCTCCGGCTGACAGGTGAGTGCGCGCGGTCAGGTCGCCGGAGGCAAGCTGCCGCGATACGTCCAGCAGACGGTTGACCTGACGCCGGATGAACAGGTAGCCGCCCGACCACGCCGCCAACAGGGAGAAGGCGGTCACAAGCGCCAGCAGGGCCAGGTTGCGAGCCAGCAGCCGGTTGGCTTCGGCATAGGCCCAGGCTGTAGGCACACCCACGCTCACATACAGGGTTCCGGCGGGGGCCTCAATCGGGGTAAAGCCGAACAGAAACGGCGTCCCATCCAGGCCAGGCAACTCGGCAGTGCCCTCGCCCCCCTGAGCCAGGATCGCTCGGAAAGCGTCAGTTGTGGAGGCCGATTCGCCCACCCACTCCTCCGCATCCGGGGCGCGGGCCAGCACCGTGCCACTGCTGTCAAAGATCGTCACATTGGAGCCAGGCGGCAGCGCTGCCTCGCCGAGCGACTGGCCGAGCCACGACAGATCGACTGCTGCCACCACCACACCGAGCAGGTCTCCCTCCTCGTCCAGCATGGGGTAGGCGAAGTTGACCACCGCTGTGTGGGTGGCGCGGCTGATCTGGTAATCACCCACTGCCAGCGCATGGCTCTGGAGGGCACGCTGGAACCAGGAGCGGTCGGCTAGGTTCAGCCCTTCAGGGGGCAGGGGGGTCGCGCTGCAATAGGCGTTGCCTTCGAGGTCTACGACGCCGAGGTTGGCGTACCAATCGAAGCGAGCTACCAGGTCGGCCAGAAACGTGCTGCACGCCGGCGAATCGCCCTGGCGCACCAGGGGCAGCTCCGACAGGGCCATCAGCAAGGCTTCTGTCTCGTGCACCAGCCCAGAGTAGGTGGTCGCCACCGACTCTGCGGACATCAGAGCGCGGGATAGGGTGTGGCTGGCTGCATCCCGGTGCTCGCGCAGACCCGCCTCCAGGGTCAGGGCCGCCAGAGGGATGATCGCCAGCAGGTTGAGAATCAGAAGGCGAGCGCGCAAACTCGCCACAGCCGGGATCTGCATGGATCGCTCCTCAACACTTGGCCCGCCATCACTCCCTCCGATACCCTCATTAAACTGCGGGTTGCTATCTCCCACAATGGGGAGAAACCCGGAACCTGCCCGCGCTGACCTAAAACGCTGATACAGCCAACGCCAACTGGGGTATACTTGAAACAATAGACAGGCCGGCGAACCAGCACGCTCGCCTGCAACGTTCGGGCGGCCCCATACGTATTAGAAATGGTATCATGCCCCGCCCGGCGCGAGCGCCACTTCCAGGGCGGTGCGCCACCCCTGCGTTCGTCATGGACGCTATTAGAGAGAGAGGATTACTGTCATGCCATACACTGTCCCTGCCACCAGCAAGACCCCGGCCCTCGTCATCTACCTGCTTGATGTGAGTGGTTCGATGGGCGAGGACTTCGGCGGTAAAACCAAGATCGAGGCGGTTTCGGATGCGCTGCACCAGGTGGCCGTGCGGATGGTTCAGCGCAGCACCAAGGGCACGACCGTCGCGCCCCGCTACCGGGTCGCCATGTTCGCCTATAGCTCCCAGGTGACCGATCTGCTGGGGGGCATCAAGACGGTGGCTGAGCTGGCGCAGATGGGCGTGCCGCGCCTCCAGCCTATGGACGCGACGGATACGGCTGCCGCCTTCCGCGAGGCGGAGCGCCTGCTGGCCGCCGAACTGGGCAACCTCCAGGATTGCCCTGCGCCGCTGATCTGCCACATGACCGACGGCGAGTACAACAGTGGCGGCGACCCGGAGCCAATTGCGCGGCGCATCATGCAGATGGCCGTTGCGGATGGCAGCGTGCTGATCGAAAACATCTTCGTCACCGATAAGGCCCTGACCCAGGGGATCACCGACCCCAAGAATTGGGAGGGCGTCACAGAGGAGACCCCGCTGGCTTCGCCCTACGCCGAGACGCTGTTCCGCATGTCGTCACCGATCCCGCCGACCTATGCCAGCGTGATGGCGGAGATGGGCTACCGGCTCTCGCCGGGCGCGCGGATGTTCTTCCCCGGCAACGAGCCAGCTATCGTCGAGTTGGGCTTCGCCATGAGCGGCGCCACGCCGGTGACCCCGGTGACCCCGTAACTGGGGTTCCTGGCACGGGGTCTGGCAGGCTGGTTCCCCCACTTGGCAGCCAGATAGGCGGCCCGTGCCATTGAAAAGGGCTGGTGCGGATCACCGCTATAGGCGGGCCGGGCTATTCATCCCTGGCCCGCCTGCTGTGAGATCAGTTGCACCGGATGCACATCCCGCTATGAACGATGGACAGATGAGGCCAGCCCCTGCGCTGCCAGAGGGTCAGGTCCGGCTCCGGCAGGATATCGAATCCCCTCTTACTCCCGTGCTGACGCCCATAGGGACGGTGCTGTATCTGTACGCCCGGTCGGGCGATAGTGTGAGCGGCAACACCGTGGGGCAGGATTACATCACCTTCCGTTACGGTGGCCTCGATCTGTGCTTTGCGGTCTGCGATGGGGTTGGGCAATCGTTCATCGGCGATCTAGCAGCCCGCATCCTGGGGGATGGGCTGGTTGAGTGGCTGTGGGAGATCGAGCAGCCTGCGGATGCGGCCAGCTTTTCGCAGGCTGTTGCTAGGTCGCTCAACCAGCTCACTGCCACCAGCGCCCGGCAGGTGGCGGAGTTCCAGCTTCCGCCGGGGCTGCCGCCTATTCTGGCCCAGGCGCTTGAGATGCAGCGCCAGTACGGCAGCGAGGCGATGTTTGTGGCAGGGAGGTTGGCGCTGGACGGGGATGATCCCTGGGTGGCGCTGTGCTGGCTGGGCGATGCACCGATGGCCGCCATTGACATCGACGGGAAGCTGGTCGACCTCGGCCCGCGCGGCCATACGTCGGAGCGCTGGAACGCCACGGCGGGTGTCAAGGGCGAGGTACACACCTGGGTCGGCAGCGGCAAACGGGTGGCGCGGGTGGCGGGCTACACGGATGGTCTAGGGATCGATCATGTGCCGACAGACGCCGATCTTGCGCGACTGATGGCGGCGTGGAAGGAGACCCCCCCGGCGGACGATGCCGCCCTGTTTGACGTGCGGCTGGCGCACAGCCCGCAGACCGTAGGTGAGGCTGCCGTGCCGCCGGAGCGGGTTCTGGAGCTGCCGCCGGGGATCAGCCTGCCTGCCCCAGAGGCCCCCTTCGCGGCGGATAGCGCCCGGCCCATTGTGGTCGAGGAGCCGCGCACGCCGGTGACCGGCCACGAGCCGATCAGCCCGCCGGAGGGCGCGACGGCTGTTGAGGGGTGGCGACCCTTGATCGACAAGCCGGGGGAGCAGCCGGGTGTCAGGGGGGTGGGTTCCCTGGCAGAGCTATCGCCCCAGCAGCAAATCCACATCTGGCAGCAGGCCGCGCTGCTGGGCCTGACCAGCGCCGCGCTGGCGATGATGATGTTGGACCGGCTGATCAAGGAGCAGGGGGCAGCGGACAAGGCCGATGTGAATCGCGGGGGCGAGGATTAGTTGAGGTATGTTCAACCCGACGCTCGACACGCGGCTGGTCATCGACGGCCAGGAATTCCGGTTCTCGCCGCACCCGGCGGTTCCGACCCTGGTATGGGGGCAGGAGGGCCGCCATGCCATCGTATACCGGCTTCAGAATCACGGTGTGGCTTACGCGCTGAAGGTGTTCCGGCCTGTCTTCCGACACCAGGGGTTGCTGGAAGCGGCCAACGCGCTCTCGTCCTATTACGAGTTGCCGGGGATGAGGGTCTGTAAGCAGACGGTCATCACCTATGAGACGCACCCCTGGCTGGTGGAGCAGTACGAAGACCTCGACTATGCCATGTTGATGCCCTGGATCGAGGGGCGGACATGGTTTGACTACCTCCAGACGCGGGATCGCCTGACGCTTGACCAGTGCCGCGCTGTGGCAGAGAATACCGCCTGGGTGCTGTATGCGCTGGAGCTGAACCACCTGGCGCACTGTGATCTTTCCAGTGGGAACGTGATCATCGATCCCCGCCTCGACCAGATCCACCTGGTGGACGTGGAAGACCTGTACAGCCCCTGGCTGGAGCCGCCACCCATGCTTCCCTCGGGGTCGGCAGGCTACCAACATAGCTCGGTGGGCCACAGCGGCCAGTGGGGGCCGCTGGGCGACCGGTTTGCAGGCGCAGTGCTGATGGCGGAGATGCTGGGCTGGGCACACCCGGAGGTGCGCCGCGCTGCCTGGGGCGAGAGCTACTTCTCGCCTGACGAGCTTCAGCACCAGACCGAACGCTACGAGATTCTGCTGGCTGCGCTGCGCGCGTATGAGGCAGGCTTTGCCGAGGTGTTTGAGGAAACTTGGTGGGCTGATTCGCTGGATTCCTGCCCGCCGCTCAAGACGTGGTACGATCTGGTGGACGCGCTGCCGCGCAGCCCGGTGGCCGAGTGGGCCCCCATTGGCGCTGCGCTCCTGCTCGAAGAGGCCCCGGCCCCGCCGGAGGTCGCGTGGGGCGGGTCGCCCCAGCCCGCGCCCGTTAAGCCGCGCAGCGAGCCACAGGCAACGGAGCGCCAGAGTCGCCGCCCGAGCAGGCGAGGCTGTCGGTCGGTGGCAATGGTAGGAGCAACCCTGGTGTTACTGTGCTGCCTGGCGGCCTTCCTAGCGCTGGAGTTGTCCTATCTACAGGGCCATCTCGCCTGTCTGTCGCCTCTGTCCGCGATGGCTCTGCCTTTGATCGGTGTCATTGTGGTGAGTAGATCATGCTGATGATGTTCCCAGGACGCTCGGAAGTGGTTCCGATCCGCACGCAGCGCGTGCCGCAGACCATCGAGACTCCTGTCTCGTTCGTGGCAGTTCCGAATGCGTATGTCCGCTACGCCTATGCCCGTTCCAGCGACAGCATGGCCAGCCAGGTGGAGGGGCAAGACTACCTGTGCTTTCAACACAACGATCAACGGCTGGTGTTCGTGGTGTGCGATGGGGTCGGGTCATCGTTCTGCGGCAACCTGGCGGCACGCATTCTGGGCGATGCGCTACTGGAGTGGATGTGGGCGCTGGATATCACCTACCTCGGTGGGGCGGCGGCACTGGCCGAGGCAGCCACTGGTCACCTGAACCGCATCCAGAAACACGCCCAGCACGAAGTGGCCGAGTATCAGATTCCGGAGACGATATCCGGGTTAGTGCGCCAGGCGTTGGAAGCCCAGCGCGCCTACGGCAGCGAGACGATCTTCGCCGCCGCGCGGATTGACCACCCCAGCGCAACGATCCCGGAAGGGCTTGTCTCCGTGTGCTGGATGGGCGATACGCAGATTCACGTGCTGGACGAGGAAGGGAACCCTCTTGATCTGGGCGGTGAGTGGAACAACGCCAACCGCTGGTCTACCGCGCAGGGCGTCCGGGGCCGGCTGAGCGCCTGGATGCACGAACTTCAGGGCATCAGGCGGCTGGTGGCGTTTACGGATGGGCTGACTGCCCACGCTGCCCGGCTGATGGAGTACAGTGACGGGACGCTCGACCGCGAGATACGCGCCGGGGCGCTGCTGCCCAGCAGCGATGACGTGGCATTCATCGACGTCGTTGTGCGGACGCCGCGCTATGAGGGCTATCCCGACCCCCAGTTGCCCGATCCCAACGCGGAGCGGCCCTGGCTGGAACAGATTTGGAACCCCAGCGGGGGTGGTACGTATGAGCTGCGCTGGAACTGGAGCGGTTCTGAGCGAGATCGCTTTGTGATCCAGGAGGCAACCAACCCCGCCTTGATCGGCGCGCACACCATCGAAGTGACAACCAGCGGGACCACCTGGCGCCCCTCCACGCCGCGCCAGCCGGGCCACTATTATTATCGGGTGCGGGCGGTGAGGCGGCACGGCGGGCTGACCCCTTGGAGCGAGCTTCGTCAGACAAAGGTGGTTTATCCACCGCCTCCGGCCCCGGCGCTTCACCTGACGGAAGCGGATAGGCCTCCTGTGCTTGAATGGCATCTGGCGGGAGAGGCCCTTGACTATATCCTGGAACAGGCCACCGATCCCTCGTTCGAGGAGACGGAGGTCGTCTACAGCGGTCGGGGGACATCGTGGGTAGTGCCGGTAGGCGCCATCCGCCCCGGAACGTACTACTACCGGGTGCGGGCGATTTCTGACGGCGGCCCCGGCCCGTGGAGCGAAGCCCAAAAGGTCGAGATTCAAGCCCCCCCGCCGCCACGCCCTCACTTGGCCCTGACCAGCTACGGCTACGACCCCGGTTCGTACGAACTGCGCTGGCAACCTGTACCTGGCGCGGTGCGTTATGAGCTTCAGCAGATCGAGCGCGATAGCGGCGCGGAGGTGACCTTCCCGCTGAAGGAGACGATCTACCGTGTCGTCGGACAACCGGTTGGCGAATACATCTATCGAGTACGCGCGTGCAGCGAATTTGCGTGCAGCGAGTGGAGTAATGAGCAGCGGGCGAGCGTCATGCCGCAGGCCCCTAGCGAGGCCCCAGCACTGACCCTGGAAGGGCCGGACGAGAACGGCGCGATCCGGCTCCATTGGACAGAAGTGCCAACCGCCGACCAGTACGTCGTCGAGATATCCGAGGATAGCGCCTTCCAGAACGCACGCCTCACGGTGCAGCCCGACCGCACGCTGGAGCTGCTCCGGCGCGAGCCAGGCGTCCAGCACTTCCGCGTCTGTGGGCAGAATGAGGGCGGAGATGGCCCCTGGAGCAACATCGTCTCCGCCGCGCTTGCGCCCGGCACACCCGGCTGGATCGAGGCCCGCCTCGCTGAAGAAGCAGGCCGGATCAGCGTTAGCTGGGGAATGGTGAGTGGGCGGGCCACCTATTGCCTGGAGGTGGAGGCGTCATCGGCATACACCACCACCCGGCAGGAGATTTACCGAGGCCCGGATACCCGGTTTGAAATGGCGATCCCGCCTGAGATCGAGACGCTGACGTTCCGTGTGCGGGCTGAACTGCCCGGCGTGCATAGCGACTGGCAGACAGGCGACCCGATCCGGATCAAGGCTGCGCCCGATGCGCCCCGGCTTGAGCCACCTGAGATCGATGAGCACAGCGTGGTACGGCTACGCTGGACTCAGGTCGCGGGAGCCACGCACTACATCCTCGAGGCGGCGCGGGAGGAGGAGTTTGCCAACCCGCACAGCGCCACCCCCCTGGACAGAACCGAGGTTGCTTTCCGCGCCCCGACCAGCGGACGGTATTGGTTCCGCGTGCGGGCTGGCCATCATACCGGCGTCAGCGGCCCAAGCAACATCTTCTCCATCCGAGCGCCACGGCCTGCGCCGCCGCAACTGTGGTCGCATAGCCCGGCCAGGGCGCAGTCGCCATTTGAGGTGAGCTGGAAGGGGTTGCCTGGCTCGGTCTACTATGAACTGCAAGAATCCACTGACCCTGCCTTCGAGGCCAGTGCTACCCAGACCAGGCAAATATTTCATCCTGCCCAGAAGCTGACCATACCCAAGCGTCCGGCAGGCAAGCGCTACTTCCGGGTGCGCGTCTTTGACGAGCAGAACGAGCCAAGCCTGTGGAGCGATGTACTGGCAATAGACATTGAGTGATTCGGTGGATTGGTTTGTCGAGGTATGATGAACGGGAGTCAGTGTGAAGGTTATGAGCGCAAGTGAGTTCAACCCATCCCCCAACCAGCGGCTGGTGATCGGCGGGCAGGCGTACCAGGTCAGGCCACACCCTTCCGTTCCTGCCTTTGCCTTTGGGCAAGAAGGCCGTAAGGCGTTCGTGTTCCAAGTATCCGGCGCGGATGGGGGTCTGTATGCCCTGAAGAAGTTTAAGGCCGCTTACCGCGTGCCTGAGCTGGTCAATGTGTGCGATGCTCTGGCCCGTTTCTCGCAATGGCCTGGCCTGGAAGTGTGCGCCCGCCAATGCCTCGTCTACGGCAGGCACGACGATGCGCTGGAAGAGTATCCAGACCTGGAATACGCCGTCCTGATGCCCTGGATCACCGGTTCCACCTGGTACGACATCGTGATCAGCGAAACCCCGTTGACCCGCTTCGATGCCCTGACATTTGCCAATGCCACGGCGCAGGTGCTATCCGCGCTTGAGGAGTCCGGGCTGGCTCACTGCGACATCGCCGCGCCCAACGTGATCATCAACGGCACGACGGGCCGCGCACATCTAATTGACGTAGAAGACCTGTACGCGCCGGGGTTCAACCCGCCGGCGGCCCTTCCAGCGGGCACGGACGGCTACGC
Source organism: Anaerolineae bacterium (assembly GCA_034434995.1). Lineage (GTDB taxonomy): Bacteria > Chloroflexota > Anaerolineae > Aggregatilineales > UBA3940 > DAOTYF01. Next base: position 37,035 of record DAOTYF010000103.1, read on the forward strand.
CCACCGCAGCGCCGCAGACGGGCTGTGGGAACCTGCCGCCGACCGGTTCGCCGGGGCGGTGCTGCTGGCGGAGATGGCGGCCTGGCACGCGCCCGAGATTCGCAGGGCGGCGGACGAAGAACACTTCTTCGGAGCAGGCGAGATGCAGGTTGATAGCTCGCGCTATCAGTTGATGCGCCGCGTGCTGGAAGAGATGAATCCCGACATGGCTGCGCTGTTCGATCAGGCGTGGTTCTCCCGGACGCTGGAGGATTGCCCCCGCCTGAAGGTGTGGTACGAGGTCATCAACGAGGTATATCATCGGGAGCGGCTATCGAAGGTCGTCAGCGACTGGCAGCCGATTGCGCTGCCCGGCGATCTGCCCGACACTGCCATTGCACCTCAACCCGGCGGAACAGCAAGGACGCCTGCCCAGCCAGCGGCCCGCCAGGCAGAGCAGCGGGGGCAGCCCCCAGTCAGGCCAGTGGAGGTTCCTACGGCTCCACCTCCCGTATCAACCACGCGGCCTATCTCGCCCGCGCTTGTCAACCCGGCCTCGCCAGCGGCGGCGGTTCCAGGCAGGCCGATCCAACCCCCGGCGGTGGGCGGGCCAGTTAAAGAGTGGACTCCGCTGGCAATACCCACTCCGCCGCCTTCACAGACGGGCAATGGATCGGCAAGGCCAATCCGCCACGCTGTCCCTCCTCAGACCGATCTGCCCCACTCTCCCCCGGCGGGCGGCCATCTCGAGCCGATAGCCACGTCCGAGGAGGGCACGGCGCTGCCGGAGGCGGCTCCCTCGAAGGATCATGTCGGCCCCCTGGAAGATTCTTGGGAAGAAGAGAGGGCGGCAGGGCTGCTCAAGCCGATCCTGGACCTGGGCTACGTAGATGCACGGAACCGGCCCCTGTTGGTATGGACGGAAAGCCCCGGCGCGGCGCACTACCTGATCCAGGAGGATGATAACCCCGCGTTCAGCAACCCCAGAGAGTACAAGGTCAGGTCCGACGAAACGCGCTGGAGTCCTCCTATGTTGTGGCGGCGCTCTGGGAAGTTGTACTATCGGGTGCGGGCGATGGCCCAACGGGCCTCTGGTCCCTGGAGCGAGGTCCTCAGCCTGCGTATCGGCTCACGGTGACTATGTTGCGAATTGAGGGTATGCTATAATCAGGCGCACAGCAATTCTTGAGCGCCAGCCCTATGGGCATCTTGATGTAGATGGCGCGTGGCAGGGGTAAACATGATCCGGGTAGAAATCGACAGCATCCGTGTGAGCCTGATGACCCAAGATCGGGTTGTCGTTCTGAAAGACACCGAGACAGACCGGTATCTCCCGATCTGGATCGGGCCGTTCGAGGCCGATGCGCTGCGCGTCGAGCTGGCGGGGATGGAAGTGACCCGCCCCCTGACTCACGATCTGTTGAAGAACGTGATCATCGAGTTGGGCGGCAAGGTCGAGCACGTAGTGGTCACCGAGCTAAGCCACGAGGTGTATTACGCGACGGTGAAGATCAGCGTCAATGGACGCTCCATTGATATCGACGCCCGCCCCAGCGATGCGATCAACCTGGCTGTTCGGATGAAGGCTCCCATCTATGTTGAAGAATCGGTGATGGAAAAGGCGGGCATCCGGCCAGAGGAGGAGATCGACGCCGAGCCGGACGAGGTGGAAGAGAGTCGTCCGGCAGAGGCAAGCATCCAGGGGGGCGAATCGAGCGACGACGATCTGGGTGTGTTCAAGGACTTCCTCAACAGCCTGGACCTAGACGATCTGGGGGACGAATAAACTCCGCGCGCCCTGCACACTCCGCATATGTTGGGAAGGCGATGGGGCGGGGCCTGAGCGCCCCGCTTGTTGATCTTGGCTGCGGTGGCAGCCTCGACTGCCTCGGTCTGAGCTTCTGAATGTCGCAGCTATCGAGCGATCTACGGACCGATCAACTGGCCCCGCACAGCGTTGAGGCTGAGGAAGCGGTGCTGGGTGCGATTCTGATTAACCCGGATGCCTTGTACGAAGTCCTGGCGTTTCTGCGTGCCGAGGATTTTTTCATTGTCCGCCACGCCTGGATCTGGGAGGCGATTCTCCGCCTCCACGAGCGGCGTGACCCGATTGACTACCTGACCCTCGTCAGTGAACTGGAACAGACAGGGCGGCTGGCCGAGGTGGGGGGAGCAGCTTACGTCCTCAGCTTGGTCAACAAGACGCCCTCGGCACTGAACGTGGAGGGGTATGGCCGGATCGTGGAGCGCATGGCAACCCGCCGTCGCTTGATCGAGGCGGCTAGCCAGATCGCCCGCGTCGCCCACTCCGACGAGACGGATATCGAAACCGTCATCAGCAAGGCCGAGCAGGCGATCTTCGAGGTGACCGAGCGCCACCTGGCCCGCGACCTGATCCCCATCCGGGAGGCCGTCAGCGAATACTTTGACCATGTCAGTTTCATGGCACGCCATCAGGATGAGGTGCTGGGCGTGCCAACCGGCTTCATCGATCTGGACCGCAAGCTGGGCGGATTGCAGCGCTCCGATCTGATCATCATCGCCGCGCGGCCCGGCATGGGCAAATCGAGCTGGTTGAACAGCGTGGTGATGAATGCCGCTCGGATAGGCAAACAGGTGGCGCTGTTTAGCCTCGAGATGAGCAACGAGCAACTGGTGCAGCGCTTTGTGAGCGCTGAGACCCATATCCCCTCGCACAAGCTGCGCGAGGGAAGGCTGGATGAGAAGGACTGGGCGCGATTTGTGGCCGCGACACAGTACATTGGCACCCTGCCCATTTACATGGACGATACGCCCGCGCTCAGCACCTCCGATCTCCGCAGCAAGGCCCGCCGCCTGCACCTGGAATACGGGCTGGATATGATCGTGATCGATTATCTCCAGCTCATGACCACGCCTTACCGCACGGAGAACCGGGTGCAGGAGATTTCCTACATCTCTCGCTCGCTCAAGCAGCTTGCCCGCGAATTGAACGTGCCGGTGGTGGCAGCGGCGCAGCTTTCTCGTGCCGTTGAGCAGCGCACGGACAAGCGGCCCCAACTCTCTGACCTCCGGGAATCGGGCAGCATCGAGCAGGACTCGGATGTGGTGATGTTCATCTACCGTGAGGCTTACTACAACTCGGATACGCCGGAGGGGGAGAGGGCCGAGATACACATCGCCAAACACCGCAACGGCCCAACGGGGCAGGTGGATTTGATCTTCATCCCCGAACTGACACAGTTTCAGAACGCGGCACGCCGCTCCATCGACCTGGATCAGCTCTAGAGGGTGCTCAGGCCATGAAGGGATTTCGTGGGTTTCCCGCCAAAGGCACGCTGATCCGGATTCCAGGGCTGTTCTTCGATGAACTCCTGCCGCAGATCGACAGCCTGGCGGAGCTGAAGGTGACATTATACTGCTTCCTTCGGCTGCAACAGAAGGAAGGGCACGTGGCCTGTGTGCGGCGGCGCGAGATCGCTGCGGATTCCAGCTTCATGAGTGGGCTGGGGGCGCGCGAGGAGCAGCGGTTGGCAGCGCTCGACGAAGGGCTGGAGCGTGCCGTCGTGCGCGGGACTCTGCTGCACGTTCACGTTGAGGAAGATGGCCGGACGGACGATCTGTACTTCCTGAATTCGCCTCGCGGGCGAACTGCTGTTGAGCGGATCGAGCAAGGCGTCTGGTTCCCTGACAGCAAGGATGGCGTCCCCCTTCAGGCCATTGTCGAGCGCCCCAACATCTACACCTTGTACGAGCAAAACATCGGCCCCCTGACCCCGCTGATCGCCGAGCACCTGCGCGACTTTGAGGAGATATACCCTGAGGAGTGGATTCGGGAGGCCATCAGGATCGCCGCATTGAACAACGCGCATCGGCTGTCCTACATTGAGGCGATCCTGAAGCGCTGGCGCGCGGAGGGGCGGCCTGCCACTGGCGATCCGGCCCGCAGCGGCGATTGGTATATCAGCGGGAAGTACAAAGACGAGATTGACTACTAGCCATGAGCTATTCTGACCGGCACTACGGGGCGGGCGACCCGGATTGCCCCATCTGTGGGGGGGCAGGATATTTCACCTACGATGTTCCAGACAGCCATCCTGACTTCGGCAGGGTGTATGGTTGTGAATGCCGCCGGGGACGGGTGAATCAGGAGCGTAAGACCCTCCTGCGCCGGATGAGCGGCCTGGACCATCTGGCCGATAAAACCTTCCAGACCTTTAACCCGGAGGGGGTGGGGCTGATCGAAAGGGATCGCATGAACCTGCGGGCTGCCTACGAGCACGCCCTGGCCTTTGCAGAGCGCCCGCAGGGCTGGCTGGTGCTGATCGGCGGATATGGCTGTGGCAAGACCCATCTGGCCGCGGCGATTGCCAACGCTCGGATCGAAGCCGGGGATAGGGCGCTTTTCCTGACCGTGCCCGATCTGTTGGACTACCTGCGGGCCGCCTATGGGCCAGATACAGAAGGGGTTGGCAGCTACCAGGCCCGCTTTGAAGAAGTGCGGACAACGCCGCTGCTGGTGCTGGACGATCTGGGCACAGAAAGCCCAACAGCCTGGGCACTTGAGAAGCTCTACCAGATTCTCAACCATCGCTACAACGCACACCTGCCGACTGTCATCACCACCAACCATGCGTTGGAGGAGTTCGACCTGCGCCTTCGGTCACGGCTAGCCGACCCGGATAACAGCCGGGTCATCGGCATCACAGCCCCGGATTACCGTCGTTCCGGCGCTCCCATCGGCGGCAGCAGCCTGAACAGCCTGGGTTTGTACAGGGACAAGACCTTTGAGACTTTCGAACTGGAACTCGATCTGCCAGCAAAGGAAGCGGAAAACCTCCGCCGGGCATATGAGGTGGCGCGAGCCTACGCAGAGACCTCGTTTGCAGAGCATCTGGACATGGCTCCGCTGGTAGGGGACCGACAACCCGTCTCCTCCTCACAGGCGCTCCCCTGGCTTATTCTGACCGGGCTATCGGGTTGCGGGAAAACTCATCTGGCCGCGGCGATTGCCAACGTCCAGGTGACCCATAACATGGACGTGATGTTCGTCAAGGTGTCTGATCTGCTTGACCACCTTCGAGCTACCTACGGGCCTAATAGCACCGTCTCCCACGATGAGCGCTTCCGCGAGGTCAAAGAGGCTCCCCTGCTCGTGCTGGATGATCTGGGCGTGGAGGCTTCAACCCCCTGGGCGAGCGCCAAACTGTACCAGCTTTTCGACTATCGGTATATCACCCGCCGCCCCACCGTGGTAACCACAACCTACCGCTTTGACATGCTGGAGGAGGCGATTGATCCCCGGCTGGCAACCCGGATGCGGGATAGTCGCCTGTGCCGGATTTTCGCCATACTTGCCCCTGCCTATGTGGGCCGGCGTCAGGGGCGACGCCCCCGACCTTTAAGCACTCGTTCGTAAGAAGTGGGCCGTTGCCTCGCTCTATAGATGAAAAGATCAACCCCCTTTCTTGTAGAGGAGCAATGCCGTCCGTGTTTCGATTCGAGCGCACTCTCTGGATGACTCTGGTCTTGAGCGCCGCCTTGGTCCTGAGCGCAGGATGCAGCGCGGCCCCCCAGATGACCGCCGCACCAGTGGTCGAAAATGGGAACTTATCCCCTACAGCCC
>DAOTYF010000104.1:0-85917 GCA_034434995.1 Anaerolineae bacterium
GACGGTCACGCCGCTGCCAAGCGTCACGACCCCGCCGACCGCGACCCACATGCCCGCCGCGACCACTCCGCCGACCGCCGCCCCCACCTGGGCGGGTGTGACCGAGGTGCAGATATTCCTGATCGCGGTGGGGGATAACGGGGTCTCCGGCCCGCTGATCGGCTGCGGGGATAGCGTCGTGGGCGTGACGCGGCAGATTCCCCAGACGCGCGGCCCGCTGCGCGCCGCCATCACTGAGCTGCTGTCGATCCGCAACCAGTTCTACGGCGAGTCGGGGTTGTACAACGCGCTATACTTGTCGAACCTGGCCCTCGCCGACGTGACCATTGACTCCAGCGGCACAGCCATCATCCAGCTTTCCGGCACGTTGATGCTGGGCGGCGAGTGCGACGATCCCCGCGTCGAGGCACAGATCGAGCACACCGCGCTCCAATTTTCGACCGTCCGCGCTGTGAGGGTCACGGTCAACGGCACGCCGCTCGAAGACCTGCTCGGCGGCGAGGGATAGCCGCCGACAGAACCTCCGCGTTTGCGATACAATCACACGTGCGCTGCACTAGAGGTGCAGCCAGGCGGCGAAGCTCGCGCTGCGTTCTATGCACCCCAACGATCATTTGCAAGGAGTCTGGCGGTACATGTCTGAGCAAGGATTCGAACAGCCGGCGGATAGGATGGAGCTCCCACCGCTGGCCCCTAACCGCCTCGAAGCTGCGCAGGATGCCATGCGCCGCGCCGCTGCCGAGGTGATTGAGATTCACGATGTGACGCTCGGCCCGCCGCAGAACCCGCTCCGGCTGCGGGGCCGTCTGCTGATGCCCGCCGACCAGGCGTTTGCACGGCTGCGCCCCCAGTTCGAGGCGGTGGGACATACCCCCCTGTTGCGCCGTGAGGAGGGCATGGATGAGATTCGTGCCCTGCCGACGGTGTTCGGCACACAGCCTCGCCGCCCGCCCACACTGGCACTGACCCTGCTGGCGCTGACGGTGATCAGCGTATTCTTAGTGGGCGTACAACAGGATGACGGGCTGTTCAACCCGCCCTGGGCGGTTATCATCGCCCAGATCACCGGCAATACCAGCGCCCTGCCCTTCCCCGATCTAATGCCCACGCCGGAGGTCTGGCGGCACGCGCTGACGACGGGGGCGCTGTATACCCTGTCGTTGCTGGGGATACTCGGCGCGCATGAGATGGGACATTACATCGTGGCACGGATTCATAAGGTGCACACGAGCGTGCCGTTTTTCATCCCTATGCCATTCAATATCCTGGGCACGCTGGGCGCGGTGATCGCTATGCGCGAGCCTGCCCCCAACCGCCGCATCCAGTTCGACATTGGCATCGCTGGGCCGCTGGCTGGGTTGATCGTAGCTGTGCCAGTGATGCTCTATGGGTTGACCCTCTCCGAAGTCGGCGATGTCCAGAGCTTCATGGCCCGGCTGCCGGAGGCGGTTCAGCAGAACACTGCCATTCTGCACGAAGGGCAGTCGCTGGCCTATCTGGCGTTGAAGTATCTCGTCTTCGGACGCATCCTGCCGCAGGGTGGGGTGGATGTGTGGATTCACCCGGTGGCCTTTGCCGCCTGGGCCGGATTCCTGGTCACGGCGCTGAACCTGCTGCCCATCGGCCAGCTCGACGGCGGGCACGTGATGTTCGGTCTGTTCGGGCGCAAGGCGCGGGCCGCACGCACGCCGGTGATCGCCGCCCTGTTGATCATGGCGACCATCGGTTCACTGCGCGATATGGCCGCTGGGCTGCCGCCGGGCGCGGCGGCGGGGGCGTTGGGTCTGTTGCGCCCTCTGGCGGATCTGCCTCTGCCTGGCTGGAGCGGCTGGTGGATCTGGATCTTCTTCGCCCTGTTCCTGCTGCGCTCCCACGCCCCGGTGCTCGACGAGATCACCGAGCTGGATGGCCCTCGCAAGGCGCTGGGGGTTGTGATGTTGGTGGTGTTCATCCTGGTCTTCAGCCCGACGCCGCTGGTCATCGAAGCCAACCCGGTCGCGGCACTGCTGCGCCTATTCACCTGAGGCGCATCACGAGGTGGCCCGACCGATGCCGGAGGAAAAACGATGGGGGAAGTGATCGCCATCCACATCAAAAGCGAGAAGCGCGCGCCGATGATCCCGCTCCAGACCGCCCGCCTGGTCGAGGGGCTGGGGATCGAGGGTAATCGCGGGGTGCGCCCAGGGAGCCACCGGCAGGTGCTGGTCATGCCTGCCGAGGTGCTGGATGCGTTCGGCCTGAAACCGGGTGATGTGCGTGAGAACCTCACCACGCGCGGCCTTGACGTGATGGCCCTGCGCCCCGGTGATAGGCTGTGCATTGGCAAGGTCGTGCTGGAAGCGACGGGGGATTGCACACCCTGCGAGATGCTGGACAGTTTGCAGCCCGGCCTGAAGGACGCGCTTGAGGGCCAGCGCGGGATGCTGTTCCAGGTGTTGGCGGGCGGTGAGATTGGGGTTGGCAACCCGATAGAGGTCGCCCCGCGCGAGGAGTAAGAAGGCGAATTTCCGCTTTCTACTTTCCGCTCACCGCACCAACCCCTCGATGGGCAGATACACAGTGAACGCCGACCCCTCACCGAGGGTGCTCTCGGCCCTGACCGTGCCCCCGTGCATCTCAACGATCTCCCTGACGATGCTCAGTCCCAGGCCCGTGCCGGGGATGCCCTCCACCTTGGCTGTCTCGGCTCGGAAGAAACGGTTGAATACGAATGGCAGGTCTTCCGGCGCGATGCCCATGCCGCTATCCCACACGGTCAGAGTCGCTGCCGATGTGCCCTCCTGGCGGGTCAGCCCAGTCCGCACGCCGATCCGATCACCGGGCGACGTGAAGTTGATGGCGTTGGTCAGCAGGTTGACCAGCACCTGAGTCATCCGTTCGCGATCTACGAAGAGAGGCGGCAGATCGGGATACAGGTCAAGTTCCAGATGCAGGCCACGCTCCTCCGCTCGCAGTAGATGCGCCCGCATGACTCCTTGCACCAGCTCGTTCAGGTCAAGCGGCTCAGGCCGGATGGTCAGGACTCCCCGATCAATGCGCGAGATGTCCAGCAGGTCTTCAATCAACCGCTCGAGCCGTTGCAGTTCGGCGTCCATTGTATCCAGATACTCATCGCGGCGCTCTGGCGGGCCGCTGCGTAGCAGGGTATGAAACAACTTCAGGCTGGTGACCGGCGTACGCAGTTCGTGGGAGACATTCGCCAGGAATTTCTTACGCATCCGATCCACTTCCTTCTGCGCTGTGATATCGCGAAACACGCCCACAAGGTGCACCACCTTGCCGTTCCCCTCGACCACTGGCGCGAAGGTGATCGACATGTCGTACTCCGACCCATCTGCCCGCCGCGCGCGCGCCTCTCTCTCCCATACCTGACCAGCCTGAAGCTGCTTGAGTCCTTCAGCCAATGGCACTGAAGAGGCATCATAGAGGGCACTGAAGTGCTGCCCTATAACGTCAGCGGCGCGGTAGCCACTGAGCCGCTCCCAGGCAGCGTTGGCGAATTCGATCACCCCCTCGGCGCTGGTGAAGATGATCCCCTCACCTGCGCTTTCCACAATGGCCCTGAGGCGCTCGCGCTCACGGACGACCTCGGTAGTGCGCTCCGCCACCAAGTCTTCCAAGTGGCTGGCCTGCTGCTCGAGCGCCTGGTACAGGCGCGCGTTCTCAATCGCCACCGCCGCGTGAGCAGCCAGGCCCTGGGCAATCGCCAGGTGTTCCTGGGTGTACGCACCGACTTCCTGACTATCCAACATGAGCACGCCGATCATCTGACCACGGCTGATCAGCGGAACGCCCATCCAGCCCCGGATGTGGCCGGTGGCATCAAAGCTGATCCACTCCGGATTCTCCCGCACATCGGCCAGGATCACCGGTTGGAGATCGCGCATCATCCGTTTCAGGATCGGGCTGTGCACAAGCTGCTCTTTGGACTCCTCGATGATCCGCGCGGTGTGGTCGCCGTACCCGCTGGTAGCCGCCATAATGGGAGTATGGCCTTCGTAGATCAAGATCGAGCCTGTCTTGAACGATAGCACCTTCGCGCACTCATCCAGAATCTTGTGCAGCAAGGTCTCTAACCCCAGCGTCGAAGAGAGAGCGCGGGCCACTTCCAGCAGCACTTCGCTGCGGGAGCGGGCGGCCCGCTCGGCCTCGTAGAGCAAAGCGTTCTCAATGGCAATCGAGGCATGGACGGCCAGGCTTTCCAGCGTCCGCACCTCTGCGGAGGTGAAGCGTCCCACCTCTGCGGCCTGCATATCGAGCACTCCCAGCAGGCGGTTGCCACGGCACAGCGGGAATGCTGCCTCTGAACGGGTCTCCGGCAGAAGGATGTTGGGGAGATAGTCTGGGTCACGACGGGTATTGTTGGAGATCACCGGCTGGAAGGTGCGCGCCGCACGGGCGATCAGACTGGGCCGTGCCCGTAGCGGAATGCAGAACTCGCTCTCTTTGAGCCGACGCCCCGCCTCGCCTGTCCCAGACTGCATACGCAGGTTGCGAGCCTGCCCATCATAGAGGAACAAGTGAACGTGGTAGAAATCAAAGGCTTCCTGCACCTGATGGACGATCATTTCGGTCAGTTCGTCCAACGACAACAAAGCCGTCATCCGCTGACCGATCTCGTAAGCCATCCGCTCACGCTGCTCCGCCTGATGTTGTGCAGTAATATCCTTGGTTACCCCGCGAAATCCGATCAGCCCACGCTGTGGATCACGAATTGGCACACCCGAGGTCGAAAGGAACACCCGATGGCCATCTTTATGCAGGCCCCAATACTGAAGCCCGTCAATGCGCCTGCTTTCCCTAGCGTGGGAGTCAAAGACCTGCCGCACCCGCTCCGCCTCCTCTGGGGGCAGCAGGGTCTCAAACAGAGATCGGCCTATCAGCTCCGAGGGGGCATATCCCAGAAATTCCACGATCCGCTCCGAGCAATAGGTCAGTGTCCCAACGGCATCAACCTCCCACAGCCAGTCGGATGTGCTGAGGGCAATATCATGAAAACGTTCCTGGGCACGCCGGGCCTTCTCCAATAGGCGTTGGCTTTCCAAGATAGCAGCCAACTGACCGCTGACCACGCTCAAGAACTGATGCTCCCGCGAGGTAAAGTGATGCGGCTCCGGCCAGTGGATCGTAACGGCTCCCACCCAACGACCCTGCAGCACCAGCGGAATGGCCGCCAGCGCCCGCACATGCCCCTCGGCCAGAAGTTGGAGGGCTGGTTCATTAAGCTCTGTGCGCCCCTGCAGATCGCTGATCAGGTGGACTTCGTGCGGCGACGCGGTTAACAGCCGGCCCAGCGCAAAGTCGGCCACCCGGAAGCGCGCGTGGGCGGCCCAGCCCTGGGCTCGGGTGTGCTGACCGACCCGGGCCACCACCTCAGCGAACTCCGGCTGGTCACCCCTGCCCAGATCGAAATACAGCAGAGCAGCGCTACTTGCGCCAGCTTCCAGGAAAGGAGCAACCATTGCGGCCAGCGCCTGTTCCGGTTCGCCAGCAGCGATCAGTGCCTGTCCGGCTCTAAAGAACGTCTCAAGTTGGGCCAGCGCTTCCTGGGTCCGATCGAACAACCGGGCATTTTCGACGGCGGCAGCGGCATGGGCCGCCAGCCCACGCGCAATTTCGACATGCTCGCGCGTATAGATTGCAGGCTGGTCGCTCTCCAGCGACAGAATGCCGATCACCTCATCCCGCGCCAGCAGCGGCACGCCCAGCCAGCAGCGGATGTGTTGCGTCTCTGGGTAGACCACCCACTCGGGGGCATCCCTCACATCTGGGACGAGGACAGGTTGCTGGGTGAGGATTATCTGCTTGAGAAGGGGGCTATCCCTGACTACATCGCGCGTGATGGGCACGACGGCGTCTTCGCGCCCTTCGTAGCCTGCCAGGGCTAGCAGCGCAGGCGTTCCATCTTCCAGGATCATGATCGAGCCAGATGTGAAGGGCAGCACCTGAGCGCACTCTCGTAGCACCTCCTCCAGCACTTCTGGGGTGGTCAGCTTGGAGGACAGAATCAGGGCTGCCTCAAGCATGGCCTGCGCGCGAGCGGTAGCAGCACGTTCGGCCTCATACAGGCGCACGCTCTGAAACGCAACCGCCGCCTGCGCCGCCAACAGATCGAGGAACTGGAGCATATCGTGGTCGAGGGCGCCTTCCCGATCAAAGGCAAGGTTCAACACCCCTATCACCTCGTCACCGGAGCGCAGTGGCACGCTGGCATACGTTTTGATCTGTGCCCAGGCTCCAGTTTGAATGACATCGGTTAGCAGAGGGTCGCTGCCGGGATCGGTGATAACGATGCGCTTTCCGCTGCGCGCAGCGGTATAGGTGGTTCCATTGGGCCTGGGCTGGCTGACCTCCTGATCGGCTGTTCCATCCGACCACAGGCTGGCTCCAAAGGTCAGACGGTCGCTGGCCTGATCATACAGGTACAGATGGACATTCGCAGCGCGGGTGTGCTCTAGCGCGGCGCGGACGATCAGTCGCAGCAGGTTGCTGGTATCGTACTGCGCCCCCACTTCCAGGCTAAAGGCGTGCAGCGCCGATATTGTCTCCATGAGGCGCTGTGTGCTGATCAGATTCTCGTCCACCGCCATCCCAACCTCACTGCCTGCCTTACAGAAACCATGCCTGTCTGGCAGGGTCATTATCGGCCCAAGTCCAATCAAACGCCAATGCCGAGACCGGGGTAGAAAGCCCTCCTTGTCCTGCTGAAGATGTCGGGGCCTGCCGGGATTACGGACGGAGCATCCGCTCTGGGGAAAAGGCGCTCATCGAGCCATCCGGCCCAATGGCCGCCACGCTGGCCACATCCCAGCCCGCCAGCAGGGCGCGGTTGATCCAGGGCTGGATCGTATAGAACGTGTCCTGATATTCGAGGCTATCGCCCGCCCGCACAGCAACGGCGTAGGCCACCGCCCCCTCGACAGGTGACCATTCCAGCCGATCTCCAACGATCACCGGTGCGTTCGGTGCGTCTGGCCCCCAGGCTATACTGGCCAGAATCGCCAGCGCAAGCTGTGCCGCGTGCTGGACATAAGTCGCCGAGACATGCTCGGGGGTATCTAATGGTGAGTGCTGGCGCGAGGGGTCTTCCAGAGGCTCGATCAGCCGCACCGCGGCGACTCCATCCTCGCTGAAAGACAGATGGTCGGAATAGCGGCCAGGGCGGTCGAGGGCCGCCTGAACTTGCGCGTCGAACCCTGGCACATACTGCTCGCCCACCAGCGCCGCGAAGCGTGCCAGTTGCCGGGAAGGGGAATCGGGAGGATCGGCGGAGAAAACCCGGATCGCCCCCTCACCTGCCGGGCCTGCCGCGTTGCCCACAATGTCCAGTGCCAGCATAGCACGCCAGCTATCCTCACCGAGCGCCCGCCCTGCCTCGACGTAGTGAAGGCTGCCCTGCCTGCCGACTTCCTCTGCCGAGAATGCGGCGAAGATCACCGTCGCGCGCGGGGTCTGGTGGGCCAGGACACGGGCGATCTCCAGCACCGCAGCGACCCCCGTCGCGTTATCGTTCGCCCCTGGCGCAGGTGAGGTGGCATCAGCCAGGTCGATAGTTCGTGAGTCGTAATGCGCGCCGATCACCACCATTCCAGCATCCGGGTCGGAGCCGGGCAGGGTAGCGACCACGTTGACCTGCGCTGTGGGGATGCTATCCCAGACCAGCGGGAACTCATCGCGGGAGACAATCAGACGCCCACCTGCTACCTCAAATTGGTGGTGAATGTATTCCGCTGCCTGACCGATGGTAGCGCTGTTGACGTGCCGCGAGGGGATCGCAGCCAGCGTCTGTATATGCTCAAACAGCCGCTGAGCGGAGACCTGGCCCACCCATCCAGCGATGCGCTCGCTGCGTTGCGGGGGCCAATCTGGGGTCGGTGGTGCGGCGGTCCGAGCTGGTGGCGCGCCACCGGACGTTGAGGAGCCTTCCCCTACCCCGGTCACGGGGACGGAGTTAGGAGATGGGATTGCCTGAGGGGGGAGAGAGGCTGTAGGTCCGCAGGCCAGGAGCGCGCCAGCCAGGGCCAGCATGATGAGAGTCGGGCGTCGCATGGGCCGCCATTCTAGGCCGAATCGCCCATCCCATCAAGTGGAGAGGCGTGGCTGGCCTGCTGGCTGACCAACAGGTTGGACTTTGTGACTGACAGCCCTGGCCCTATAATGGGAGCACGCGATGGGAGGAGGAGGAAGCACGGTGCGAGTCTTCATCTGCTACAGTCATCATGATGACAACATCGCCAGGCGTCTGGCCGCTGACTTGCGAGAAAGCGGCATAGACACCTGGCGCGATAAGGAGGACATCCCCCGCGACGTGGCCGCCAACACGACCACCTGGCGCGTGGCGGTGGAGCGTGCGTTGCGCGATTGCACTCACCTGGCGGTGGTGCTCACACCCGATTCTACAGATAGCGCGGAGGTTGCCTCGGAGTGGAATTACTTCCTGCGGCGTGGCAAGCCCGTGTTGCCCGTTCTGGCACGCCCATGCGACATCCCCTACCGGCTAGAAGCGCTTCAGTACTATGACCTGACTCGTGATTACAAGGGCGGGCTGGCGAGATTGGTCGCCGCACTGGGCGGCACTCACAGCGAACGTCCCCGGCGTGCGCCTGCCATCCATCCCTGGATGCTTGTTCTGCTGGTGGGAGCGCTCATCCTGGGGATTGGAGGGCTGGTGCTGAGCGGTACACTTGGGGGGGCGGTCGCCGAGGAGCCGACCCTCCCCGCCTCGGCCCAACCCGACCCGACGGTTCGCCCTACAGATAGCCCATCGCCAGCGCCATGCATGGCCGCCGCTGAGAGCGCCGTCAACATCCGGTCCGGGCCGGACATCGCTTACCCAGTCGAGAATGTCCTGGGCCAGGGGGAACAAGCCCCCATCATCGGTCGGAATGCCGACGGCTCCTGGTGGCGGATCGAGGGAGGGGGCTGGGTATCCACCGCCCTGGTCACAGCCAGCGGCAACTGTTCCGCTGTGCCGGTTGTGCCCGATGGGCTAGTGGCCACGCCATCACCCGACTCGCTAACTGCCACTATCAGCGCCGACCCTGCGCAGGCGGCTGTTGCCGCTGCTGTCGTCGCCTTCGATCAGGGAATGCAGTACGCTCTAACCACCCGCGATACCACCCGGCTGGCGAGCGTAGCCCAGGGCCAGGCCCTTCAGGATCGGTTGGATGCGGTGGACATTCTGACGGCGGGCGGTAACTGCCAGTGGTACTATACCCGCCGTAACGAGTACCCGGCGATGGTCAACATCACCCGGATTGTCTTTGACAGCGAGTCGGTGGCCGAGGTGGACGCGATCCTCGACCGGGATGGCACAGTAGTATGTGGCGGAGTGGAGCGCCCCGAATACGCCTTCACCGGCCCGCTGGATGCCAGCTATGTGCTCAGGTTCAGCGATGGCCAATGGTACGTAACGGAATTCCGGGCTACTAACATCGAGTGAGCACTGTCACGTTTGCCCCCGCAGGGGCGTAGGGCGATCATCGCCGCCAAATGGCGCAAGACAGCCAATAGGCCGCGCAAGGAGGAGTGTCTCCATGCCAACCCGATTCTCTGAGGACGAAGACGCCATCGAGCACGCCGGTGGCCACGACGACGAGATCAACCTCTCGGTAAGCGGAGACGTGGGAGGCCAGATCAACGTAGCAGGCGACGACATCATCACCTATCAGACAGTCATCCAACAGACGCCTCTTCCACTGCTGGTCGCCGTTATCCTGGGGCTGGCAGCTCTGGCGGTAGGGCTGGTGGTCAGTGTGGGGATGGTCAGGCGTGCCACGGAAGGGACGCCCACCGGCCCGGTTGGGCCGTCGGGCGGGGTAACCCTCTCCCCAACGGAGATCGCGCTAACGGCCACCGCCCAATTCGAGCAGACCGTCGCCGATGTGCGCGCAGCGGTGATCGCCTTCGACCGCCAGATGCGGATTGCACTGGAGACCGGCAACATCACCGGCCTGAGTGCGGTCGCGCGCCAGGATGCGTTGGAGGATCGGCTGAACGCCGTCAATATCCTGCGGGCGGCGGGAAACTGCCACTGGGTATACAACCAGCGTGGCCTTACGGTCATCGAGGTCACATTCACCTCGCCTGACCGGGCTGAGGCGACCGCCAGCGTGGATCGCGATGGGCGCGTGTTCTGCGACGACGGTGAGCGATCCCAGTATGCGTTCAATGGCCCCTACACAGCCATCTACGTGGTTGAGATTATCCAGGACCAGTGGCTCGTCACTGATTACCATCCCGCCACCGAGGAGTAGAGATCATACCGTGACGCAGACTTCTGAAACAGGCCATATCTTCTTGAGCTACCGGCGCACTGAGCCAGACAGCGCCTTTGCGCTGCGTCTGGCTAACGACTTACGAGTGGCAGGCCATCGGGTTTGGATGGACGTGGCGGGGATCGAGGGCGGTGAGGCATGGAACCAGGAGATCCAGCGGGCGCTGGATGACTGCTATGCCTATATCATCCTGCTTTCCCCGGAGGCGCTCGAATCGCGCTGGGTACGCAACGAATTGCTGTACGCCCTGCAGAACAAACCGGGCCGCGTCTACCCGGTCACGCTACACGAGGTCAAGCTGCCCGTCGAACTGATCGCTGTCCAGTACGTGGACTTCCAGCCGGACTACCGCGCCGGGCTGGCGAAGCTGCTCGCCAGCCTGCCCCCACCCGGCTGGGATCCCCTGCAAACCGCCCCCGCGATGAAGACGCCGGCGCACGCTCCGCCTCCGCCCAGCACCCCTCGCTCATTGCGTTCCGCATCGAAGAAGCCTGGCCTGATCCGGCGCTGGTGGCGCTTTCTGGTGCTGGCGGTGATGATAGCTGCGCTCATCGCCGTGAAGGGAACCGCCGAGGCGATGCTGGTCGGTGGGCTGCCATCAATGGTGATCGCACTCAGCCACGCAGCCAATATGCGCTGGGGGCGCAGCGCCTACTTCGTGATCGTGGCGGGCCTGTTCGGGACGATCTTCGTCTGCGACCAGCTTGATCTGCTGGAGGTCGCTGGGGGCATCCTCTCGATCTCGCTGCTGGTTCTGTTGCCCGCCGGCACCCTATGGTCGTTCATCGACGCCGTGCGGGGCAAGGGGATGTGACTCTCTTGCCAGGATGGGGACTACTGGTAATGGGGTAGCACGTCCCGCGCCAGCGCCTCCAACCCGTCCAGATCATCCAGGTCGAGCCACTGGAGCATCACCCGCTGGCAGCCCGCCGCCGCCAGCTCGCCCAGTTGATCCACGGCGGCGCCTGCCGTGCCAACGATCACCCCCCGCGCGCGCTGCTCGTCAGCGGTGCGCCCACGCTCGATGAGCCTGCGCTTCACCCCAGCGTCGTCGCGCGCGAATACGATCCCGGTCATCAGCGAGCGGTGCACCTCACCCGGCTGGCGACCCGCTTCGATCAGGTATTGGTCGAGTAGCTGATTCAGCCGCCGATACTCCGTGGGAGTCGCAAAGACGCCGTTCCACATGCTGGCGTACTGGGCGGCGAGGCGCAGGGTGCGGCGCTCGCCGTTGCCGCCGACCAGGATCGGCGGGCCGCCGGGCCGCGCAGGTCGCGGCAGCAGGATCGCCTCGCGCAGGGTGAAATACGTCCCCTCAAAGCTGACTGGGACGTCGCTTCGCAGTAGCCGGATCATCACTTCCAGCCCTTCCTCAAAGCGATCCATCCGGGCCTTCACGCCCAGCAGGGGGTGACCGAAGTGACTATGCTCGCGCTCCTGCCAGCCTGCACCGACCCCCAGGTGCAACCGCCCGCCGGAGAGGTCGTCCACATCGCGGGCCATACGCGCGGTCAGCGTCGGATGGCGAAACGAGACTGGCGTCGCCAGCGGCCCGAATTCGATGCGTGTGGTATGGGTTGCCAGCCAAGCCAGCGAGACCCACAGTTCCAGCGAATCCAGGTCAGGAGGGTTCATGTTGGTGAAGTGATCCGAGCGGTACAGCCCGACAAAGCCTAGGTCTTCCACCGCCCGCGCGATGCGCTGCCAGCGCGGCCAGTTCAGCCCATTCTGCCCTTCAACCATGATGGCGAGGTCCATGTTGCATCCTCTCAACGCAAGGATTGTTATCCTAGGAGGTTGCTTCCGGCTTGCTTGCCCGCCGCGGTGCAGCGTCAGCAGGGGCCACTTGGACTGCGTGAACATCCGCCCCTAATGCATCCGGGAAGGGCGGCAGGTCGAACAGCTTGGCGTGCAGGTAACGCCCGATCACCCGCAGGCTGGCAATGGTGGGCGCAGCCAGCGCAATGCCCAGCACCCCCCCAATGCTCGCGCCGACGATGATCCCCAGGATGACAACCATCGGGTGAAGATTGACCCGTTCACCAACTATGCGCGGGATCAGGTAGTTGAGGTCGAACTTCGTGAAGATCAGGTTCGTGCCCAGCACGATCAGTGCGAAGACGAGGTTGGAGACGGGCAAGTAGGTAGAGCCTTCCACCAGCGCCAAGATCAGAGCGATGATCAGCCAGATGGTGTGCCCTACGCTGACTAGGAACTCCAACAGGCCGCCCAGGATGCCCATCAGCAGCGGCTGCGGCAGCCCGATCGCAGCGCTGATCGCGGTCAGGATGACCGTCACGACCAGAGCCAGCACCACCTGCCCCCGGAAAAAGTCCGCCCAGATCGGATTGATCTCGGCCAGTAATCGTTCCAGATCGCGTCGGTAAGCGGGCGGAGCCAGCCGGGTGAGCCAGGCAATGAACTTGCGAGCATCGGCGGTCAGGTAGAAGGCGATGAACAGGGTGAAGATCGCCAGCAGCAGCGTTTTGCTGGCCCCAAACAGCAACTCAATCGACTCCGAAGCGGCAGCACGCACTGCTGTGCTCAGAGCGGCTGTCACCTCGTTGATCACGTCCTGCACCTGGACCTCAAAGCCTGGCACGATCTCAACCGTCTCTGCGCTGGCCGCGCGGAGCTGGCTGATCACGCGCAGCAGCTCATTTCGCAGACCGGTGACCTGATCCGCCAGCAGCGGCACGGTCACGATCCCGATGGGGATGAGCAACGCGATCAGTGCCAGGTACGTCAGGGCGGCAGCAAGCTCGTGCGATAGACGGGTGACCTGCGAGAGCCACCGGGCTACCGGGTACAGCAGGTAGGCCAAAATCGCGCCGACGACCAGCGGCACGAAGACGATCCGAGCGACATAAACCACCAGGGCCGCCAGCACAAACAAGATGACACTGACCACCAGCTTGAGGCTCAGACTCCAGGACGGGCTGGAGTCGCTAGGCGTCATAGGATATTCTGGCTCCATATCGAGGGGCTGTCCCTTTCCCATGTTGCTGTGAGACGGATTGTAGGCCAATCGTCAGTGGCGAGTCGCCGCCACGTCTGGCAGCAGGTCATACCGCCTGCTACACTCTCAATCGCAGGGACCAAGAGGCTGCGCTCGAAGCAACCGTCCTGTCCCGATAACCTTGTATTGGAGCTTACCTCGATCTGATGCGGAAGAAAACCCGGCGCGTGTTATCCGTCGTAGTGCGTCTTGCCCTGATTACCCTGATCCTCGCCACCCTCGCACCGCTGGCACTACGGGCACTGGCTGCATTGATATACCGGGGCCGCACCTACACGCCAGAGACCGTTCCCCATCGCCGTGTGGCGATCATCTTCGGCGCGCGGGTGTATCCCGGCGGGCGGCTCAGCGCTATGTTGGCCGACCGCGTCGCCACGGGAGCTGATCTGTACCATGCAGGCAAGGTGGACATGCTGCTGATGACCGGCGACAACAGCACCCTTGACTACAACGAGCCAGGCGCGATGCGCCATCATGCCCTGGAACTAGGCGTGCCTGACGAGGCCATTGTGCTGGACTACGCCGGTCGACGCACGTATGATAGTTGCTACCGCGCACGGGACATCTTTGGCGTGCAGGAGGCGGTGCTGGTTACCCAGAACTTTCACCTCGACCGCGCGCTGATGATCTGCAACGCGCTTGGCATCGACGCTGTAGGCGTCTTCGCTGATTACCAGCGCCCTTGGGGCTATTCCCGTACCTCGCTGACCTACAGCCGTATCCGCGAACTTCCGGCGATGGTTGTAGCTTTGCTGGATATCATCACCCGCCCCACTCCGATCCTCGGCGAGCCGCTGCCCATTGACATGGAGCAAGAGGGTTACGATTGAAACGACTCCACCTTACAACCTTGTGATGGTAGGTCATTCCCCGATCCACAAACGAGCTAGGCAAGCACTATCATTCGGGAAGAGTATTGAACCATCCTCCGTAGATAGTCGCTTTGCGGGGGGCGCTTCCCAGAAGCGCTAACTTTCCAAGCAGGCTGCTGATGACCATGACTTACCATATCGAACGCCTTCCTGGGGAACCTATTATCGTATCAACCATCCTGCCGGGATATTCTGTGGTGCGGGATCAGCCTAACTCGGATGCGGACACAAGGGCGATACTAGATCAATCTGATGAACCGCTCTATCTCGTCGTAGACATCACCCGGTTCAAGTTTAACCTGGATGATGTTGTCAGAGGCGCGAATCAGGGCGGTAGGGGCGCAGAATCGCTATGGCATCACCCGAAGATCAAAAAGCTGATCTGGGTCTCTCCAAGCCCTGTGGTCAGACTTGCCGCTAGGGGTTTGAACAGCCCAACCTTCGGCGGAATCGCAGCCGAGGTCTTCGACACGATAGACGAAGCTCTGGCATACGCGCGCGCCCAGGAGGCAGGGGGTTCGTGAAACGGGATAGTTTGTCGCGCCGGAGGTGAGAGGCCACCCATCTGGGGACAATAATCGCCGCCTCCGTACACTCTACCGAGATTCTGGTTTGCGTTGCACTTGGGAGACTGTGCCAGGAGTAGTTGCTATGCCAATCCACGTCAGTTGGGACGACGATGCGCGCACCATTATTCGGATGGATGTCACCCCCTACACCTGGGACGAGTTTCACTCGGCCTTCGAAGCTGCCTTCATGCTGGCGGCGAGCGTCCCGGGCCAAGTGGACTTCATCGCAGTCACATCACCGGACATCAGGACACCGGACCCAAACTTCCTGCCGCAGCTACAGAAAGTGGTAGCAGCCATGCCCCCCAATGTCGGCATGATCGTCCTGGCAGGCGGAAGCGAATTTGGCCGGACAATGATATCCATTGTCGCCAGGGTCACCGGCTGGGCCAAGCGATTCGCCATTGTAGACACACTCGACGAGGCACGCGCCCTGATCGCTGAGCGGCGCAGCGCTACCGAGCCGCACCGGATGTAGGGGCCATCACCGGCGGCGAGCCAGCCCCCACAGCCTGCCCAGCACTTGCTCCAGCCGCGCGCCCAGCGGCCCCGGCGGTCCGGAGGTCACATCGTCCTCGTTCTCAAAGATGGCGTAGGGCACGCGCACCTCGCACACAGTGAGCCATTCTGGGTCGTCTGCAGTCAGCGTGACGAAATCATCGTCCCGATACGACGCCTCCATCTTGGCCAGGGGCAGGCTGTGCTGGAGGATACTGTCTGGCGCGTCCGGGTTGAAGCGCAGCCGGTTTTTTCGCAACGACTCGATATAGCTCACATTGATGTACAGCAGCGCCGCCCGCCTTAGCAGGTCATCGGAGAGATGCTGGAACGCCTCACGATAGCCGCCGATGGAAGCACCCCGCGAAAACTCGACCAGCACCGTGTGTCGCTTATGCAGGTCCGGGTCGCGGGCCAGCTTGGCATATTCCAGGCTGATGCGCTCGATCAGCACATGCCACAGGGCCAGGTTATGTAGATCGTAGTCCGGCGTAGAATGCAGGCGTGCCAGGCCCAGCCTTTCGAGAATGTCGTCCTCCTCGAACCACGCCCACAGCATCGGGAAGTCGTCGATCTCCACTACCTCAGCGACGTGGAAGCGCCGCACACGCTCATCGAGCGGCACACTCTTGAGGTAATGGATTAGCTCACTCTTGCCCGCCGCCGGGCGGGCGATCAGGATCAGCGCGTCGAAGGCATTGTCAGGCATGGTTAGGCCTATGCGAAAGGATGTTAGCCTATTCTACACCTCTTTTCCCTTTCCCTCCGTGTTCTTTGCGCCCCCTGGTCCCCTCTTGTCTTGCTCCCTGTGTATAAAGCGGTTAAGCTAAGGGGCAAGTAGATAACTCAAAGTCAAAAGCCAATAGTCAACTTGCCTTCTGCTTGCCCTCACTTTCTACTTGGCACTCGCTAACCTGCCCTGCATGAGCACCGCTAGAGCACCACACGACCACTCGACAGTAACCGCTGCTCGGCGGGTTGTCCTTGCCGCGACACTGGGGGCAGCGATCCTGCGCCTGTTCCGGTTGAGCACGCTGCCGCCCCCTGCCTGGTTCGACGAGGTGTGGTTCGCGCTCCGTGCGCGGGAGCTGCTGGCGACCGGTCAACTCCGCCCCTTCTACGAGACTTCCTTCGGCGGAGCCAACGCGGGCCTTGTCGTCCTGACCGCTCTTGTCCAACAGCTCGGCCTGGATACGATTGTCAGCGCCCGCTACGTGGCCGCTATGGCCGGGGTGATCAGCGTGCCGCTGGCTTACGCCTGCACCTACGCCCTGCTGCGCGCCGACTCGATCCCCCAGCCCCTTTCACAGCGCCGCTGGATCGCGGCCCTGGCGGCGGTCGTCGTGGCCTATACCATGTTCTGCGTGACGATTGGCCGGGTCGGCATGGAGATCGGCCTCGCCCCCGCAACGGCCCTATTCGTAGTGTGGCAGATCGCGCAGGGAAGCAGGGCTGGGGGCGGGTCCGCGCAGCGGTGGGGTCCCTGGATTCTGGCCGGGCTGGCCGCCGGGCTGGCGCAATACAACGGCCTGCACGCCCGGTTTATCCTGCCGCTGGTGGCCTTTGTGCTGGTCCAGGAATTCCTGCGGGCGGATCGGGCGGGCCGGGTACGGGTTGCCCTCGGCGCGTTGACCCTCGCGGGAGCCGCCATCGCCGTCTCGCTGCCGCTGATCGGGTACTTTGCCCGCCACCCGGAGTGGTTCGCCGAGCGGGCGGGGATCGTTAGCGTGCCGATGGTGAACGGCCAGCCCACCACCTACCCGGAGATGGTCGCCGATAACGCCTGGACAATTGCCCGCGCCTTCGTTCTGGAAGGCAGCTACGATCCCAAGAACGTCGTGCCCGGCCTGCCGCTGCTTGACCCGATCCAGGCGGTCGGATTCGGGGTCGGGGTGGGTTGGGCAGCTTTTCACCTGCGCCGCAGCGCGCTAGCGCGGACACTACTTGTCTGGTTGGCCCTGATGGCGTTACCCAGCCTGCTCACCGAGGGTGCGCCCAACCTGGGCCGAATGGTGGGCATCGTGCCACCGCTGGCCGCGTTGGTATCACTGGGCTGGGCACATCTGGCCTCCTCCCAGCCCCTCCCTCGCGAAGAGGCTCCCATAGTGAAATCGGGCAGGCCAGCCCGAGAATCTAGCCCCCAGCCAGGCATAGCAGCCATAGCTCCTACCCTCCTGATCCTCAGCATCACTTACCAGACCCTCCTCCTGTTCGGCATCTGGCCTCAGGTGCGCAACCTGCGCGAACAGTTCACCGCTGTCCCTGTCGAGGTTGCCACTCTGTTGATCGACCGCGCCGCCTCGGAGCCGGTCTTCGTCGAACGCACACCCGAAGCTGAGGACGTGGCCGCTTTTGAGTTCCTGCTGCCTGGCACATCGGTCGCCCGGCTCGACTTCCGCAAGTGTCTGCCACTGCCCCACCAGCGCCCGACGCGCACCACCTACCTCGTTCTGACGGGCCGCGATACGGATACCATCGCCCGGCTCACCGCGCTCTACCCATCCGGCACGGTCGTGCGCCCCGACCTTGATCTGTGGCAAGAGACGGCGGCGCTGGTCGAAGTACCGCCCAGCGCTTCCGCCCCGCCTCCGGCGCGCCGGCCCGTTGCCCGTTTCGGCTCCGGGATCGCGCTCTATGGTTTCGACCTGTCCGCCGAGACCCTCGCGCCCGGCGGGACGTTGTTCGTGACGCTCTACTGGCATACCACAGAGCACATCATGGCTGATCTGACTGCCTTTGCCCATCTGGGCACCGGGCTGGATGGCTCGCCCCTCGTCGCTCAGCGCGATGGGACACCTTGCGATGGCCTGTATCCCACCTCAGCATGGCAGCCTGGTGAGGTCGTGCCCGACTCGTTTGCTATCACCCTCCCTGAAGATGCCTCACCGAGAGAGTATCCCCTCATCGTTGGTTGGTACCACTTCCCCTCCCTCGAGCGCCTGCCCTTGCTGGAAGCTGACACACCCCTGCCAGATAACCGCGCCGTGATCGGCGTGGTACATATAGCTATCCCCTAAGGGTGTAACATTCCGCCCCGGTTGCTGCGTTGCAAGGTATAGAGGCAATGTGCCTCGTCAGTCGACTCGCGTCAATTGCGGAAACCATCATAATGGGATTGCTGGTACTGCCTGCTCACATTGATAGGAGGGTTTTGATATGAGCGTGCAACCGTCCAATAACGGGGGCAGCTCACGGCGAAGACGCGGCGGGTTTGTCACGCTGCTGATCCTCATCATCCTACTCCTCATCGCGCTTGCAGCTCTGTTATACCTATTCCGCCCTGATCTGATCCCGGTTGAGCTACCTCTCGATCTGTCTTTCCTGCCGGCGACCTCTCCACCGCTCGCCCCCAGCAATATCCAGGGGGCGGTCATTGCGCTGTATGATGTGCCTCTCCAGTGGCACGACAACAGCAACAACGAAGATGGCTTCTGGGTCTACCGCCAGCGCATCGATACCGGCGAACCGCTGATCTTCGTGGGAGGGTCACGGGCCAACCAGCCAGCCTTTCTGGACGTGGGCACAACCTGCGGGGCAACTTACCACTACGTCATCTCTTCCTACAACGAAGCAGGCGAGTCGCCTGCCTCGGAGTGTTGGGAGATCACTCTGCCGGCGTGCCCAACTCCCCGCCATATCGGCCTGCCCAGCGGCCAGAGCAGCGGCTTCGACATCCTGGCTGAGGTCGCCGGTGCGTCGGGCGATTTCTACTGGACGTTCGGCTCGGATGGCAGCCCCGTGCTCATGGCTGACCTGCCAGGCCAGCTTGGCCTCGTCGATCTCGGCGAGGCAGGCAACGTGCCGCTGTATGATCTGATCGTGCCACATGGTGGCTACATCCAGACCGGTGTGGCGGCAGTTCAGGGCCATACCTACGCAGCCTGGGCGCGCGATAACTTGAGTATGATGGTCTTCACCCTGAACGCGCTGGGCGATCCATCTTCCCTCAATTACATCATCTACCGGCCCGGTGAGGCCATCACCAGCGCATGCGACCGACTGGCGATCCCGGCGGAGGTCGCGCGCGGCAACGGGCGCGATACCCCTGACGACGGCGGCGACAGGCCCGGCCCATGCGGTGTGCCATGCGACGACAGCTCGCAGTGCGCCGCCGGTTTGTCTTGCGATGGGACCGGCCACTGCTGGGAGCCAGAGCTGTGCGGCACAGTGTGCGGGTCGCCCTGCGTGCCGCTGATGTTCGCCCTGGGCGGCGGAGGGGAGCCACCGCCTCCTGAGGAGATGTGGGGCACGTGCGCACCGGGCCTTGCCTGCGTAGGCGGGGTGTGTCTCGGCCCCGGCGGCACTTGCGGCCCCGGAACCTGTTTCGACTCATGCGTACCAGAGGCGTCCTCGTGCGGCCCCGGCCTAACCTGCGAATGCAAGATTCCGGGATCGAGCGGTTGCATCTGTTATGCCCTCGGCGGCGTGTGCCGCTCTGGCTGCGGCAGCCCGTGCGCGATGGACGAGATGTGCCCGGATGGACTGACCTGCGATCTGATGACCTTCACCTGCACCGGCCCAGCGTGCGAGCCGCTCGGCTGCGACTCGCCCTGTACCGAGGATAGTCAGTGCGGCTTCGGGTTCACTTGCCAGGCCACCGAGTACGGGGATACGCGCTGCCGGGGCGCGGGCTGCATGCCCGGCCAGGAATGCTACCAGCCTTGCGACCCCGCTCACCCCTGCAGCGCGGGCCTGACCTGCGACCCGGCGACCAGCACGTGCACCGGGCCAACCTGCGGTGATAACACATGCAATGAGACGTGCAGCACATCCGACGACTGCGCGCCAGGGCTGAGCTGCATCTGGAAGGATGGCGCTGCGCGCTGCTGGGGCCCACCATGCAGCGGCGAATGCGGAGAGCCTTGCACGAGCGATGTGGAATGTGGCCCTGGCCTGTACTGCAACAGGGGGGGCGTATGCTTACCTCTGGCAGGTGGCGTTTGCGGCGCGACCGGCCCCAGTGGCCCGACCGGCCCCAGCGGCCCGCCGCCATGCTACGCCAACCCAACCGACGGCATCTGCTGCCTCCAGGCCGGTGAGAACTACCTCAACGACCCGGTGGAATGCGGGGGTGGCTCTGGCCCCAGCGGCCCCAGCGGACCATGCACCCTCAACCCGTACGACGGCATCTGCTGCGAGATGGAGAATGGCGGCATTGACCCTGCCTGCCCCGCTCCGAACTGTGAATCGCCGTGCATGACGACCGCCCAATGCGGCACCGCGCCTGACGGCACGCCGCTAACGTGCGCAGGTGGAATCTGTTGGGATGCCTGCGCTTGCGGTGGCGACTGCGGCGGTGAAGATGGCGGTCAGCCCAGCGGCCCCGCCGGGCAGAGCGGCCCATCCGGCCCCGGCGGCAAGCCGTGATGGCATTCTAGAAAACCATGTGCAGGGGCAGGGTATCAACCTGCCCCTGCCTCATCACGAGTGATCGGTCCGAGCTATCAGGCTCAGGTTACGGGGGGGCAGGGTTGGCGCCCCGGTCTGTAACATTCCGGGTTGGTTTTCCCGTTCACAGGGCAGAGAGCGTTCTCCGCCCCAGTGCGCATAACCTGCGCTATGTTGGCGCAGGATTCAAGAGTGACTAGAATGAGATGGGTGGATTTTCTCGTAGAGGAGTGAGTATCGATATGGCCGAATCGAGCGAAGTTCAGCGGGATCGTCGCCGCAGGACTATCATCTTGTTGTTCATCCTGTTGATCGTGGCTGCCATCATCGCCTTCCTGCTGTTGCGCGGTTGCCTCCCATCACCGTCTGCGGCACCTAACCTGGCCGCCGAGGTGCTGCCCGACCCGCCCAGCAACATCACAGGGCAGTCGGCAGCTATCTTCAACATCCCGGTGCAGTGGCAGGACAATAGCGATAACGAGGACGGCTTTAGGGTCTACCGCGAAGGCTCCGACGAGCCGGGCGTGCGGAAGCTGGTCGGGGAAACCTCGGCCAATACTCCCACCTTCCTTGATACTGAGACAAGCTGCAGTGTGGTTTACCAGTACACCATTGCATCCTACAATGAAGCTGGCGAGTCCCCCGCCACCGAGTGTTGGCAGATCGCCCTGCCGCCGTGCCCGATCCCCCAACCACTCAGCCTGCCGGGCGGCCTGGCAGCAGGGCGCGAGGCGCTGGGTGCGTTCTACTGGGTAAATGAAGATGGCCCTGTGCTAAAGGCCGACCAGGTAGGGCAGATCGGCCTGATCGATTTGGGCGACATCGGCGGGACGCCGCTGCACGCGGTCAACGTGCCGCCAGGGGCCAACTATCAGCCAGATGGCGTGCCCGCTGTTGAGGGACACTCCTATCTGGCCCAGATGGGTGATGGGGTGGGCGTGATCGTCTTCACGATCACCGGCCTGGCTTCCGACGCATTGGAGATAGAATACATCATCTATCACCCGGATGAGGCAATCCTCAGCGCGTGTGGCGAGCCGACACCCACCTCCACCAGCACGGCTACCCCGACCGGCACAGCCACCCTGACCATCACGCCATCGGTCACGTTGGCTGAAGATACGCCCACCGTCACAGCAACCAGGCAGATCATCACCCTCACCCCAACCGTAGTCACTCCCACGGCGGTCACAGTGACGCCCGGCTGCACCCTCAATCCGAACGACGGCATCTGCTGCGAGATGGAGAACGGCGGCATTGACCCTGCCTGCCCCGCCCCCCATTGTGGATCGCCCTGTCTCTCGTCGGCTCAGTGCGGCACCGCGCCGAATGGTACGCCGCTGGCATGTGCCGGAGGGGTGTGCTGGGACGCCTGTGCCTGTGGCGGCGACTGCGGCGGTGAAGATAATAGCTGCCCCTGCACATGCATCTATTACGCGGGCAATCAGTGCCTCTATGCCATCGACTGCAATGGGAAGCAGTGCTCGCCGTAGCTCATGCCCGGCAGCCTGATACCAGCCCCGGCCCCAAGCCGGGGCGATCTTTCGTCATAGGAGGGGGTAGGGTGAGGTGATTCGTTGTTGTGACGGTCCTGGTTCGCCAAGGGAGGAAAACGATGACTGACTATGAGGATAGGGAGCCTCATGAGCGCCGTCGGGGCGGGGGGGCCTTCGCCCTGATCGTAGGGATTTTGCTCATCACACTACTGATCTTCGGCTTCTGGTGGTTGAGGGGCGGGTTTGGGTTTGGTGGGATCGGGGGGGCGGTCGACACTGTCCCACCCAACGCGCCGAGCAACATCGTCGGCGATAGCCGGGTCATCTTCGACGTGCCTCTGAGCTGGCAGGATAACAGCAATAACGAGGATGGGTTCCGCGTCTACCGTCTGGAGGTCGGCTCCGGGCAGCCGCTCCAATTCGCAGGCGGCACCGGCGCCAACCAGCCCGCTTTCCTGGACCAGAACGTCGCCTGCGGCGCGACCTACCAATACACAGTGTCCTCTTTCAACGAGGCAGGCGAATCTCCGGCCACCGAGTGCTGGGAGATCACACTGCCTCCCTGTCCTGACATCCGCGATGCCTCGATGGGCAGCGGCACGCAGGGCGGCCTGAACTTCCTGACGGGCGCGGTGGGCGGCAGCAGTGGCTTCTACTGGAACTTCGGCAATGACGGCAGCCCCCTCTTCCTGGCCGATCAGGCGGGCCAGAATGGCCTGGTCGATCTGGGCGACACCGGCGGCACGCCGTTAGTGGCGGTCAACCTCCCGGCAGGGGCCAGCTACGCCGACTCACTGCCCGCTGTGCAGGGTCACACCTATGCCGCTCTGGCCCGCGACGGCCTCAGCCTGATCCTGTTCCGGCTGAACTCCGCTGCCGATCCGATGAACCTGACCTATATCATCGTCACGCCGGAGGCAGCCATTACCAGCTCATGCTCCACGCTGACAGTCAGCGTGCCACCTGGCCTGAGCTTCACTGGCGGCGGCACGAGTGGCGGATCCACAGGCAGCACGACCGGCGGTGATACAGGCACGACAACCGGCGGCCCCGGTGGACCAGGCGGTCCGGGTGGTCCGGGTGGCACTGGCCCCAGCGGGCCTCCTGGCACATGCGTAGCCGACCCTGCGGATGGTGAGTGCTGTGAAGAGGCGGGGGAGAATCCCAGCAATGACCCGGCCTGCGGCGGGGGCACTGGCCCCAGCGGGCCGCCGGGCGGCTGTGGCGCGCCGTGCGAGGATTCCAGCACCTGCGGCCAGTACAACGGCGTGCCCCTATCCTGCTTCGCTGGTGCGTGCTGGGACGCCTGCGCCTGCGGTCAGGACTGCGGCACTGATGACGGCGGTGATACGGGCGGCACAACCGGCGGGCAGCCCAGCGGGCCTCCTGGCACGTGCCCGAACTGCCCCCCAACGGGCGGGAGCGGACCGTAGCCCTGCCTGCTACGCCATTCAGCAGCCAACATTCAACACTGGATGTAGGCTATAAAAAGGTGAGGTACACATGTAACCTGTGCTGAGCCGGTGCAGCGTTGTCAACCTCAGGGCGTCACCGCCTTCGATCCACTGCACCCGGGTCGAGGCTGTCAGGAAACAGGCTGCCGGGCGTGTACTCGACGCGGATTGCGTCGCCTGCGGCGACCTGAGTCGTATCGAAGTAATACACCAGCCAGTCTCCGATGCGGGCTTGACGGTAGGGTTGCAGGGAAGGCTCCCCCTGCACCACCGGATCGGTATCGCGCGGCAGCGCCACCGCGACGATCACCTGGGCGTAGACCTGCTGCGGTTCCGCTCCTAGCGAGAGCACGCTGGTTCCATTGCCCATATCGGTCAGGTAGGGTGAGCGGGTGGTGACCACGTCCACTCCATAGGGGCCGCTGCCCGCCTGGCGCTCCAGGTTGAACAACTGGTACAGCTTATCGGCATCCTGGCCGGGGCCGGGGTGCAGCTCGACGTGCTGCTGCGATCCACCGATAACACGGCTGCTGAGCACATCCCCAGCGGCCCACACCAACGGCCCGGCAGCGGTCACTTGCTGCGGTTGCCCCTCAGCCACAGTTGACTCGTCTGGGTAGAACAGAGTCACAAAGCGCACCCGCCCATCGGAGTAAACCGACCACAGGTCAAGGCTGCGTGGAACCACGTTGAAGTTGCGCTGGTCGGGGGCGGGCCGCGTTACGAGGATCGCCACCACCGCGCCGAGGATCGCCGCCGCCGCCAGGCCGATCAACCCCCACAGCAGGGTCTGATCGCGGCGATTGAACCGGGTGCGCGATCCGCGCCGGGGCCGCTCGGCCTCGCTCATATGCTTCCCCCGGTGAGGGCGTGCCCCCTTCCATACCAGACCTCGGCGCTGTCCGCTGTCGGTGAGGGGGTAGGCGGTGGACCAGGGTAGCGACGAGCGCTGGCGATGCCCAACAGCGCTGACAGGATCATCATTGCGAAGAGCGCCAACAGCGTCAGCAGGAATCCGCGCTTGCGTGCAGGTCGCTCTTTGGGTTGGGAGGGTGAGATCGATCTGGTCATAGGTTGCTCATTGGGTTATTTTCCCTGCCCCCTGCGCGATTTCCGCCCCTCCGCAGAGGAAAACGGGAGAAGGTCAGCCTCCGTCACACGCTGAAGGGCGAGCCATTCCTCGATGGACAGGCTCTCAGCACGCCGGGTTGGGTCAATGCCCGCTGCCACTAGCCAGTCTACCACACCGCCCGCCGGAAGTCCCAGTCCTGCCGACAGACTGTTGCGGAGCTGCTTGCGCGGCTGGCTGAATCCCGCCCGTGCCAGCCGGAAGAACTGGTCGCGGGCCGCACCAGCCAGCGGAGCGCCGCCAGGGTGTGGCACGATCCGCACGATAGCCGACTCAACATGAGGCGGCGGAGAGAAGTGGCCGGGTTTGAGCCGCGCTATCACCTCCGGCTCCCCGTAGAACTGCACGCTCAGCGCCAACAAGCTCATCGCCCCAGGCCGTGCGATGAGCCGCTGCGCGACTTCGGCCTGCACAGTCACCACCAGCAGGATAGGTGGGTGCGAGCTTTCAAGCAGGTAGCGTAGGATGGCCGAGGTAATGTAGTACGGCAAGTTGGCGACGACCTTGTAGCGTCCGGCATCATCGCCCAACAAATCTTCGATGTGGCTTTCCAGAACGTCTACTTGGACGATCTCGACGTTCGATTGCCCACTATACCGCTGGCACAGGTGAGGAATGAACCGCTCATCGATCTCCACCGCCACCACCCGACCAGCGCGCGCAGCTAGCCAGTCGGTCAACGCGCCCATCCCTGCGCCGATCTCAAGCACGATGTCGGCGGGTGAGAGGCAGGCGGCCTCGACCATCCGGCGTAGCGCTGCCTCCTCGACCATGAAGTTCTGGCCCAGGCTCTTTTTAGGACGCAACCCCAGCCGGGCCAGGGCATGAGCGTGCTTCCTATCCATCAACTGGTCGGAACTCGGAACAACGAAATCAAAAGCATGGGGAATGGGCGGGAAAAGGTCGCGCTCGGAGGCACAGGGTGGCAACGTGCCATACCTACCCCGGCTGTGGATGCTCTCACCGCTTCAGGCGACGAGGTTGCACGAACTCCGCGCGTCCCTGTATCTCACTCCAGCGGCGCTTGCCACCATCGGCATGCCATTCGATCACTCGGCGGCCCTCCCCATCACCATAGGTGATGGAGGCAGGCATCGCCAGGATGCGCCGCGAGATGTACTCCACCAGCTCATCCGCGTTGAGGCCGGGGGGCACCTTCAGAGCCACCCACTCGGCAGGAACCCACTCCAGCTCCACAGTGTGGTTACCAGTAAAGCCCTGCGCCCGGAAGGGCGGCTCTGGCTGGACGCAACGCCAGTAGATACCGACGATGCGCGCCTGCCAGAAAGTCCCGTTGAGGCGCTCGGTGATCAGGTAGGGGTTGCGTTCCGGCTCACTATAAAACCAGCTCGCGGCGTTCGCGCTCATGGCGATAATATCCCGGACTCCTTATTTTTAGTGCGTATTTCATGGACAGGGGAGGCAGAAGCTACATCTGCTCAAGAGTAAGCATACCTCAAATCGGGCTGTTCCGAAATGGCCCCCATGCAGCTCAGCGCAGCCCCCCCACCACCATCGGCAGGCCGTAGAAGATCGCGGCCAGGGTAGCTAGCACACAGGGGATAGTCAGCAGCAGACAACCGGCGATGATCATCCGTTCGGGGAGCGGATCACGCTGCAGAGCGGCTCGTACCTTACCAGGGGAAGGGATCGAGGGACGAGGGTCATCAGCCATGCTGCCATTGTAGCGGGGATGGAGGTAAACGTAAAGCCGCGCCCGGTTTGACAGACTGCCGGATTTAGATACCCTTGTGGTGATGGTCTGCGATGTGACGCGCCAGGCCAACGAATAGGAGACTGGGATGGGTAGATATTTGACGGCAGGGCACGCCCTGTCGCTGGGGTTACTGTTGGGTGGGCTGGCGGGATGTGGGGTGATCGTCCTGACCCCACCCCCGACTGTGGCTTCCCCCACACCATCCTCGACCTCTGTGCCTACAGTGGTGGTTGAGGTCACCAGCGAGCCAACCACGCCGACAGCCACACCGTCACCAACAGAGGAGGTTACCACCGAGCCTGCACCAGCCCATGCACTCACTCAAGACACCGTGCACGGACTGGTGGAACTGCGCTCGTTTGAGGTATCGCCATCCGTCGTGCTGGTCAGCCAGTTCGAGCCACAAGGCCATCGGATCGCCACCTACGGTTATGACAAAATCGTGCGGATCTTCGACGGCGATACGGGGGACATGCTGTATGAGCTGCGCGGCCACGGCGACTACGGGTACGCAGCAGCATGGTCACCGGATGGGACGCGGCTGGCCTCCGGCGGCGACTACACAGCTAGAGTGTGGGATACCACCAACGGCGATCTGTTGAACACCACCAACGTTCATTCGTGGGGGTTCCGGATCGCGTGGCACCCCGATGGCGACCGTTTCGCCATCGTAGGTGAGCCGGCCCGCCGTCTGGAGATCATCGGCGCAGACGGCGGTAGGATCGCCTCGGTTGAGCCAAGTGAGCACGCACTGTGGGCTGTTGCTTATTCGCCCGACGGGGCACTGCTGGCTGTTTCAGACACCGAGCTACATGTTTATGTGTATGATGCTGAGACGCTGGACCCGATCAAAGACCTGACCACCGGTGGAACAGTGTGGGATCTGGAATTCTCGCCCGATGCCGGGCTGCTGGCTGCCTGTGATGACGGCGGACGAGTCGAAATCTGGGAGACGGAAAACTGGTCACGAACGCTGACCGAGCAGGCGCACCAGGTCGATTGCAGTGATGGTGTCTTTTCGCCAGCCGGCGACCTGTACTTCAGTGTCGGCGATGATGGCAAGTTAATCGCCTGGAATCCGACCAGCGGGGCACAGTTGGCGGTTGTCCCGGTAGGGCGGTTCATCTGGTGGGTCAGCATGTCCAGCGACAGCGAGCTGATCGCACTGGGGATGGACGATGGCACGGTGCGGATACTGGGGCTGCCATAACAGAGCAAGGCCAGGGAGCGTGCTTGCCCTGCTCTGCTTGCGATACTATTGAGGAGAGAGATAAGGCCATGCATGAACGTCATCCGCAGATATTGAAGTGGGAGTGGATCGCAGCGACGGGGGTGGTCCTGGCCGGGCTGGCATGTGGGCCGCTGGGGGCCAGCCCAACAGCGACGCCCACCCCCGCCCCGACGGCTACTGAGGTGCCTACCGAAGTGCCTACCCAGCCAGCACAATCCTTCCAGGGTGGCTCCGACGCTAGCCCTGTCGCTGCGACAGGGATCAACGCCAGCAATGTGGTAAATATCCAGGAATTGTGGTCGTTTGATGTCTCCCAGACTGCTCTGCTAGCAACCTCAGCGTCACCGGTGAATCACGATATTGCAACCTTTGGCGGCGACAGCATCGTGCGCATTTGGGATGGCGACGCAGCCAGCCTGGTGCTGGAAATGCCACGCCTGGCCAACTATGGTTTCGGGCTGGCCTATTCCCCGGACGGATCGGTGCTTGCTTCGGGCGCGGGCTTCGTGGTTACATTGTGGGATGCTGCCACCGGCGAGAGGTTGCGCGAGACGATTGTCAATGCCGATGTGTTCCGCATCGTGTGGACGCCGGATAGCTCGGCATTGGCTGTGGTGGGCAACAACAGCAGCCGTATCATCGTCATTGACCCCTACAGCGGCGAAGTGGTGACGGAAATCCCCAGCCCCGATCGGCTCGTACTGTGGTCGATTGCGTTCTCGCCAGATGGCCGTCTGATGGCGACCTCAAATGTTAACGGCAACGTGCGGGTGACGGATATTGATTCGGGCAACTACGTGTACGAAGACCTGACCATCGCGCATGGCGCGGGCTGGGACCTAGAGTTCTCACCGGACGGTTCACGGCTGGCTAGCTGCAATGGCAGCGGCGGCGTATGGATATGGGATACCTCAACCTGGCAGATCGATCTGTCTGGCGAGGATGTGCATCCAGGCGGCTGCACTGATGGTGTATTTTCGCGGGATGGCAGCGTGTACTTCTCCGTGGGTGACGACGGCGACCTGAATGCCTGGGATACCTCGACAGGCGATCTGTTGACCTATCTGAGTGCGGAGCAGGCCATCTGGACAGTCAGCATCACTGGCGATGGTGAGTTGTTGGGTCTGGCGTTGGACAACGGCACGCTCAGTGTGGTGGGGCTGCCCTGATTCGATCTGAATCCCGGAACCTCGAGCTTGATCCTGCCCCTCCCTCGTCTGTGCAGGCAATGGGGGAGGGGTAGGATTATTCCCCCAGGGCTTAGAGTTTGTCGTGAACAGGGAGTGATAGACCTTTAACCCTGGCTGTGGGCTTGCCCTACGAGGTCAAGTTGGTGGGCGATGTAGATGAGTATTCCTTTCTCGATCTGTGCATGGCGCTCGGCAACCCAATCCGCAAAGCGTCCTGCATCAAGCTCAGGGTGTTTCCGCAGAGCCAAGTCGATAGTGTGGATCATAAAGTGCAAAAAGTACGCCTCGTCCTCCGGGTAACCCCATGGCCCTGGAAAGACGACCCAGTCCGAACTGCCGGCGTCAATAACGCTTGCTCCGACCTCCCGTAAGTGATCGAAGAGATGGCGGCCTGTCCGGCTATCGCCGGAAGGCTTGCCCCCAACACGCCGTTCGTCCATGCTGCGATGGTACAAGTCCATCACACGAGCGTCGTAGGCTACATCGATGGCAGGCTCGAGGATAGTGAGGCCATCGAAGTTAATGGTGAAGTAAAACAAACCGCTTTCCTGGATGAGCGAGAAGAGGGAGGGCAGGATCGAAGGGATGTCGATCAGATCCAAAAAGGCATGGGCAATCAACAAATCCCAGGTTTGCCGACCTGCCTCACGCTGGATGAAGTCGAATACATCAATAGTCTCAAGCGCCAGGCTAATTGCTCGGTTCGGCTCTACAAGGGCTATCTTCCGCTCCGTTCTGTCGATCTCATAACCGTGCATATCCCCCCAGTCATGAAGCCGCCGATACGCCGTTGCGATATTATCTGGGTCGGCATCAATGGCGGTATACACCACGTCGCCCCCCCAGAGCTGCCACTCCAGAACCCGCTCCACCATAGTGCCGATGCCTGCGCCGATCTCCAACACTCGTAGCGGCTGCTGATTCAGCTTCAAGAACGCAATGCTGTCGCGTAGGCTGCTCCAGACATGGCGGTTCAGTGCCCGATCATCGACACTTTTCTTGGCTGCCAGGTAGCGGGTGAAGCGATATTCGCTCGGTTGCGTCATGAGCACTCTGCACGCACAATATGCAGTCTCTCAAGCAAGGTGATTACGAGTGTACGCGATGATTGGAGGTCAAACAAACGGCGCGCCGTTCTCGGAAGGAGGGTGGCGCTCTCCCCTGGCAGCTCTACGACGCCGCTGGCTTATCCTGACGCTGCTGGGGAGTTTGCTCATCGTTTTAGGCTGTTATTCCCTGGCAGTGTGGTGGCAGCCTGGCTATGCCATACGATGGGGACTCGTCGCGGCTCTGATCCTGATTTATGAGACGATCCTGCTCTGGCGATTGCTCAAGCACAATCACCGCCCTGGTGAAAAGGCGCTGCTTCCCTCGCTCGGAATAGGCAATGTGATCACTGTTGCACGAGGATGGTTGCTGGCGCTCCTGGCAGGCTTTCTCTGCGCCCCCAGGCCCTCCGGTTGGTTAGAGTGGGCGCCGAGCGCCCTTTACCTGATGGCGGCCATTGCCGATTACCTAGATGGGTACCTCGCCCGGATCACCCAGCACAGCACCCTGCTCGGTGAGGAGTTAGACCTTCAGTACGACGCACTGGGCATTCTGATCGCACCTCTCTTGGGCGTGCTCTACGGCCAGTTGCCAATCTGGTATCTCACGGTTGGCCTAGCTCGCTACTTGTTCATGGCGGGCACTTGGCTGTTGAAGCGCCGGGGCAGGCCGGTCTATAATCTGACTCCCAGTAGCGCTCGCCGGGCGATGGCTGGCTTTCAGATGGGCTTTACCGCGGTGGCCCTGTGGCCTATCTTTGCGCCGCCGGGCACGTGGATCGTGGCGACGCTGTTCATGCTGCCATTCATCGTAGGATTCCTGCGGGACTGGTTGGTAGTCAGTGGCGCCATCGATCCCTACTCTGCTCGCTACACTGAGGGCATCAGGCGCGGCGTCGAGATGACAACAGGGTGGCTGCCGCTTGGTGTACGCGCGCTGGTTGTGCCTGCCTCTCTATGGTTAACAGCGCAGAGGTGGGCAGGCAACATCAGCGCGGGGGGAGCGTCATGGAGCTGGCAGACGGGGAAGGGTGTTTTTGAAGCTACAGCAGCTACACTCGTCGGTCTGGGTATCCTTGGGCGATTAAGCTCGTTAGCGCTGCTGATCACGGTTGGGCTGACCGTGGCAGAGAATCACCCCTATCCTGGTGACCTCCTGGTGATCGCTGGGGCAACCCTGCTTACCATACTGGGAACAGGCAAATT
The DNA here is from genome assembly GCA_034434995.1 of Anaerolineae bacterium. Classification (GTDB taxonomy): domain Bacteria; phylum Chloroflexota; class Anaerolineae; order Aggregatilineales; family UBA3940; genus DAOTYF01. The sequence continues at coordinate 31,093 of DAOTYF010000104.1, forward strand.
GTCTCTGTGGAAGCCAGAGGATGAGTTCTTGCGCCGCCGGTATGGCGGCGGGCATAACCAGATCGAGGATGGCGACCGTGACTGATTGGACTGTGAGGCGGATGGAACGTGCCCGCATCCCCACCGCCGTTGGCGAGTTCGAGTTGTACCTTTATACGAACAATCGGGATGATAAGGAACATCTTGCCCTGGTGATGGGAAACGTCCAGGGGAAAACAGATGTGCCGGTCCGCATCCACTCCGAATGCTTTACAGGCGATGTGCTTGGCTCCCGGCGTTGCGATTGTGGGGAACAACTCCACCGGGCGTTGTCGGTGATTGGCGAGGCCGGCCAGGGAATCATTGTCTACCTTCGCCAGGAGGGTCGGGGGATTGGGCTACTGGATAAACTGCGTGCATACAATCTGCAAGATCAGGGATATGACACGGTGGATGCCAACCTGATCCTGGGGCATCAAGCCGACGAACGGGATTACACCGTGGCGGCACGGATACTGGAGGACCTGGGGGTTGTGTCCATCCTTCTGCTGACCAATAATCCATCCAAGATCAGAGCGCTGCGCGAGCTGGGAATTGTTGTAACAGCACGGGTGCCACTTCAGGTGCACGTGCACCCAGAGAACGCGGACTACCTCTATACCAAAGCGCGGCGTATGGATCACTTGCTCGATCTGGACCCTCGCACCGATAACACCCCACCCCCCGTTGCTCCCCACCTATGATAAACCGGCTTGCTGGTTTCCCTGAGCGGGCTGCTGCCCGCTGCCGAAAATCAGGGCGCCCTTTTATCACCCTGGCTTACGCCCAGAGCCTTGATGGCTGTATCACGGCGCACCCCGGAACGCGGCTGGACATCAGCGGCCCCCAATCAACCCAATTCACGCACCGTTTGCGTGCAGCCCATGATGCCATCCTGGTTGGGATTGGCACGGTGATAGCTGATGATCCGCGCCTGACGGCCCGACATGCTAACGGCCCCCACCCCCAACCCATCGTACTGGACAGTCAGGCACGCTGCCCCCTTTCGGCCCGGTTGTTCGATCACCCCTCTCATTATCCCTGGATCATTGTTGCCCCTTCTGCTCCCGCCGAGCGTGTTAAGGCGCTATCGGCAGCCGGGGCGCGGACTGTAGCCCTGCCCACTGGAGAGAACAACCGGATAGACCTTCATGCGCTGGTGGATTGGCTGGGAAGGGAATCGATCACCAGCCTCATGGTAGAGGGTGGAGCCGAGGTCATCACCAGCTTTCTGGTTGCCCACTTGGTGGATCAGGTTATCCTGACGCTCGCCCCCATCCTGGTAGGTGGTGTGCACGCCATTAACCCCCTGGGGATGGCCGACCCGCGTGGATTTCCCCGCCTGCACGATACCATCGTGGAGTGGATGGGGGACGATCTGATTGTGTGGGGTTACCTTGAAGAGGGGCCGGCATGAAGCGCGAATCGGTGTTGTTTGTACAACCTCGCCAGGTCAGGGTTGTTGAGGAAACGCTTGCTCCTCCACTGCCAGGGCAGGTACAGGTAAAGACGCTCGTCTCAGCGATCAGCGCGGGCAGCGAGTTGCTGGTCTATCGGGGGCAGTTTCCACGCGAGCTTACGATAGATGCCACCATCGAGGCGCTATCCGGCGAGTTTGCTTACCCCCTCAAGTATGGGTACGCAGCGGTGGGTTGCGTGGTCGAGGTAGGCTTTGAGGTTGATCCATCTTGGGAAGGGCGGCTTGTCTTCGCTTTTCATCCTCACGAAAGCCACTTCTTGGCTTGGCCTAATAGGCTGGTGCCTGTTCCGCAGGGGATGTCTCCTGAGCAAGCTGCCATGCTGCCCAACATGGAAACGGCGGTGAACTTCCTGCTGGATGGTCATCCGCTGGTTGGCGAGCAGGTGGCCGTGTTCGGGCAGGGAGTTGTCGGTCTGTTGACGACGGCCCTGCTGTCCCGTATGCCGTTGGCAAGCCTTGTGACGGTGGATCGGTTCCCGTTACGGCGGGAAAGTTCCCTGGCGCTGGGCGCCAACGCAAGCCTCCGCGCAGATGATCCTGATCTGATTGCCCAATTGCGCCGCCTGCTGAGAGGGGATCGCTCCTATGAAGGTGCAGACCTCTGCTACGAACTCACTGGCAGCCCTGCAGCGCTTGATCAGGCCATTGCGGTAGCCGGTTTCAATGGCCGTATTGTAGTAGGCTCGTGGTACGGGCAGAAGCGCGCAGACCTGAACCTGGGGGGAGCGTTCCATCGCAACCGCGCCCAGTTGATCAGCAGTCAGGTGAGTACGGTGACACCTGAGTTATCTGGGCGGTGGACCAAAGAACGGCGGCTGGCCTTCGCCTGGGAGATGCTCCGACAGGTCGATATCTCGCGCCTCATCACACACAAGTTTCCAGTGACTGAGGCCGCTCGTGCGTACGAGATGCTTGATGAATCGCCCGCCCAGGCGATCCAGGTTCTTATTACCTACACCTAGCCCCTTCGCTTGTGTCCGATCCTCTGAGATACACTCTGCTGTGATCAGCCCATGAATCACGGAGGTCAGGTATGTCACGCTACACGTTGATTCCATCATTGTCTTTCGCGTTGGCTACGTTGGCCTGCGTATTCTCGGCTCCTGCCCCGCCCGACGTAACAAACTCACCAACGGGCAACATGCCCTCAACGCCCCCCTCCGCAGCTACGAGTCCAGTTGAGCCAAGCGCGGTGCAGCCGAGCGCCCTCCCGGCTAGCCTCGCCCCAACCGACGTTCCACAAGATGAAGCGATTGATCTGGAGACCCTGCAGATAGATTTACAGCTTGTCCTGGATGGCCTATCACAACCGACAGCAATGGTTCACGCAGGGGATGGTAGCGGGCGCTTGTTCATTGTGGAGAAAAGGGGCACGATCCGCATTTATCAGGCCGGAATGCTGTTAGAGCGACCCTTTCTCGACATCACTGGACGGGTCGGTTCATCGGCGAGCGAGCAGGGATTGTTGGGACTAGCTTTCCACCCCAGTTATGCAAGCACTGGCGTCTTTTTTGTGTATTACACGGATCGGGGCGGTGATACCGTTGTCTCTCGCTTCTCAGTCACATCCGATCCTAACCGCGCCGATCCTGCCAGCGAGATGGTGGTACTCAGCCAGGCCCAGCCCGCTGCCAACCATAACGGAGGCCAGGTCGTTTTCGGGCCAGATGGGTATCTGTACGTTGGCCTTGGCGATGGGGGAGGAGCCGGGGACGTTTTTGGCAACGGCCAGAACCTTCGGACATGGCTGGGCAAGATCCTGCGCATCGATGTCAGCCACAGCGAGCCTTATGCTATCCCTCCCGATAATCCTTTCGTCGGCAGCGATAGAGCACAGGAGGAAATCTGGGCCTGGGGGTTGCGCAATCCCTGGCGCTTCAGCTTCGACCGCCTGACCGGCGATCTGTACATCGCGGACGTAGGGCAGAATCAATACGAAGAGATCAACGTTCAAGCCGCTGGAAACCCCGGCGGGCAAAACTATGGCTGGCCGATCATGGAGGGGCTGCACTGCTTTGGCGCAGGCCCGTGCGATCAGGCTGGGTTGACCCTGCCGGTCTTTGAATATGACCACAGCCAAGGATGCTCCATCACAGGGGGATACGTATATCGTGGAATGGCTTATCCGGCACTTCAAGGCGTCTACTTCTTCGGCGATTACTGCAGTGGGCGGATCTGGGGTATGGCGCAGCGAAGCGGGGTTTGGCAAGTAGCCGAGCTGGCCCATGAAGAGATACAATTAAGCTCCTTCGGCGAGGACGAGACGGGTGAGTTATTCGCCGTGAGCCTCTCAGGGGCGATTTACCGCATCACAACTGTTCAGGACGAGTAACCTTCGCGCAACAAATGGCTCTTGTGCATCCGTAAGGAGTAAATCCTGAATGACTGACTTTCTGCGAGTCCGCGACATTTCGGCCCATGACTTTAACCTGATCATTGACCGGGCTATCCAGATCAAGAAGAATCCGGACCCCTGGCGCGAATCCCTCAAGGGGGAGACGCTGGGCATGATCTTCCAAAAAACCTCGACCCGGACACGCTTCTCCTTTGAGGCTGGGATGACCGAGTTGGGTGGGCACGCGATCTTCGCCCAGACACAACACACCCAGATGGGCATGGCCGATATCGCGGACGAAGGCAAAGTCATTTCCCGCTATGTCTCGCTGATCATGGCTCGCATGATGTACAACCGCGACCTGGTAGCGCTGGCGGAAGGTTCCGAGGTTCCTGTGATCAACGGCTGCGATGACCGCTACCACCCTGCTCAGGCACTCACGGACCTGATGACAATCAAGGAAAAGCTGGGCCGCACCGAGGGAGTCAAGGTGGTCTATGTGGGCGTCGCCAACAATGTCAGCAACTCCCTGTCCATGGCGACGATCTATGCCGGTGGACGTTTCACCCTATGTGTGCCCGAATTTGACCCGCCCGCGGTTGATGAGGAGCAACTTGCCATTCTCCGTGCCCACCCAAACTACGAAGAGACTCCCGACATTGCAGAGGCGATGAAAGATGCGGATGTTGTCTACACCGATACCTGGATCAACATGGAGCACTTCAACGACCCCGCCTACGCCGCAGAGAAAGAGCGCCGCTTGAGAGTCTTCAAGCCCTATCAGGTTAACGAGGAGCTGCTCAAACTATCAGGCAGATCGACCCTTGTCATGCACTGCCTCCCCGCCCATAAGGGTTACGAGGTCAATGAGACAGTGCTGTATAGCCCTACCTCGGTGATCTTCGATCAGGCAGAGAATCGGCTGCACGCCCAGAAAGCACTGATGTTGTACCTGCTTGGAAAGCTCTAACCACAGGATCGTTTCCATGGTGACCAATGCGACACGCCATATGAGTGCGGAGGAGCTGATCGCACTCGAAGAGATGCTCGGCGCTCACAACTATCACCCGCTCGATGTAGTCATCTCACGCGGCGAGGGGGTGTGGTTGTATGATGTGGAGGGCAGGCGATACCTGGATTGTCTGAGCGCCTACTCAGCAGTGAACCAGGGGCACGCGCACCCTCTTATCGTCGAAGCGCTGGTCGAGCAGGCCCGCCGCCTGCCGCTTACCTCACGCGCCTTCCGCAACGATCAGCTTCCTCTGTTCTATCAAGACTTGCTCAACCTGACAGGCTATGAGATGGCTCTGCCGATGAACACAGGCGCCGAGGCCGTCGAGACGGCAATCAAAGCAGCGCGTAAATGGGGCTATCAGGTCAAGGGGATTCCCAAATACCGGGCGGAGATCATTGTCGCGGAGGGGAACTTCCATGGCCGGACAACCACGATCATTTCGTTCTCCAGCGAAGCCCAATACCGGGATGGTTTTGGGCCATACACCCCCGGCTTCGTAACAGTCCCTTATGGTGACACCGACGCTATCGAACGGGCCATCACACCCCATATCGCTGCCATCCTGATCGAGCCGATTCAGGGTGAGGCGGGTGTGGTTGTGCCTCCAGAGGGCTACCTGCAGCGCATCCGGGAGCTGTGCGACGCACATCGCATCCTGTTCATAGCCGACGAAATCCAGACCGGCCTGGGTCGCACTGGCAAGCTGATGGCGTGCGATCACGAAGGCGTCAGGCCCGATGTGCTCGTGCTGGGCAAGGCACTGGGTGGCGGAGTATACCCGGTCTCCGCGGTCGTCTCCTCGCATGAGGTGATGAGCGTATTTCGGCCTGGCGATCATGGCTCGACGTTCGGCGGTAACCCTATTGCCGCTGCCGTGGCTCGCGCTGCGCTTAAGGTCATTGTGGAGGAAGGACTGGTCCACAACGCCGCTGAGATGGGGCAATACTTTCGGGATCATCTGGAAGAGATCAACAGCTCGCACGTTGATCACATTCGTGGCAAGGGCCTGCTGATTGGCGTGGTACTCAAGCCAGAGGCGGGTGGCGCCAGACGGTTTACTGAAGCTCTCCAGCAGCGGGGGATCCTGGCTAAAGAAACCCACGCGAACGTCATCCGCTTTGCCCCGCCTCTGATCATCGACCGGGCCACTCTGGACTGGGCGCTGCCAATCATCCGTGATGTGCTCCAGATGCCCTGATATGTTGTGCTGGGAGTGGCCTCAACAAATCGCTCCTTTTGCATCTGCGTCCCTTAGGTCTGGGCCGCGCTCCATTCGCCGTGTGCGATGGCGCAGTTGGCTGCTTATCACCTTCGCTATACTGCTAGTGCTTTCCTCGATAGGTTGCCGCCCTGCTGTTGACGATCCATCCACTGTCACTATTGTCGCCGACGGAAGGTCGTTGGTGGTGGTGCTGACCGACGAAACCTCTGTCAGCGACGTGCTCCGCCGGGCAGGGATCGCCGTCGGTGATCTGGATCGGGTCAACCCACCCAGCTACAGCCGGGCTGAGGATGGCATGACCATCACCATTCGGCGGGTGGTTGAGGAGACGGTGGTCGTGCAGGAAGCGATTCCCTTTGAACGGCAGACCGTTCCCAATGATGGCATGCAGGTAGGCGAGTGGCGCCTGATCCAATCTGGCACGAACGGCATCGCCGAAGTGACATACCGGATTACCTATGAAGATGGTGTTGAGGTGTCTCGCAGCCCGATTCGGAGCGTGTTGATCACACCGCCACACAACGAGGTGGTGATGGTGGGTAGCCAGGGGCAGCTCCCCACAGTGACGGTGAATGGAACCCTGGCTTACATCTCTGGTGGTAATGCTTGGATCATGCGCCAGAACAGTGCTAATCGCCGCCCGCTGACCCTCGATGGCGGGGTGGATGGCCGGGTCTTTGAGCTATCGGGCGATGGCAGACGCTTGTTATTTACCCGATCTCTGATCCAGGTTGCTGCCGAGGTCGGCGGGCTGGCGACCGCTACACCGCCCCAGGCTATCTCCCAGGGAGAACCCTTCAACTCACTGTGGGTCGTGCTCGATACAGCCGACCCCGAAGCTGAGCCAGTTCGCCTTGATCTAACCAACATCCTCTATGCAGATTGGGTTCCTGGCACGGAACGCAGCATTGTCTACTCCACCGCCGAGCCGCGCCCTGGTTTTCCCGGCTGGCAGGCCAATAACGATCTCTGGCGTGCCCAGATTAGCCCCACCGGCGCAGTTGTCGATCCCCTGCGGGTTCTGGAGCCATCCGGTGGCGGCATCTACGGTTGGTACGGAACGCTCTTCGAATTCTCCCCTGACGGAATCACCCTTGCCTGGGCACAGCCAGATGCGGTTGGCGTTCTGGTGCCTTCCGCCTCGGCGGACCAGGAGATGACGGCTGCCCCTCCTGGCGATGAGGGGGAGGGCGGAACCATTGAGCTCCCACGAGCCTACGTGCAGCGGCCTCTACTGTCATTTGCGCCACGCAACGCCTATGAGGTGGTCTGGGTTCCCAGCTTGGCTTGGTCACCACAGGGGGAGGTCCTTGTGGCTACTACCCATGGGCCTCCGCTGGGCACAGAACCAGCCGAGGATAGCCCCGTCTTCAATCTGACTGCTGTACCGCCCACTGGAGAGTTCAGTGTGGACCTGGTTCAGCGTGCCGGCATGTGGGCTGCTGCACAGTTCTCACCGCCTTCGGCACAGAGTTCGCTAGGAGAAATCCAGATCGCCTATCTGGAGGCGGTTGATCCACTGGATAGTTTTGTGAGTCGCTATCGACTGGTCGTGATGGATCGGGATGGGAGCAACAGGCGGGTTGTATTTCCCCCCGAAGGGCAGCCAGGGCTGCAGGCAGGCAGCTTCACCTGGTCGCCGGATGGAAGGCAGATCGCGGTTGTGCATCAGGGCAATATCTACTTGGTTGATGCAGTGACAGGCTTAGCGCAACAGGTCACCGGTGACGGCTTCGCCAGCAGCCCCCGTTGGACGCCATGACCGACTCCAACCGCCGCCTCGTCAGCCTGCTGCTTTTGTTGGGCGCGGCGCTGAGCCTCCTAGCAGGGGCGGCGGTCGTTTCCCAGCGCCAGATGCGCCTGCGCGGCGCATTGAATGGCCTGCCGGATATGGGCCTGCCACCGCGCGTGCCGATCCTGGGGGTCAACGCTGACCTCGCGGCCTACAGCCCCGATGAGTTAGCAACCAACCTCGACCTGATGGCCAACATCGGGTTTGTCTGGGTTCGCCAGGTTTTTGCCTGGGATCGGATTGAGCCGCAGCGCGGTCTCTACCAATGGGACGCCTATGATGAGGTGGTAGGAGACGCCAGCGCACGAGGTCTGAACATTGTTGCAGTGCTTTGGCGCTCCCCCCGCTGGGCAGCCGCTGATCCCACCGCTCCCCCGGACGATTGGAGCGATTTTGCTGGCTATGTCCGCGCTCTCGCCGAGCGATACGGCGACCGGATCGACGTGTACCAAGTCTGGGACGAGCCTAACCTGATGAGTGGCTGGGGTGGGCAGCGCCCAGACCCTGTCGGTTACATGGCGATGCTTCAGGCTGCCTATGAGGTCATTCATGCCGTTGACCCAGAAGCAGTGGTGCTTACCGCTGGGCTGGCCCCTACCGTGGAAACCGGGCCAGACAACCTCAGCGATATCCTCTACCTGCGCGCTCTCTATGCGAATGGGGCCGCGCCATTCTTCGATGGTGTCGCGGGCAAGCCTTACGGCTTCGATAGCGGCCCGGACGACCGGCGAGTCGATCCGAACCTACTCAACTTTTCCCGCTTTGTGCTGCTGCGCGAGGAGATGGTTCGGCATGGTGACGAGGGTAAGCCGCTGTGGGCCAGTCATTTCGGCTGGAACGCCCTCCCGCCGGGCTGGGGAGGCCAACCCTCCATATGGGGTCTGACTTCGGCGCAGCAACAGGCGGAATGGACGCTAGAAGCTTACCAGCGCGCTCTGATCGAGTGGCCCTGGTCGGGGGCGTTGATCGTGGAAAATTGGCAGCCTGCCAGCTCACCGGACGATGCCCGCTGGGGTTTTGCGCTACGTACCCAAGATGGACAACTCTCCCCGACGGCGGAGGCCCTCCGTGCACACAGCGACCTCTTCAATACAGCGCTGTGGCCCGGTGTCTACCCTGCAGACGTTCCGTTGGCCGAGTACAGCGGAGAGTGGGAGTTCTCCGAGTTAGGGGCAGACATCGTCGAGAATGGCAGCAGTGTGGTTGAGGTGCCCTTTGCTGGCAGCAGCTTAGCTGTCATCGCCCGGCGGGACAACTACCGAGCCTATCTGTATATCACCGTCGATGGGCAGGAGTCGGGCATTCTCCCGCGCGACGAGCGAGGCTCGTATGCGGTGTTAACCTCGCCTGATTACCAGCCGCGTGTTGAGCCGATAGTGCTTGCTAGCCACTTGGAACCCCAAACCCAGCATCTGGCTCACATTGAGGCGGAACGCGGCTGGGATCAATGGGCCATTGCTGGATTCTCGGTTGGATCGGAGATCAATACCACTGCCTACGATGTACTGGTAGTGGGGACTGCCCTGCTGGCCGGCGGCCTTGCCGCAGGCGCATTTCGTATCGGAGGGGTAGGGATCATTCCCACTCTGGTTACGCAAGCCGCCGCTTCTCTACGCGACCGCCTCAGTGAGGGAGCCCATCTGATCCTATCATTGGCAGCCTCGCTGGCGATCTGGTTAGGGGCTGCGCTGACCTGGGGGGGACTGATCACGAATCTGGTGCGGCGTTTGGGTGATGGACCTTCCTTACTGATTACTGCCCTCACCGCCGGGGTGTTCTATTTCTCTCCCTGGTTTCTGTTGACCATCGTCGCGTTGGCGGTTCTCTTCATGTTGATCTATGCCCGTCCTGCTGTTGGGCTGGCGCTGGTGATGTTCTTCACCCCCTACTATCTACTGCCGCGCCCCCTGTTTGACCGCATGTTCAGCATGGTGGAGGTGACAAGCCTGCTGACCTTGCTGGCCTGGGGGATTCACACCATTGCACAGCGCCGTGCGGCAGGGTGGCCAGGGTTGCATGATCTCTACGCGCGGATGACCAACCTTGATAAAGCGGTGGCGCTGTTGGTCATGCTGAGCGTCCTCTCGCTGAGCTGGGCTGAATTGCGGGGTGTTGCTATCACCGAGCTTCGCCAGATGGTACTGGAGCCGATGGTCATGTATCTCGTCCTACGCACCATGCCACTGACGCCCGCTGAGCGCTGGCGCATGGTCGATCTGCTGATATTGACCGGAGTGGTCGTTTCCATCGTGGGCTTCTACCAGAGTGCTACCGGAACAGACCTGATCATCGCTGAGGCAGGCACGGCTCGCCTGCGCAGCGTGTTTGGAACCCCCAACAACGCTGCGCTGTTCCTTGAGCGCCTGATCCCGATCACTGCTGCTATCGTCCTGATCGGGAGCGAACCGCCTCGCCGTTGGCTGTATGGGATCGGTGGTCTTCTGATGCTGGCAGCGGTTGTGCTAACGCGCTCTAAAGGTGGTCTCCTGCTGGGACTCCCCGCCGGATTGGGACTGGTTCTGATCCTGTGGGGTGGGCGTCCAGCTCTGATCGCCGTGCTAGGCGGGGTGGTGCTTGAGGCGGTGGCGCTGATACCCCTTTCGCAGTATCCCCGATTCAGCGATCTGTTGGACTTTTCCAGCGGGGATAGTTCCAGCTTCTTCCGTATTCAGCTTTACCAGAGCACCCTGCGGATGATCGCCGATCACCCTCTGACCGGTGTGGGGTTGGATCAATTCTTGTACCAATATCGGGGCAGATACATCTTGCCCTCTGCATGGCAACAGCCTGACCTCAGCCAACCTCACAACTTTCTACTGAACTACTGGGCGCGGCTGGGCATCCTGGGGCTGGCAGCCGGTGTCTGGATTCAGATTGTCTTCTGGCGGTTGGCGTGGCAGTTACAGCGCGCGTTCCGCGACGCGAATTCCTCCACGCGGGCACTGATCGTGGGCCTGATGGGCAGCATGGCCGCATTCATTGCACATGGCCTGGTTGATGAGGTTCATTTTGTCATCGACCTAGCCTTCATCTTCTACATGACGCTGGGCTTGGTGCACCAGATAGGCCGTGAAGTGAGCGCTAGCGCGTTGCCTGAGCATCACCCCGTGTGTTAGTGGTTAGCAGGAAGGTGAAGCATGGAAGTGACAATCAACCAGCGGATTCTGCGGCTCGTTGAGGGAGACATCACCGACCTGGACACCGATGCGATTGTGAATGCAGCCAATGAAGAACTGCAACTTGGAACAGGTGTCGCTGGGGCCATCCGCCGACGTGGCGGCCCCTCGATCCAGCGAGAGTGCGACGAGATCGGCTATTGCCCCGTAGGCAGTGCCGTGATCACCGGGGGAGGCGATCTAAAGGCCCGCCATGTGATCCATGCCGTCGGGCCGCTGGTGATCGATCCAGACGCGGATGAGAAGCTGGCTAGCGCCACATTGGCTAGCTTGCGGATCGCCGATCAGAACCGGCTGCGCTCCATCGCATTCCCGGCGATCTCGACAGGGGTGTTCGGCTACCCGATGGACAAGTGTGCCCGGATCATGCTTTCTACCACTATCGCATACCTGCAACGCACGGAGGCGCACCTTGAGCTGATCGTATTCTGCCTCTACGGGCCGGAGGCATTGAATACATTCCAGACCGAGCTTATCCGTCAGATGGGGAAGGGCAGGCTCGGTTAGCGTCGGCTTGGCCCATTGGCTACAATACGCCGCGCTGCCTACCTGATAAGGCTGGAGGTGTTTCTTGCGCGTTCTGATCACCGGCGGCGCTGGCTTCCTAGGGTCCCATCTATGTGATCGGTTCCTATCCGAGGGGCACACGGTCATTGCGATGGACAACCTCCTGACCGGCTCTGTCCACAATATCGCACACCTGATCGGCCACGAACGTTTCCTGTTCATCAAACATAACGTCACTAACTTCATCTACATCGATGGGCCACTGGATGCCGTTCTGCACTTTGCCTCCCCAGCCAGCCCTATTGACTATTTAACCTACCCTATCCAAACCCTCAAAGTCGGTGCGCTGGGCACACATAATACGCTGGGTCTGGCTAAGCACAAGAACGCACGGTTTCTGCTGGCATCCACCTCGGAAGTGTATGGCGATCCCAAAGTTCATCCACAGACTGAAACCTACTGGGGTAACGTCGATCCCATCGGCCCGCGCGGTGTTTACGACGAGGCCAAGCGTTTTGCTGAAGCCATGACGATGGCTTACCATCGCACACATGGGGTCGATACACGGATTGCGCGGATCTTTAACACTTACGGCCCACGCATGAGGCTGGACGATGGCCGTGTCGTGCCCAACTTTATCGGGCAAGCGCTGCGCGGGGAAGCCTTGACCATCTACGGGGATGGAACTCAGACACGTAGCTTTTGCTATGTGGATGATCTTATAGAAGGAATCTATCGACTCCTGATATCCGATGAGGTGGAGCCAGTCAACCTCGGCAACCCCCACGAGTTGAGTATTGTGCAGTTCGCCGATCTCATCAATGAGCTGACAGGCAATTCGGCTGGCAAGGTCTACCAGGCTGATAAGCGGATTCAGGGCGATCCGCAGACCCGTCAGCCGGATATCAGCAAGGCTCGCCGGGTGCTTGGCTGGGAGCCAACCGTCTCCATTCACGAGGGCCTGAAGAGCACCATTGAGTCCTTTCGCAGCCATGTCAGGCACAGTGATTAATATCATCCCCGCTGAGGTGCTTCAAAAAGGATGGCCCTCCGGCTGGGCCAGGGCTTTACTTGCGTTGCTAGCAGTCAGCATCGGTTTGGCAATAGCCTACCTGCCGCTGTGGTGGGCAGCACTCGTGCTGCTGGCAGTCACCTTGATGGTCCTGACTTTGATCGAGCCACTTGTCGGCCTCGGTGTGCTCTTGCTCATCGGGCCGACCAAGCCGCTCACCGATTATTTTGTGCCGGAACTTCCTCTCGACCTCGGCCAACTTGCCCTGATCGGTACATTGGGGGCATGGCTCCTTCATGCAGTGTGGCGGCGGCGACCAGTTCCACGCTCGCCACTTAGTCTGCCTCTGTTCATCTTTATGGGTGCGGCGGGCCTGAGTGTCTTTCAGGCGCTATCTTTGGGCTTTGCTCTCAAGGAGTTAATCAAGTGGGCGCAGGTGCTGCTGGTGATGTGGTTGGTGATTGATCTGGCCGGACCGCGGCGGTGGGGAGCAGTAATGGGCATGATTCTCGCAGCAGCGGCGATCCAGGCCCTGATCGGGGTGTGGCAATTTGGGCTGCGAGGTGAAGGCCCTGAACACTTCCGTATTCTGGGTGACCGTTTCTACCGCGCCTATGGCACGTTTGAGCAGCCTAACCCTTATGGAGGGTTCATCGGGCTGACCCTGCCGCTGAGTCTGGGCCTGGCGTTCGCTGGGATGGAGCGATGGGGGCAGCCGCTGCTCGACCACTGGCGCGCTCGATCCCCCCGGCGGCTGGTCGATCTCGCTCGCACAAGCATCGACAGGCATCTGTTGGGGTGGATCGGCCTGGGAGCTTTGAGTGCTCTATTGGCATCCGCGCTACTCATGTCATGGTCACGGGGGGCCTGGTTGGGGTTCGGGGCAGCGATATGGGTCTTGCTGTTTGCATGGCCTCGCAGAACTTGGGTGGGTCTGGCGCTTGGCCTGGGAGCTGTCGTTGCCAGCTTGATCGCGCTGCGCTTCCATCTGCTGCCAGCAGTACTGGTGGAACGATTGACCAGCTTCTCTGAATTCGTGCAAACCTTCGACGTACGCGGTGTGGATATCACTCCCCAGAATTACGCTGTATTGGAACGGCTTGCTCACTGGCAGGCAGCTCAGGAGATGGCACGCTACCATCTTTGGTTAGGTGTCGGTTTGGGGAACTACGAGCCGGTCTATCCCGGCTATGCGCTGATCAACTGGCCTCAGGCGCTCGGCCACGCACACAACATCTACCTGAACCTGCTGGCGGAGACAGGCATTGTTGGGCTGGTTGCTTACCTTGCCTTGTGGGTGACGATCTTCTGGCAAACCTGGCTGGTCACACGGCGCGCAGTGCTGTGGCCGCGTGGCATCGCGGTTGGTCTATTGGGAACGTGGACACATCTCAGCGTTCATGGTCTACTGGATAAGTTGTACGTGGCTAACCTTCATCTACACATCGGCGCGCTGCTTGGTATACTTAGCATCCTTACCGCCTTGAAGCAGGAGGACGTGGTTCCCGGTGACTGAGACCCCAGATACGATCTTAAACGCAAGCGAATCGATCCCCACTGCGGCGGGTGGGATGTTAGCTCCCATTCTGGCCCTACGGCGCAATAAGGAAATAGATCGCTTTATGAAGTTCCTTGTCGTAGGGACAATCGGCGCGGTTATTGATTACGGCACGTATACCGGGATAAACGCGCTCGGCGTATTCGATTCCGTCCGGATCATGTTGCCTTTCACTTTAGCGGTTACGGGCGTGGGAATCGCCGGGGCCATCGGATTTACCTGCGCAGTGATCAGCAACTTCCTGTGGAACCGGTTCTGGACGTACCCTGATTCTCGATCCAAACCGATAGCATTCCAGCTACTGACGTTCTTCGTCGTCAATGCTGCTGGGCTTCTGATCCGCACCCCGATCATCGAGACTCTGCACCAGCCGCTGGGGTGGTTGGCTGGCTTAATCGTTCCTTCCCTGTCTTCCTCGATTAGCATCTGGATCGGTGAGAGCGGCGCATGGGCTATCGCAGTGATCATCGTCCTGTTCTGGAATTTCTTCATCAACCGTTACTGGACATACAATGACGTGGATTGAGCCTTGCCTTCTCCTGGCGAGGCAGGACGAATGATCGGGCCGATTGCTATCGACTATACCCCTGCGCTGACTCAAGGCGGGGGCATTGGACGCTACACCCGCGAATTGATCGCGGCGCTTGCCGAACAGGATCAGGCCACCCTCTACCGCCTGTTCGTGGCAGGGGAGACGCTCGAAACGTTGCCTCAACCGCCCGGCCCCAACTTTACTTGGGCACCCTCGCGGTGGAGTCCGGCCTGGTTTGCACGCATCTGGCATCGGTTGCAGTTACCACTCCCAATCGAGTATTGGACAGGACCCGTGCGGCTCCTTCATGCACCGGACTTCACCCTGCCGCCAACACAGCGACGCACACGCACCCTGTTGACCGTGCACGATCTATCGTTCGTGCGCGAACCCCATGCCTCGCCTCCCCAATTGAGGAACTATCTGAATAGAACCGTGCCGAAGGCTGTGCAACGCGCTGACCGCATTCTTGCAGACTCGTATGCGACCAAGCAAGACCTGCTCGATCTCTATCGGGTGCCAGAAGGGAAGATTCACGTCCTGTACAGTGGGGTGCACGATCGCTTTTACCCGGTGCGCGATCCCATCTTGGTGGCGCGCGTCAGAAATCGGTACAAGATAGGCAATGCACCTTATATCTTTAGCGTGGGCACTATTCAGCCACGCAAAAACTACGACCGGTTGGTAGAAGCCTTTCATCAACTGGGCCGATCCGACATGTTGCTGGTCATCGCCGGGGCGAGGGGTTGGTTGGACAATCCGCTCTATCGGCATGTAGCCGAACGTGGGCTGGCTGACCGGGTCAGGTTCATTGGATTCGTGCCAGACGAGGACCTGCCCGTGCTATACAGCGCGGCGGCTGTCTTCGCCTTCCCATCCCTGTATGAGGGATTCGGGTTGCCACCCCTGGAAGCGATGGCCTGTGGTGTGCCTGTCCTGGTCTCTAACCAATCCTCGCTGCCGGAAGTCGTTGGCGATGCCGGCGTGCTGGTTGATCCTTATAATATCGACGAGATTGCTGGCGGGCTTGCTCGTCTGCTGGATGACGAAAACCTACGCAATACCCTGATCAATCGAGCCCAGCTTCGTGTTCAGAGCTTCACCTGGCGAACAGCAGCCCGCCAACTGCGCGAGCATTACAAGGAGTTGGTCGGTTGAGGACGATTTTAGCCTTACTGCGCGCTCTCGTGTGAAGCATGTTAACCGCTCGATATCCCAAACAAATCCACAACTTTATCGCCTTTGGGCTTGACTACATCTTTTTCGGCCTGGCGCTGAGTTTGATCAGCCCGACAACCATCCTGCCTGCCTTTGCGACACGCCTGGGGGCTTCCAACGCTCTGGTTGGTCTGTTGGTCACCGTTTTCTATCTGGCGTGGGATCTGCCCCAGCTATTTGCGGGCAACATCATCGCAAGGCGCCCCACCAAGAAGCCCACCTTGTTATGGATGGCTTACGTAGGGCGCCCGGTTGTGTGGCTGTTTGCCTTGCTGCTCATTCTCACAGGCGGCAATCCAGCCTGGCTGAACATGGGTATGTTGTTCGTTGTGCTGGCTGTGCTCTTTTCAACGGACGCCTTTGCCGCGATTGCTTGGTTTGACGTGCTAGGGCGAGCCTTTCCATCTGAGAAGCGAGGCGGCTACCTCTCTATCTGGCAGGTGGCAAAGGCGCTGGCTGTCCTTGGCGGAGCCTCCCTCGTTGGGTACGTTCTAAGCGACCGAGGGCCGGGGTTTCCTGATAACTATGCCTTGCTCTTCGGGCTTGGAGGCGGCGCCTTTCTCATATCTGGCATCGCACTGGCTCTGATATACGAACCCCCCGCGACGGCAGATGAGCCGGCTTCCACTCACATTGAATGGAAGGACTTCGGACTACATCTGATTCGTATCTGGCGTGAGGACAGCAGGTTAAGGCGGGCGACGATCTCTCGCATTCTGCTGGTCCTCAGCGCAATGGCATCCCCATTCTATGTGCTGTATGCGACCGATGTTCAGGGCTTCCCCATCCGCGCGGTGGGATTCTTCATTTCCGCGCAGACTGTCGGCGGACTGGTGGGCAGCCTGGTACTGGGTCGAGTAGCGGACCGCTGGGGCGCGCGGCGAGCGATCCAGATCGCCATGTTCTTCGTCCTGAGCGCCCCACTTCTGGCCCTCGCGTTAGCTCTCTCCAGCGGTGAACCGGCAGCGCTCCTCAGGAGATTCTACGCCTGGATCTATATTTGCATCGGCGTTATCGAGAACCTGGTGATTCTCGGGTACATGAACTACGTCTTGGACGCGGCTCCGCCAGGTCAGCGTACCATTTACATGGGCACAACGAATGCTATCAGCGGCGTGGGGGTGCTGGGGCCGGTCTTTGCCGGCTGGCTGCTGAGCCAGACTTCTTACGGCGTCCTGTTCGCTGTGGCGCTTGCGTTCGGGCTGGGCGCCTCATGGCTTGCCCTCCGCCTACCTGACGCTCGCAGAAGGGAAGCAGACAACGAAAGGCCCATGTCTGTCCATGCTGGCCCAGAACCATCAGGCGCGGACCCGGCTTAAAGATACACGAAGGTCTTCACCATTGCGTACAATATAGGTTGGGATGTTTATAGCGCCTAACCGCGCAGCGATCTGCCTGATCCCAGGCCGTCCCCCAAAACTTTCTGAGTCGACCAACACCCCGATCACGCGGAGACCCCTCCGTTGCAGGCGGTGCGCCGCGCTGACCCACCCTTCGCGCGTAGATGGCGTGATGACGATGACCGTTGTCCCGCGCGCCATCTGATCCCCCTCCAGCGTCAGGACCTGCTCAAGTGAGATGGCTCCGCGCGCCCGAACAACGGCGAGCGTTTCAAGAATCTTGGTCAATTGGCGTGCGCCCCGATCTACCTGAATCAACTCCCGGCGCTGCCCGTAGGTCAGGAACCCGACCGAGCGATCCTTCTGTAAGAAGTGGCGGGCCAGCGAAGCGGCAACCACAACCGTGTATTCCTCCGTGGTGGGGGGGAGGGAAAAGCCCTCTCCCATTTCCCAGGGCATCCGTTCAGCGTCTGTGTCAGCCGGGGCATATTCCCCGAAGTGGACAGTGCGCTCCGCATCCATCATGATCCAGATGTCGGCCAGAGGATCCAGCTCAAACTCCTTCACAATCAAGCGGTCGCGCCGTGCAGTCGACCGCCAGTGGATGCGGTTGAAGCTATCACCCGGTGCGTAGTCACGCACGCCTGACGCATTCGAGGTGATGTAGTGAGTGCGCCGCCGTAGCGCATCACCGCCAGGCAGGATGCCGATGGGCAGGGCGAACTCAGGAACCTCAACCGTTGAGGGATACACGACCAGCCGAGAGGTAGCGCTGATCTTGCGTTCCATCTCGAACAGCCCAAACGGATCGCCAGTGACCAGGCGGAGAGGGCCTAGGTGAAATTCGCCACGCTGGATGCAAAGAGTCCGCACCAGCCAAGACGCCCCCGCGCGGGGTCTGAGGTTGCTCACTACGTGGCTGGCCCGGTGGCCTGGCAGGCTTGACTGATCGTATACCTCCAGCCATAGCTTCGGTAGGAGGCTAGTATTGCGGACAGTGAAGCGCTCTTCCATGTAACGCCCCACCTGCGCTCGCCGGGCGCGCGTCTGGCGTGAGAGGCTGAGCCAGTTAACTCCGCTCCACGCCCATAGAAAAGAGAAAAGCAGCAGGGCAATAAACGCATAGGCAACATTGAAAAAAAACGTCCGCCCAGTAATCAACCCTGCCAACAGGCTCACCACAATAGTCAGATACAGCGCGTTCCGACGTCGATCCATGACTGCCCCGCTCAACCCCGCCCCGAACCCAGCGCGGCGCCGGGGACGGGGACACGTCTCAGCACATCTGCCACGACCCCTTCGGAAGTCACATCCTTGATCCGGGCGGCGGGGCCGACGATGATGCGGTGGGCCAGAGTGACTTCCGCAAGCTGCTTGATGTCGTCTGGCAGCACGTGATCGCGGCCCGAAATGGCAGCGAAAGCCTGAGCCGCGCGATAGAGCGCTAGGCTGCCACGAGGGCTGGCCCCGAGATAGACATCTTCGTGGGTCCGGGTGGCTGCCACTAGATCAACGACATAGCGCATCAACTGTTTGTCAATATAGACGCCCTTAACTTCCTCCTGGGCCTGGAGCAGCTCCTCCACCGAGATAGTTTGCTGAACTAGGGTGACCGGGTGCTGGTACTGCTGGGCCTCCAGAATAGCAACCTCGTCTGCTGGGGCAGTGTAACCGAGCCGGATACGCATCATGAAGCGGTCAAGCTGCGCTTCGGGAAGCGGAAACGTTCCTTCGTACTCGATGGGATTCTGGGTTGCCAGAACAAGAAATGGACGTCCCAACTGATAGGTAGTCCCATCAACCGTGACCTGTCGCTCTTCCATCGCCTCCAGCAAGGCGGACTGAGTTTTGGGAGTGGCGCGGTTGATCTCATCCGCCAGCACGATCTGTGCCATGATGGGGCCTGGGCGGAACTCGAACTCACGACTTTGCTGGTTGAAGACAGACACCCCGGTGACATCGCTGGGCAACATATCGGGAGTGAATTGGATGCGGCTGAAACTGCACCCAATTGAGCGGGCCAAGGTCTTGGCGAGCACGGTTTTGCCCACTCCTGGCACGTCTTCAATCAGGATATGGCCTTGGCAAAGCAGCCCGATCAAGGTGAGCATCACTTCGCGGCGCTTCCCGACGATCACGCGCTCCACATTCTGCACAAGTTGCTCAGCAATCGACTGTATGATGGGCATATAAGCAGTCTCCAGTCCTCTGTTGATGGAGGGCATCCCGTATCCCGGTATGTAATTATAGCGGCGGCGAGAAGCCACCCGAAGCACTTCTGGCCGATCACTGCCCGCTGGCCAACAGCTTCTATACATACCTCCCTGATGGCACAATGGTTTTTGACGCACTCAGTCAGCAAGATATAATTGGGGTGTGTCTTGGCCCGCTAGCTCAATTCGGCAGAGCAGCTGACTCTTAATCAGTTGGTTCCAGGTTCGAGTCCTGGGCGGGTCACTCATGCATGGAGGATGCCCGATATGGACTTCCTCCTTTTTGTTGACCTGCATCGCTTTCTGGCACCCTTACTCCATTTGACCTCCTTCCCTCACCGCCGAGAAAGAGGCGGGTAAATTACGCCACCATCTTGAAGTAGTGTTCCGTGTGCGCCTCACCCTCCGGTGCAAAATGTGGATATTTACGGTACAGAATGGTACAATACTGCTTGCCTATGTATGCTGAGGTTACAAAGAGGAGGGATCATGATTCTCACCCCGCAGGAACACATTCGTACGTACACAGAGCGAGGTTGGTGGGGTACTGAAACCATCGACGATCTGTTCCGCAAGAACGTCGAGCGCACACCGAGTGCCCTGGCAATTGCAGATCCACCCAACCGCGCGGAACTAACGCCTGGGGAACCGCTTCGCCTGACGTGGACACAGCTTGACCAGGCCACTGACCGCCTTGCTGCTGCACTGCTAGGTGCGGGAGTGTGTAAGGACGATGTGGTGATGGTTCAGCTTCCTAATATCGTGGAGCTAGTTGTCGTTTACTTGGCGGCGGCCCGGCTGGGTGCGATCCTCAGCCCATTGCCAGTGCAGTTCCGTACTCACGAGCTTCGCCAGACTATGAGTCAAGTGGAGCCGAAGGCATTCATCACCGCCGCCAATTTCGGAGGGCACAATTACGTTGAGATGGTGCAGGGTCTGCGCGGTGAGTTTCCAGACCTCAAAGCTATCTTCGCGCTCGGAGAACCGCTGCCGGAGGGCATAATATCGCTGAGCCGCGTCCTCGATGCGCCTCACGATGCGGCCAGGCTTGAGGCCTACCTGCGGGAGACAACCATCAACGCCAATGACGTGTATACCGTATGCTGGACCTCTGGCACAGAGGCGGAGCCGAAGGGAGTGCCGCGCAGTCACAATCTGTGGATTGCCATTGCTTATTACACTGTTGACGGGGCAGAGTTTCAGCCAGGTCACCGTGTGCTTAACCCGTTTCCGATGGTCAACATGTCAGCCATCGGTGGGATGTTGGTGCCGTGGCTGATGGTTGGCGGTGTGATGTTCATGCATCACCCACTGAATCTGCCCGTGTTCCTTCAACAGATCACCACTGAGCAGATCAACTACACGGTCGCACC
This sequence comes from Anaerolineae bacterium, assembly GCA_034434995.1. GTDB lineage: Bacteria > Chloroflexota > Anaerolineae > Aggregatilineales > UBA3940 > DAOTYF01. The sequence goes on from DAOTYF010000104.1 coordinate 51,884, forward strand.
ACCTGTATTGCTCGATCTGCTGCTAATGAAGCCGCAACTTTTAGAGAGCACGGACCTGAGTCACATCAGAAACATAGGCTCCGGCTCTGCCCCACTCAGCCCTTCGATGACGGTGGCCTGGAAGGAGAAGTATGGGATCGATATCCTGAACTTCTTCGGTTCGAATGAGGGCACAGCCCTGGTCAGCGCACCAAGCGACATCCCTGACGCAGCGGAGCGTGCCCGCTTCTTCCCACGTTTTGGGCACCCCGGTTTTAGTTGGGGAGTTCGCGGCTCGGAGGGTATGTCCACCAAGCTGGTTGACCCAATCAGCGGGGAAGTGGTAACACAGGCGGGGCAGGTCGGAGAGCTGGCGGTTCAGGGGCCGACCGTTTTCAGTGGCTACTGGAAGCGTCCAGACATCGACGCAAAGGTATTCGATGCCGAGGGATACTTCCACACCGGCGACCTATTTGCCATTGACGGCGAGGAGCAAAACCGCTATCGCTTTGTGGGCCGCTCTAAGGACTTGATCATCAGAGGCGGTAACAAGATCGCGCCCGAAGAGCTGGAGATGCTGATCATGGGTCATCCCAAGGTCCAGGAAGTGGCGGTTGTGGGCTACCTAGACGGGCACGTCCTGCGCGAGGAGCACATCGCGGCGGTGGTCGTGCCGAAGCCGGATCAGAAGGTCACGCTACCGGAGATCCAGGCATACCTGCGCGAGAAGGATATTGCCAGCTACAAGATGCCTAAGACGCTGCGGCTAGTCGAGGCACTGCCGCGTAATCCAGTGGGCAAGGTGCTCAAGCGGCAGCTCCGCGAACAGCTCAACAAGCACGCATTGTAAATGTTCTGACCTCCTATACCCATAGCGGATGTGGAGCGCATCCGTACTTTTAGTCAACGAACGAGACCAGGGGCTAGCCTCCTCTGGTCTCGCCCTTTTCTGCTGGCAACCCAGTGACAAACTTGCATATATTCTGCCTTCGCCATATTGTTGACCAGGCTGCTTCTATCCCAAAGAGAAATAAGGTCGGATAGCACAACTTTTTGGCGCTGAAATGGTTGGGAGTGCTATAAGGGTAACAGCTACCGATGATCAACAAACCAAGCACTGTGAGGTGAATCATGAAGGTTGGATTCTACGGCCACGTCAGGCAGTATCATGCCCTCAAAGCGGAGATTGATCAGGCCATTCAGGATGTGCTGGAAAGCGGCGAGTATGTGCTTGGCCCCACCCTGGCACGGTTTGAGGAGGAGCTGGCGGCCCATTTTGGGATGAAGCACGCTATCGGTGTCAACTCCGGTACTGATGCACTGTGGCTGAGCTTCCTGGCATTGGGCATTGGGCCGGGTGACGAGGTCATCACGACGGCTAACACGTTCTTTGCTACCGCCGAAGCGATCTGGTTCACTGGGGCGAAGGCGGTGTTTGTCGAGATCGAGCCGGACACCTATAACATGGACCCCAACCGGATTGAAGCGGCTATCACGCCCCATACTAAAGCCATCGTGCCAGTGCATCTCTATGGGCAGATGGCAAATATGCCCGCCATTGCCCAGATCGCACGACGGCACAATCTGTTCATCGTTGAGGACTGCGCCCAGGCAATTGATGCTCATGGTGATGGCTTTGCGCTGGGCGAGCTGAGCGATGCTGTGGCAACCAGCTTCATCAGCCAGAAGAACCTCGGCACATTTGGCGATAGCGGCGGGATCATCACCAATCGTGACGACATTGTGCCGCGCATTCGGGCGCTGCGTAATCACGGCTCGCACAGGCGCTCGTATCACAGTATGGGTTACAACAGTCGCATGGACGATCTGCACGCCGCAATCCTCAGCGTCAAGCTCAAAAAGATCACGGAGTGGACCGACCGCCGCCGTGAGATCGCCCAGATGTACGCGGATGGGCTTAAGCAGACCCGCCTCAAATTGCCAACCGAGCGCCCTGGCTATCGTCACGTATATCATCTGTACGTGATCGAGACCGAGCGGCGGGACGCGATGCTGAAATATCTTAACGATGCTGGGATAGATGCCAAGGTGCACTATCCCATCGCCATTCATAAGCAGGAGGGCTATCCCTGGGGGAAGCCCGCCGATCTGAACATTTCACTGCCTCTCACCGAAAGATCGGCAGGGAGTGTCATCTCCCTGCCCATGTATCCTGAACTAGAGCAGGCCGAGATCGATTACGTGATCGATACCTGTCGAGCGTGGGACAAGCAATGAGCGCGAGTCAAGTTAGGAAAACCTACACGGTAGCTATTGCTGGGCTGGGCAAGCGCGGCACCCACCACGCTACCGCCTTTGCCGGAAACCCTCGTTTCCAACTGGTGGGGCTGTGCGATATCGACTCCGCCCGCCTAGAAGCGGCGAAGAAGCAGTTCGGCGTGGAGTACGGAAGCACCGATGCAGCCCAGATGCTGGCTGATACCCGCCCCGACATCTTCGCCTTCTGCACCCTGCCTGACCTTCGCCTGCCGCTGATCCGGGCGGGCGTCGAAGCAGGCGTTCAACTCATCGCCTACGAAAAGCCGATTGCGCTATCTACCAACGAAGCCCTGGAGATCGTCAGGTTGGTGCGTCAGGCGGGTATCAAGACGGTGGTCAGCCATCAGCATCGCTATGGCGATCACTACCAGAAGGTGAAAGAGATCATTGCCAGCGGCGCGATTGGGCGCGTACATACGGTCTATGGGCATGCCACCGGTTGGATGATGCACATGATGACGCATCTAGTGGACTATGCTAGCTGGTACAATAACTACGCCGAGCCGGAATGGGTGGTCGCGCAGGCGGCGGGCACAGAGAAATTCACCGATCTCCACCCTTCGCCCGACTACATCTGCGCCCTGATTCAGTACTCCAATGGGGTGCGCGGTATCATCGAGTGCGGCGCAGGTGCACCCGATGTACCCGAAGTAGACTACTGGTGGCATAAGTGCCGCATCGGCGCGCAGGGTACTGAGGGCTTTGCCGAGGTATTGACAGGAGGCGGTTGGCGCGCCGTCACCCGCGACTCGCAAGGCATCGTGGCCGGCGCCGGACGTATGGACTATGACCATGATATGCCGCCCTACGTTCAAGACATCGCTGAGTGGCTTGACGATCCGGCTCAGATTCACCCGTGCAATGGCGAGACAGCCTTCCAGGGGTTCCAAGTTATGATGGCTGCCTGCCGGTCGGTCGTGCAGCGAGGCAGAGTTAAGTTGCCACTAGACCCAGGCGAGCCGGAGCTTGAGGCCCTCCGAAACGTATTGCAGGCCGAGATTCTGGATTCGTGACAGCCACCATCACCAATCAGGCCGATGACGCTGCTTTTGCTGGCTCAATCCCTGAGCACGGAACAGGCATCTACAAAGCGGCATCAGCTAACCGGACTCTGGGGTTGCTGCCAGGTCGACCCTGGCTGAGCCATTTCGACCACAATGTCCGAGGTGGAGATAAGGCCCAGTGGCATGGTGTCCGGCTGATCCGGGTCGACGACCACCAGCCGGTGAATATGGTGGGAGATCATGGCATCGGCAGCCTCGCGCAAACTGGCCTTAGGGGCAATGGTAATGGGGGGGCGCATAATATCCCCAGCCAGCTTGCTCTCGAAACCGTGGTCGCTGGCAAACTGCATCAGATCCAACCCAGTGATGATTCCCCTGGGCGCACCGCTGCTTTCGACGACAATAACGGATCGCGAGCGCCGTTCGCTCATCCCCCTCGCCACAGCAGGGAGAGGGGTCTCTGCGCGGCAGACGACGATCGCCCGCGACATGGCCTCCTCCACTGTGCGTCGGATGACCTCTTGACGGCCCAGTGCGCGCACGATATCTGAAACGGAGATCACCCCGACCGGCTTGCCCCCCTCGGTCACGAGGAGGCGGTGAATGCGCTGCTCGGCCATCCGAACCGCTACTAGCTGAAGCGGCTCATCGACCTCGACACTGCTTACTGGTGAGGACATCAGCTCTCCTGCCGTGACCGACAAGAGCACTGCCAGACTCTCCTCATCCGTAAACAGCCACTCACCAGTGAGCAGGTCAATGTCTGATATCACGCCCACTATAGAACCCTGATCGTTCTCGACAAACAAAGCGTGTACGCCCTTTTCCACCAGTTGTTGGGCCAACACGCCCAACGTCAGGCTGGTGGGGCAAGTGGCCACCCCCATGTGCATTACATCCCTGACCGTTCTGTCCATGTCATCCTCCTGAAGCGGGCCACCTACACCCGACCATATTCGCGCAGTATGTCGAGGGTACGCTCGATGGGCAGTGCGTGCAGGATATTCCCATCACGACCAACCGTGGTGTGCGCCATGAATAGGGCGTTGATAACCGCCTCCTCTGTAGCTTCGATCACGGCTTGATAGATAGCGTCGATCCGCCGATCATTCAGAACCTCGATGATGTTGGATAGTTTATCCCCAATACGTACCCGGTTGGCCGTGCTGAAAGCCAGCATCAATTCCCCGCTGGAGTTCGCCCCGACCGAACCGACCCGCGCCAGCCCTAAGGCGGAGCGTTTAGCGAGCTTACTGAGCTGGTGATTGGTGAGCGGCGCATCGGTAGCAGTGACGACGATGCAGGAGCCGCCTTCGCCTCCCGCGCCCCAGTAGTCCGGCAAGCGGCCACTAGGCATCAAGTCAGTGAGGTGGCGACCAACTGGCACGCCTGCGATAGTCAGCAGGGGGCGAGCCCCCAGGTTCGTCTCAACCAGCACACCGACTGTATACCCACCGCTGGCCTCATCCAGCTTTCGCGAGGCCGAGCCAATCCCTCCTTTGAACTCAAAACACTGCATTCCGGTGCCTGCGCCGACGCAACCTTCTTCCACCGGTCCGTCAGTAGCGCCGTCCAGCGCTGCGTAGACATGTTCCTCTGTGATGTGGAAGGCACGCGAGTCGTTGAGAAAACTGTCATCACACTCACCAACCAATGGGATGACCAGCTCAAGCCTGCCAAGCTCCCGGTCATGACGGCACAGGTAGCGCTGGACAGCGTGGTAGGCAATACCCACACTCATGGTCGCCGTCAGCACAATGGGAGTGGAGGCAATGCCCCAATCGTCAACAGCGGTGCGCCCGGTGATCTCGCCGAAACCGGCCAGGGAAAAGCTGCCCGCCGGGACAGGCTCCCGGACCAGGTCACCGCCACCCGGCCAGATCGCGGTGACGCCTGTCCGCGCGATTCCCCGCTCGTCATCGAAGCTAACCGTCGTGTGTCCAACCCGCACGCCGCTGACGTCAGTGATACTATTCTTTGCTCCCGGCAGCAGCGAACCAACGATCAACCCCAGCTCACGACAACGCTTCTTTTCGTCGTTGGCCATCCTATGCGCTCCCTTGCTCTTGCCGAGGAGGTCTCACCCGGAGGTGAACATGTGGGACACGACCTCGCCTCTCTTGATGGTTACCAGCGCCCCGCGCAGAACGCCTTCAGAGTATTCGCTGCCGGGATTGATGCACAACGTGCGACCCAATCTGGCTACCCCCTTAGATTCGTGAATGTGGCCGTGTAACCCCAACAGCGGCTGATATTTCTCGATGGCTTGCCGCACTGCCCGGCATCCGACCGGGGCCATCTCGACGCCTTGCATTCCAATCCGGGGGCGAAGCTCCTCGTCCAACAAGGGAGCCTCGTCAATGCCTGTGTCGAAGGGGGGGCAGTGCATATTAAAGATGCAGTTTGCCATATCCTGCACCGAGGAAGCCATCGCCTCGATCTTCTGAGTGAGCTGCTCTTCTGGCAGATCACGTGGACAGTTGAATGGCGTCAGATTGGCATTCCCCAAGCTGATCATCTCATGATCATCACTGATTCGGATGGTGGTGTTATCTGGGCAGATCACAACCGGGCTGGCTTCGAGGATCGCATTGACCTCTGGGATATCGTCATTACCTGGGCTGATGTAGCAAGGAGTGCCGCTGTCTTTGAGCTTTCGCTGGGCAAAGTCCATCCATTCTTCCAGGCGTTTGAGCATCAATCTCTTGAACAACTCGTCCTGGATCGCTGTGCTGCCTCTGAATGCCTCGTACTCGTCCGGCTCGAAGACGTAGGGATAGATTCCTAGCACCTCCGTCTTCTTGATCAGCCCGTCAAGCTCCTCTTGCGTGGTCAATATGTGCTCCCTGCCAAAGAGGTACGAGCGATACTCCCCTCCTTGCCTGATGATCGGGACGATCAGCTTACCCGTCATATCACCCCCCATCAGGAGAATATCAACACGTCGGCCCCTGCTGGAGTAGTAAGCGGCTGAATTGATGAATTTCTTGAAGCAGACGGTTGAGCCATGAAGATCAGAGCAGAAGAAAATGGTCGTGCCCTCATCTTTCCTTTTCCAGAACATGCATATCCTCCTGAAGGGGATTACATCACTTCGTCAACATCTCGATACCATTTGAGGCGCTCGCCAATGCGGCTCCGCAGTTGCCAGCGCAACGTGGGAGGTTCATCCTCGATCCGCTGAAGTGCCCGGTATAGCCGCTCGCGGATCGTCGCTCGGTCGTCGGCGGTCAGGACACTGTATTGATCGGCGAGCCGATCCACCTTGCCAAGATTAGTGGTGACGGTCTTCCACAGCCCCCAATCCGATTTGCAGGTTCTGGCCAGGTAGTCGGCATTGATGGTCTCATTGTCATGGTTTCCCACGTCATGCTCGCGCAGCAGCATCAGGGTATCAATGATGTCCTTCTCATTGATCTGGACGATCTGCATTTTCTCCAGCAACAGATCGACCAGCGAGATAGTTGGATAGTCGATCTCCAACCGCCCCCTGAAGTTAATCTCATGCGAGAAGTCCAGCACATCGTAGAAGACATCCGAATGCCAAGCGTGGTCGCGGGTAAAGAAAATCGACCGCTTCAGACCGGGCACCGTCTTGATTCGCGGATCTTCCAGGTATCCTAGCTGAGCAAACAGTTTCTCGATGGCGCCCTGTTGCTCTACGTATGCCATGAAGTCCACATCGGTGAAGTAGCGCTGGCTTTCTCTCTGGATGTAGTTGAAAACCGGGCAGTGAATGTGGAATGCCAGGGCGCCAACCAGCCGAAGAGTGAGCTTTCGCTTGTTGGCCTCATCGAGAATATGGTACGCCTGCTCGATAAGAGGGGTTGGATCAGGATGCTGACCGGTCATAGGGCCTCCTTCCGAATGAGGATGGCGAGGTTGGCTACACCAGTGGCCCGTACAACCATGGCCTGCGGTCGCGGAAGTAGTTGTAACGTAGCCGCTTCTCACGCTCTTGACTCAGATCAAGCGTAGCCACGATCATACCTTCGCTATCATCGCGCATCTCCGCCACGGTCATCCCATCCGCATCCACGATCCGGCTCAACCCCACAAAACGATCGTTTAGCCCCCCATCAAACCCCACTCGATTGGATAGAGCAACTGGTACGCGGTTCTCTAGCGCCCGCGCGGCGTAGATGGTACGGATGAAGTTCTCCGGTGTGCCTACCGTGCCAGTTCCTGCCCAGTGTGCGGTTATCGTTAATAGCATCTGAGCGCCCTTCAGGCACAGTACCCTCGCCGTCTCTGGAAATTCCAGATCGTAGCAGATCGGGACAGCGATGCGTCCGATGTCGAGATCAAACACAGGCAGCGTTGTGCCAGGTGCGAAAAAGGATTCGGTTGGTGTGAAGATGTGAGTCTTGCGGTACGAACCGACCAAGTTCCCGTCGCGTCCGAGGATGACCGCAGTGTTATAAACTGTCCCAGTAGGATCGCACTCTGCCATGCCGGCAATGATGTACATTCTGTGCTGACGCGCCCTCTCACCCAGCGTTTCGGTGCTGGGGCCGGGGATCGGCTCAGCAACGTTATAGAATTTGTTCCCCAGAGAGTAACCAGCAGCCAGGATCAGTTCCGGAAATAGCACAATATCGGCGCCAGCTTGAGCGGCCTGATCGATCCAGTTCATCACTTTTACGCGGGTTGCTTCGACATCCTCAGATACCACATCCATTTGCACTGATGCAATCGTCACTCCGCGCTTGTCATCCATTGACCTTGTCTCCTCTTCGCAGCAAGGGGCGGGCGAGCCACTGTGCCGTGGCCCGCCCAGGGAAAAGGTTAACCGCAGCCCCGCTTCGCTGCACAGACCGGTGCTACAGGCTATTCGGGCGGGATCTCCCCATACAGCAAGTCAAGATCAACCCCCTCCCGTCGACGGATGGCGGCTGCAACGAAGTAGATCACCAGCCCTATGACATAGATGCCCAACACGAACGCAATGGCAATCGGGCCGACAGGGCCGCTGAAGGCGGGCAGTGAGAACCCGGAGTAGAGGATCAGGCTGAACAGAATCAGGTTGATCACCCCCGCGATCGTGACCAGCGGAATGCCCGCGATCTTCGCTTGGATCAGGGTAGGAGCCGCTTCGAACAGTTCCTTGCGACGGTAGGGTAGCAGGATCGCAGCGAAGCTGGTGATCCAGAAGGCAATCCCGAAGATCACAATGTAGTTGAACACGTAGTCAAACAGCGGAGTGAATATCGACAGGTACAACAGGATCCAGGCCAACACAGCCACTACAACCGTGGCAGACCAGGGAGCGCGGCTCTTCTCCGTGACTTTGGTCAGCCAGGTGGGCATGATCCGGTCAAATGCCCAGGCGAACATGTTGCGGACGCAGATGGTAAACATCGTGAACAGCAGCAAGAAGTGCCATAAGAAGAAGCTGAGATCCATCAATATGAGCAGGAGGGGATTCCGGGTCAGCACGCTAGCAAAGAAATTCAACACACCGGCCACAGGGAGTGGGCTAGCCTCTGTGTTGTACTCCAGAAACGCAGCAGCGTTATTGAAATCTGTGCCAACCACAGCGTAGTACGCGCCGATGACAGCCAGGTACAGAACGAAGCCGAATGCCAGCGATGCAAGGATGCCATAAGATTGTGTCTTCTGTGGTTCTTTGACTTCACCACCGATATAGACCGAATAGGTGAAGCCAATGTACACCCAGTACCCCAATGGCAGCGCTAGCAGAACGGCACCGAATGTTTGTGGGACGGCTTCCCAGCCGTTATCGCGGGCCATCTGAAGGATCGCATTGTAAGCATCCTGGAGGTTGACAGTCGAGGCCATGAATTCGTTGAATCGTTGGACGAAAACATCGTGGCTGGTTGTCAGAAATACCCCCAGTGTCACCAGTGTTCCCAGAGTGGCGATAACAAAGAAGATGTTGAGAAAACGCCGCAGAAAACGCATTCCTGCCAGTTGGACCAGAACAACCACGACCAGAACAATTGTCCCGAAGATGAAGCTGGGCCAGGGCTGGGAGATGAATAACCCGGCATTGAGCAGGCCGTCGCTGTTCATGGCGTAGCCGAGGGTTGTGAAGCTCACCGCCAGGGCGTAGTTGATTGTCCACTGGGTATAGATACCAATACCCAAGAACTGCGACCAACTGAAGCCCCAGTTTGCCATGAAACCGATAGCCGGGTGCAGGACGCGCCCGTTGTATACATACTCCCCACCAGAGCGCGGCATGGCTCCGGATAGCAGGCTATAGGTCAGGCCGTTGAATACGGTGAGGATCGTCCCGACAACCAGAATCAAGAAGATGTTTGCGCCAGGGAATAGCGCACCCGCAAAGAACGGGGTGACGGCTAATACCAGCCCCAGCGCATAGCCGATCACGTTGAATACAAACGTGTCGAAGAAGCCAAACTCGCGGATCAGGCCCGACGCTTTTCTGGCGAAAAGCTCCGGGTGTGAAGCTTGGGCAGACATCGTTTCCTCCTTTGCGTCAGGGTAACGGGTGATACCGGCTGCTGGAAGTGGGATTCAATGATCTGCGTCCGTCCATACCTCCTTTGGCTCGTTTCTTGTCGCTTGGCGATGGTCTCCTTCGACCTTCAAAGCGGATCTGGCACCCCGGGGACGGGTCCGTTTTGGGATGGCAACCAGCTTCTGATAGGTTTCCGGGCGACGGTTTGCAAGGTAGCTCAGCGTGAGATACGACTGGCGTATCCGCTCCCGATCGACAACGGCGGAAATGATCCCTTCCCGGTCATCAGCCTGTGCTGCCAGATCACCGAGCGGGTCAACTATCCCGCTCTGGCCGAAGAACAGAGTCGTTTCTTCAACGCCGACGCGATTGGCAAACACGTGCCATACGTGATTCTCAAGCGCACGAGCCTGCATATACACCCGCTGATGCTTTTGAAAGGGGATCATGTTGGCGGCTACGCACACAATCGTCTCTGCGCCTGCCAGGGCCAGTGAGCGCGGCGCCTCAGGGAACTCCACATCAAAGCATACCTGTACACCGATGCTTCCTACCGCTGTTTCGAAAATGGGGTAGCTATCACCGTGCTGGAAGTATGCCTTCTCAACGTCGTACAGGTGCACCTTACGATAGCTGCCCAGTATCTGCCCCGTAGCATCTATGACCGCAGCCGCGTCATAGAAGACATCTCCATCGCGCTCGGCAAAGCCTACAATCACCACCATACGATAGGAACGCGCTGCGTTAGCCAGCCGCACAATGCTGGGGCCATCAACCGGTTCTGCCAGCTCCGCCAATCTGTCCCGCACAAAATAACCGGTGAGGAACAGCTCTGGAAAGGCCATCAGCCTCGCGCCACGCCGGGCGCCTTCTTCGATAGCTTCCAGAGCACGGGCGAGATTGTGCTCTTTGTCAAAGAGCACGGAGTTCAGTTGCGCAATGGCACAACCAAAGGTTTCGGGGGGACGCCCTGGCACAGCGGCCTCCGATTCATACCTGTGCACACGAGAAATACACAGCCTGCGTTGGGAGATCGCTACTTGCTACTTCATGGTAAAAGAGAAGCAGCTGATATTCAATCCTCAGCCTGTATAAATCCGTGAGGCTGGATTTGTACACTTTGTTGAAAAGAGGCTAGCCATCCAGGCTGTGCCGCAGGCGGTATAGTTTGAGCGCCACAAAGAGGTTAAGCCAAACGAGGGGGTTGGTCAGGTCCAACTGGATCAGTTCTTCTATTCGCTTCAATCGGTAGTGGATGGTGCCACGATGCAGAAACAGGGTCGAAGCAGTGTGGGAGATGTTCCCGCCACATTCGAGATAAGCCTCCAGCGTTGCCAGCAACTCACTGTGATGTTCCTCGTCATATGAAGCGAGAGATAAAACAAGCTGGTAGTACGGGTTAGCAAGCGCCGCCTCGCGGGGCACTTTGCTGAGAATATTCAAATAGCCGATATCTCTAGGGGTAATGATTGGATGCTTTGTGCCCAGGCGCATGGCAATGTCGAGCGCATCGCGCATCTGAACAAAGCCATGCTGAATATCACTGACAGTGTAACAGAGATCGCTTAGGCCGATCAACAACTGGGGGAAGCGGGCGAGCAGAGCCTCAGCGAGTTGCCTGCCGTGATGGCCCTGGCGGCTGGCTGAGAAGAGCGCGACCACCCTATTCCCCTCAACGGTCACCAAGTTCGGGAGTGTAAGGTGAAGCATCAAGTCCAGGACATGTTGCCGCAGGTCATTCGTCATTTCCAGGCCCATCTCGGTTGTCTGTGTACATACCAGCACTTGGCTGGGCTTGGCCAGGTCCAGACCCAACCGCACAAGATGATGCAACAGGGGCTGAACGCTTTCTAGGTTGTCATGAAGCAGATGAGCCAGCAGCTCCGCGCGCAGGCGCTCCTCACTGTCCCGAACGACGCGGTCGCGCAGCATGATCAACGCCGCCACAATCGCGGCGCTTTCGATAGCGAGCGTATCGACTTCATCAATCCGACGGTCACCCGCAATGATCCAGACGTACCCGTATGGCTCGTTGCCTACGATAATAGGCGCCACCACACGTTGCATGGTCATGCCCGCTTCTGGCTCCGGAGCCAGGATCACGGGTCCCCGCGCCCGCCGGAGGTGTTCCAGTAGGCCGCGTCTCTCGAGGAATTGGCGCAATTTAGCCGGCGTCTGGGCCTGAAGAATGCTATTTTCACGCGCCGCGTCGATCTGTCCGTGCTCGGCGTGAGCCAGCAGGTGCAGCTCAGGTGTTTCGATGGTGACGGCTCGCTGAATCAGGTTGGCGAGCAGATGGGCGAGTCGGTTGAGGTCACCCCCTTCCAGCACCAACGCTGCCAGTTGGCGATGAATGGCGAAGATGTCTTGCATCACCCGTTGCGGCTCACGAGTCATCTGGGGTTTGCTTTCCGCTCTTCACGCCATGAGGAATCAATTGGAACTCCCATCATCCTGTCGTAGGGGCGCGCCCCTGCGACAGGCGAATTCCATTTGGTTTCGCCATAAGCGTTTGGCCGAAAGAATTTTCGGCCAAACCGCCGGTTTCATGGAAAGCCTTTCCAGAAGGACTTTCCACGAAACGCTTAATAGCCCTAGCGGCTATAAAGTCGCTCGCCCAGGTGTAGCATTATAAGTGGGACTTGATAGGGAAACAACGCCACTGCCCATGATAAGAGCTAGAACCGCAAGGCCCTTACAGTGCGTGCCCAGGAAGATATGGGCATAAGAATATTGCCTGCCCAGCCCCTATGGCAACGTGTCACTGGCATGGATCCGGTCGCGACTTCGTATTCTGCGCCGATAAGGATGCGCTCCCATTGAACCATGAGAGAAGAAGGTCGGGAGCACATCGGAAGCTCAGGCCCGGGTGCTACATCGTTCCGAGGCGACCTGAGGAGGCGAAGTTTGAGGTTGAGGGCATCCCTTATCACTCCTGCGTACTCCGATCATTTGACCGGTCAGGAAGGACTTATGCTACAATGGCTCGCAACTAGGCTATGCGGGTCAACAATATGGGTATTGAGGGATGACCATGTTGCTCTTCTGGATGCAGCAACACCCTCAGTCGTGAAAATCGCACAGGGAGGAAGATGGCCATGTCCACAGTAGAGCCTACCAGGGAGCGCGAGCAGGAGATCCTCAAGGCAGAACATGAATTATACCCTCCACCAGGGCGGGTGCGGGATAGTGCTCACATCAGCCCTACCGACTACGCGACCTATAGAGAGCAGTCCACTGAGTCCCCGGTCAGCTTCTGGGAAGACCGCGCCCGCGAGTTGGTGGACTGGTTTGAGCCTTGGGAGAAAGTGCTGGACGATAGCAATCCACCATTCTACAAGTGGTTCGTCGGAGCTAAGACCAACATTGCCTACAACGCTGTCGACCGACATGCCCAGACTTGGAGACGGAATAAACTGGCGCTGATCTGGGTTGGTGAGCCGGGTGATACGCGCACACTTTCCTACTACCGTCTCTGGCAGGAGGTAAACCGCTTTGCCAATATCCTGAAGGGGATGGGGGTCAAGCGCGGCGATCGGGTCACCATTTACATGGGGCGCATCCCGGAACTGCCCATCGCCATGTTGGCCTGCGCCAAGATTGGAGCGATTCACTCGGTTGTGTACGGCGGATTCAGCGTTGAGGCGCTGGCCGACCGCATCGAGGATGCCCAGAGTCGGGTGCTGATCACTGCCGATGGATCGTGGCTGCGCGGCAAGATCGTCTCGTTAAAGGATGTGGCGGACGAGGCAGTGAAGCGCATAGCAGTGGTTGAAACCATGATCGTCGTGAAGCGCACCGGCCAGGACGTGTATATGGAAACCGGTCGTGACTTCTGGTATCACGAGCTCCTACAACTGCCGATTGCCAACGGATATTGCGAAACCGAACAAATGGATGCAGAAGATCCGTTGTTCATTCTCTACACCTCTGGTACGACGGGCAAGCCGAAGGGTGTGTTGCATACGCACGGGGGTTACCAGGTTGGCATTGCGACCACACTCAAGTGGGCGTTTGATATCAAGGAAGAGGATCGCTGGTGGTGCGCGGCTGATCCCGGTTGGATCACCGGGCACTCATACATCGTCTACGGGCCTTTGATCCTGGGCGCCACAGGCTTCATGTACGAGGGCGCACCGGATTACCCATATCCGAATCGCTGGTGGAAGCTGATTGAGGATCACGGGATCACCATCCTATATACCGCTCCGACTGCCATTCGTGGGTTGATGCGCTTTGGCGATGCATGGCCCAACAAGCATGACCTTTCCAGCCTGCGGTTGCTCGGCACGGTCGGTGAGCCGATCAACCCGGAGGCATGGCGATGGTACTACCGCGTGATCGGTAAGGAGCGCTGCCCGATCATCGACACCTGGTGGCAGACTGAGACCGGCAATTTCATGATCACGCCCCTCCCGGTGACCGATCTCAAGCCTGGCTCAGCGACATTTCCCTTCCCTGGTATCATCGCGGATGTGGTTGATGAGGAAGGGCAGACATGCGGCCCTAACGAGGATGGCTATCTGGTCATCAAGCATCCCTGGCCTGGGATGCTGCGTACCGTGTATGGCGATCCGGACCGATATGTCCAACAGTATTGGAGCCAGTATGCCAAACAGGGCTGGTATCTAGCCGGCGACTCGGCCCGTAAGGACGAGGATGGCTATTTCTGGATCATTGGTCGAATCGACGATGTGATCAAAGTATCTGGCTACCGCCTAGGCACGGCTGAGGTCGAAAGTGCGCTGGTCAGCCATCGAGATGTGGCCGAAGCCGCTGTAATAGGTATCCCCGACGAAGTGAAGGGCAATGTGATCTATGCCTACGCCATCCTCCGGCAGGGGGTGGAGATGCGTGACACTCTAGTGGATGAGCTAAAGCAGCACGTCCGGCACGAAATGGGGCCGATCGCGGTCCCGGCACACATTGAGATTGTCGAGAAACTACCCAAGACGCGCAGCGGGAAGATCATGCGCCGGGTGCTGCGCGCCAAGGCATTGGGGCAGGACGTAGGCGATATTTCGACATTGGAGGGTTAGCCCATAATCTGCTACAGCTCCGGGAAAGGATGGAGACTGCTTCACAGTATACATAACTTGGGGACTGGGCATCTGCTGACCACTGGCACAGTGATGGCGAGTTACCGTCTCATTGTGCTCGTACTCCGTTAATGACCGGTAGAGTCTCTCGCTCCTTCGGTGGTCAGTACATCTGCTGCCGGGAGTGCAATCGCAGCTTTCCGGCCAGAGCAAGGGAATCAAAGAAGCGATCCCTCGGGGGTCGCTTCTTCTTTGGAGCGTGAGGAAGCTGGGTCAAGCGTTTCGCGGAAAGTCTTTCCGTGAAACCAGCGAAACCAGCGGTATGGCCGAAGGAATTTTCGGCCAAACACTTAACCGGCTTTCACCTTGATCACGCGCGGCTTGATGGCTTCCGCCTTGGGCAACACCAGCTTCAGCACACCATTCTCAAAGGTGGCCTCGATCTTATCTGCCTCCACCGGTACGTTGAGTTGGAGTGTACGAACGAACGATCCATGAAAGCGTTCGGCCATGACGTAGTTCACATTCTCCAGGCGCTCCGGGAATTGGCCCCGGATGGTCAGGGTATCGCCTTCAAAGGTGATCGCCACATCCTCTGGCTCCAGGCCAGGCACGGCGGCAACCACCACGATCTCATCCGGTGTTGTGTACACATCTACCGGCAAGCGGGCCTCGCGTGTGCCACCCCAATCGAGGTCACTCATCACGAAGCTATCTTCAAGCAGGCGGTTCATGGCCTCGCGCAACGAGGTCATCTCACGGTCGGGGGTCCATCTGATCAGGCTCATCATGATCCTCCAGGTCGGGTATGTGTTGTACCAGTTTTCAGGTAAAAGATAAACTGGCAGGATCAGAAACTCATCAGAGGGACATCAGAGTCTTATAAGAAATCGAAACTGCCACCAAGCGGGATGCGCGGCTCTCCCAAGCCAAGCACTACCCGCAACCTGCCCTCCAGTTCACTGAGTATGATGGCCGTCGCACCCCACACCGCCAGCCCGTCAACTTGGTAGAATGGAACGTCCACTTCCACGCCCCGGATTGTCCAGCGTTCCATCATCTTAACTGAGTCGTCGAGCAGGCTGGTCAGCGACATTTCCAATACCTGAGCTACCTCGACGGGGTCAGGACGCAATCGCGGCGGCTCCGACAAGTTCCCGACGAAGGGATATACGGTGAAGTCGCTTACTATCACGTAGAGAGGGGTCAACGCACCAAGCAAATTGATGTCACCTGGACAAACTCCCACCTCCTCGCACGTCTCGCGCAGAGCGGTTTGTTGGATCGGTTCGTCCCCTTCCTGAGCGCCACCGGGAAGCGAAATCTGCCCCTTATGGGTGGCAACCGCCTCAGTGCGGCGAGTGAGGATGAAGCACCAGTCGCTCCCGCGTGGATAGAGCAGCACTAGCACACCAGCCAGCCGGGAACTGCCTGGCTGGTCGGCAGGGCGCTCCATCGGACGCAGACGGGGAGCCATACGCAGCCACGCACGCATGGCATCGAATGGAGTCAGCGCCAGAGCACGGCGTACATCATCGAGGGAGGGGCGGATCAAGACATCACTCACGATCGCATCTTATTGCCGGGCGCATTGACCTTTGCACTTCCTAGCCGGACATCGGCCAATCGTACCGACACATCCCGGATCGCAAAGGCAAGACGGCCCTTTAGCCGCCCCACTGAAGGGCGCTGACGTTACTCACCCCTTCAATGACAAACACCTCACCTGTACCGGGGTTGGCAATCGCGAGCTGACCCACATAAGCGCCAAAATCGTTGTAACGTGCTCTGATCAACCCGGCGATCATCACCGCGCCGGGTGAGAGCTTTGCCTCTTCCAGCACAAACGACCCAGACTCGGCCCGAAGGCTGCTACCATCAGGCAGAGCGCTGAACATCCGCACGCTAGTGGGTCCAATGCCGTAGGGGCTGGGAATCCGCAGGAAAGCAATTCGCCCATCGGCCCGCAACCGCGCGTCAACCACTGGCAGATCAAACACTCGGTTGATGACAGGCGGTTCGCCTGGCTCAACCTGGTCGAGATGGGGTAGACTATAGGCGCCACCGCCACTGAAAACCAGCGCCGTTCCATCATCTGACCAAGTTACATCAGAGACAAACAGATTCAGGGGAATCGGGGTTTTGGGCGTGCCACTAGTTGAGAGCAGCGCATGATCGTATCCCTCGTAATATCCGGCACGCACCAATAACCAAGCCCCATCGGGCGACCAACGTGGCGTGCTGTAGATAACAACCTGACGCTCATCCTCTGAGCGCTCTGGCAAATTGTCCTCCACCAGTCGACGCGACTGGCCTGTGTCCAGATTCAGCACCCAGATTCCGTGATTAGCGTAGGCGATCTCACGCCCGGTCGGTGAAAAGGCGGGCGTGCCTGATATGACGGCATACGGACCTTGGGAGTCCAAAGTGGCGACCTGGGTCACATCCACTGTGCCGAGGACCTGGCGGTAGATCACCCCTCCACTGGTATAGACGACTTGGGTTTGATCTGGCGAGATGTCGAAATCGACTACGCTCTCTGTCGCGCTGGTAAGGACTTCTGGAGCAGCGCTGTTTGCAGGAAGCCTCCACACCTGGATCACGCCAGCCTCAGGGGACAGGAAGTACAGATCGTCGGGCAGGGTAATGCGCGTCAGGCCCCGTGGCGGGGGATCGCCCCAATCCAAAGTGATGAGTGGCCCCGCGACCTCAAACGAGCCGGTTGAGCCGGTGGCAGGATCGAGCAAAATGACCGTCCGGCGTCCGGGATCGTCTGGATCGAGGCCCAATAGTCGCGTAGCCAACGGGTTCCATACCCACCCCCGGGTATCGACCGGGATACCGCTCTCCTGGCGAAAGCTCAGATCAACAGGGTCGGCAAGGTGTAGAGCACCTGGTAGATCAACACCACTCCCATGAACGAAAAACGCCAGAGTGCCGTCAGGGTGCTGAGCAGGTAGAGACACCTGTCTGTCCTGCGGGACTACGAAGACCCGCGACTCCAGGTCGTTAGGCTCGAGCAGCGCCAGACCACCTTCAGAGGGCGCGAAGGCGAGGCGACCATCTAAGAGCCAGGTATAACCGTTGATGCCGCCTATCTCGACCCACAACCACATGCGGGGATCGGAGCCATACAGTGCTGCGGAGCCATCCTGACGCCATATCAGCAGCCACGCAGCATCATGCGACCAAGCTATGTCCTTGAGAGGCAGCTCAGTGACCGGAAAGATCAAGGGGCCAAAGTCCGGCCCTGCACCGGGGATGTAAACCTCAAAGCCGTCAGGAGTGGCGTAAGCCAATTTGCTTGCGTCCGGCGACCATGCCAAAGTACGTGTACCGAAACTGGCCTCCGGCATCGGGCCGATATCTGCAATGAGCTGGCCACTCAGACCATCCACCGAGGAGACGGTGATATACGCATCGGTGCGGGTCATAATCCATTCGCCGCCAGGCGCAACGGCGAAGTCGCGTACGCCCGCATCCAGGCTAGTCACAGCAGAGGCTGCGCTATCGTCACCGAGGAGTGGCTGTTTCCAAACCTGCCCTGCGTCATTCAGGTAGTACAGATCGGCTTCCAACGGCCACACGGACATGAGCGGGGGCCGGGTCGGAAGGGCAGGTGGCATGGCCGTAACCAGATCGTCCGGGGCTGCGATCTCTCCGCCTGGCTGAGCACGCTCCGGGGGTGACGCTGATGGTAGACTCTCCTCCTCAACGACAATCGGCTCCTCATTCTCCCGGACGGGTCCCGCCATGCCGCACGAGATCAACAGTGCCGCCACCGCCGCCGGAGCCGCGATTTGAACACACCATTTGCCCATTGCTCTCCCCCTCACCGCTGGTGACTTGGAGATGGCCCTACCCGCCAGCAATGGCCCGCTTGAGCAGCGCCCGTATCTCGTCTACTTCAGCATGCCGTCCCGTCTGGAGCTTGCTGTACACCAGCCTGCCGTTGATCTCGACTTCAAAGCGCCCCCCATCGCTGGGGATGAGAGTCCATGATTCGACGTGGGATTGGAATTCCTCCAACATTGTCTCCGTCATACTGACGGCACGGGGTAGATACTTTCAAACCGCGCAGTAGGTAATGGAGACCTTCAGCATATTCAACTCCTACGCTAAGTGTCGGGCCGAAAGACTTTCCGTGACACGCTTAGGGTATTAGCCAACACCACAAAGTATAACAATGGCTTCTGGCTTCACAAACCAGTGGAATGGGCACGCAAAGTCCACAAACGATGCGGTATTGTCTCACCATGTTCCGGGATTTATCCAAAGTACACCCCACTGCTCCTGTTGCAAGAAGCTGGTACAATGAGAACGAGTGGGCATCAGCATATGGAGTCTGGTTGCCATGCAATCCAACATTCTGGTGGGCAAGCGAATTGTGCTGGGCGTGACCGGCTCCATCGCCGCTTACAAAGCAGCTACCCTCGCCAGCCACCTGACGCAGCAAGGTGGGCAGGTGGATGTGATCATGACTGAGGCGGCCACCCGCTTCGTTGCGCCATTGACCTTCCAAGCCCTCACTGGGCGGCCCGTTTATGCCAACATGTGGGAAACCGGTTCGACAGGCGGGCTTGGAACACACATTGCACACGTCGCGTTGGCACATGCAGCGGACCTGTTGGTCATCGCCCCCTGCACGGCCCACACCCTCGCCCGGCTGGCGCTGGGTCTATCTGACGACCTGCTCAGCGTGACCGTGTTGGCTGCTCGCTGCCCAATCCTGATCGCTCCAGCAATGGACGCCGGAATGTACGAGAATCCCGCCACTCAACAACACATCGCGGCGCTGCGAGAACGGGGCGTAACTATCGCAGGCCCGGCGATAGGACGGATGGCCTCCGGTTTGGAAGGGCAAGGGCGATTCATTGAGCCAGAGGAGGTGCTTGGCTATTGTCGCTATTTGCTAGGCCGGGGTGGCCCTCTTGCTGGTCGCCACATTGTGGTGACCGCGGGGCCAACGCGCGAAGCTCTTGACCCAGTGCGCTATCTGACCAATCGCTCCTCCGGCAAGCAGGGTTTTGCCATCGCGCAGGCTGCGCTCGATGCAGGCTCGGATGTGACGTTGATCAGCGGGCCGGTTAGCCTGCCCACGCCAGTAGGGGCAAAGCGTATCGATGTGGAGAGCGCGGAGCAGATGGGTCAGGCGGTATTCGCTCATGCCTGCGGCGATGCCCAAGCCGATGCCCTGATCATGGCTGCTGCTGTTGCTGACTTCCGTCCGGCACAGTTTTCTGATCACAAGATCAAGAAGGCAGGCAGTGGAGGGATGAGTCTCGATCTCACCCAGACTCCCGATATTCTGCTGGCTGTAGCGAGGCAGACACATCGTCCGCGCGTCGTGGTGGGGTTTGCAGCGGAGTCCGACGATTTGATTGGCAACGCCCAAGCAAAGCGTAAGCACAAGGGCCTTGACCTGATCGTGGCTAATGACATTACCGCGACGGATGCAGGCTTCGAAGCAGACACCAACCGGGTAGCATTCATCACCAGCGATGGGATTAATGAGCTTCCCTTGATGTCTAAGGAGGAGGTGGCAGCCCGGCTGATCGCTTGGCTAGCTGAATATTTATCGGCGGATTCCCTCCCTTGATGACCAGCACCTTATGGGCGCGCGCCCGCATCCTGCAAAGTATCTTATCTCGGCAGACCGCTTTCGAATACAATGGAGTTATTCGGATGAGGCCCATTTGTCCTGTTGCCTTCTAAGGAGTCCTCAACTATGCGCAAAAGAGCCGCCACCATTTTGCTCACCGCAGTAGGGCTGGCCCTCCTTTCGGGCTGCAACCCGGCAACTACGGGTACACCCGAATCCACTACGATGGAGCCTATATCCCTGCCTGCTGAGGGTCGAGCGATTGTGCTCGGCGACATTTCCGATGATCCGGGGGAAGTGATCGAGGGGGCGCAACCGCTGGCGGATTACCTGGCTACCCGCCTGAATGACTTCGGAATCACGCAAGGCCAAGTCAAAGTCGCCAGCACACCGGAGGAAATGGTGCAGTGGCTGGAGAGCGGAGAGGTTGACCTTCACTTCGACAGCGTGTATCCGGCCATGCTCATCAGCGATGAGTCCGGCGCCCAGCCTTTTCTAAGGCGCTGGCGGCGGGGTGTGGGTGAGTACTACACGGTTATCTTCGCCAGGGAGGAGAGCGGGATCACCTCGCTGGATGGCTTACGTGGTCATCTTATCGCCCTAGATAATCCCTATTCCACATCAGGCTTTGTTCTGCCAGCGGTTTACCTTGTGGAGCATGGGCTGCTAATGGTTGGAAAAGAGTCCTACAACGAGCTGGTGGGCGACGACGAAGTGGGCTTTGTCTTCAGCTACGATGATGAGAACACACTGCAATGGGTTTTGAGTGGCCTGGTTTCTGCCGGCGCTACGGATAACGTTCACTTTGAGGAATTCACCCCTGAGGTTCGGGATCAACTGGTCGTGTTGGCCGAGACCGAAGCGGTCCCCCGACAGGTAGCAATCGCCCGCCCAGGGATAGATGAGGCGCTGTTGGAAGCGATCACTCAGATTCTGATTAACGCGCATAGCACCGAAGAAGGTCGGGCTGCCTTGCAAGCCTTTGATGAGACCGCGCGCTTTGACCAGTTTCCTGAGGGAATTGATGCTGCTCTCAGCCGGATGCGGGAGCTTAAAGAGATCGTTCAGGACATCCCACTACCTTAAGTATTTAAGCGTTTCGCGGGAAGTCTTTCTGGAAAGACTTCTCGCGAAGCCGACGGCCTGACTGAAAAAGTTCCTTGGCCAAGCACTCAATATCTACTGCGCGACTGAGGATGGTTATGGACGCCATCATGCGCCTCTGGCGGAACTTACCCCTGGGAAGTAAGCTGGCGAGCCTCTCAAGCCTGCTGGTTGTCGTCGGAGTGCTTGCCCTGACCTACCTGACTGTGCAACGCGAGCAAGCGAGCTTCCGCGAAGAACTGCAAGGCCAAGCCAGTCTGCTGTTGGAAACACTCCCGCGTACTATGCGAGACCCCCTATACAGACAGGAAGTTGATGAGCTGATTGATATCGCTAGAGTAGTGAGCGATAACGAGAGCGTCACCTCCCTCAAAATCTACGATCACCGAGGGGCTGTCCTGGTCGACGCCGCAGCACGTAATCCAGGGTTTGCCCAGATAGTGGAGCCGCTTGGGCAAACCCTGATCGAGGGGGAACGTGATCAACTTTACCTAGAATGGGAACAAGACCAATTGCTGGCGGGGCGGGCGATCTGGCTAGGGAATCAGCCCGTCGGCGCAGTAGCCATCGGCCTCTCAACAACCCCGCTCGATCAAAAAATCGCCGCCCTCACCTACCAGAGCATCCTTATTGCTATCGTAACATTGGTGTTGGGGGTCGGGATGACCTTCCTGTTTTCTCGGCAAATCACAACGCCGCTCAGTGAGTTGGCCGAGGTGGCTTCCCAGATGGCTGGCGGGAACCTGACCACCCGCGTCAGAGTCCAATCCAATGACGAGGTGGGCAAGCTGGGCACAGCCTTCAACGCAATGGCCGAAGCCATCCAGAAACGCGAGGCCGATCTACGGGCCCTAGCGGCGGGGCTGGAGCGCACTGTCGCGGAGCGTACTGCTGAACTGCGCGCCCAGAATGAAGCCCTGATCCGGGCTAACCAGGAGCTGGTCATAGCCCGCCGCCAGGCTGAGGACGCCACCCAGCTCAAAAGCCAGTTCTTGGCTACGATGTCCCATGAGCTGCGGACTCCTCTGAACGCTGTCATGGGCTTCAGCCAATTATTGCTGGCCGGCACCTCCGATCCATTGACAGAAGACCAGGCACGGAAGATTGAGCGCATCCTTCAGAACGGGCAAACCCTGCTAGAACTGATCAACGATCTACTTGACCTGGCTAAGATCGAGGCAGGAAGGATTGAACTGATCAACCGGCCCTTTACCCTGTCCTTATGGTTAAGCGACGTTACCCGCCAGCTCGAGGCGCTAGCTGTACAGAGAGGGCTTGAATTCGAGGTCTCCCTTGACAAGAGTTTGCCAGAGGAGATCATCGGCGATCCAGACCGGTTGAAACAAATCTTGGTCAATCTGCTCTCCAACGCGATCAAATTTACCGAGCGTGGGATGGTGGCGGTGGTGATCAAGAAGCAATCCGATAATACCTGGGCTATGATTGTCTCCGACACCGGGATAGGCATTCCCTCCCATGCGCTCGAATATATCTTCGAGGAGTTCCGGCAGGTGGATGGTTCGCCCCAACGACGGTACGGTGGCACAGGCCTGGGCCTTGCCATTGTCCGCCGGCTGGTGGTCATGATGGGGGGCAGCATCCGGGTGACCAGTACGGTCGGTGAGGGGAGCGTGTTTACGGTTCAACTGCCCCTGGTGGTTGAGAAGGCGTCGCCAACCCCGGAGCAGTCTCCCCGTAAGGAGTCTTAGATGTCTGCTGAGCCAGACCTAAAACAGTACTGCATTCTGATTGTGGACGACGATGCCGATAACTTGGGCGTGGCAGCAGAGTACCTTCAATTTGTCGGCTTGACAGTTCGCACGGCAGCCGACGGGGTCGAAGGAATGAAGGTCTTGGAGACATTCACCCCTCATCTCATTCTGATGGACCTATCGATGCCCAATATGGATGGCTGGCAAATGCTAAAGGAGATACGAGCTAACTCAAAGCTCGCCGCGATCCCCGTCCTGGCACTAACCGCTCATGCTATGGCACATGATCTGGAACGGGTGAGCAGCGCCGGCTTCAACGGGCACATCACCAAGCCGTTCTTTCTTGCCACCCTCCTGGATACCGTCAAGCGTTGGTTGCCACACCCTCAACCGGACGCCGAGACGGGAAAACCGCAAGCGGGATGACTCGGCATGGAAACCAAGCCCTGGCATATCTTGATCGTGGAGGATAACGCGGACAGCCGTCAGGTGATGGGGGAGGCGCTGCGATACTATCGGCATGACGTGGAGGTTCGCAGCACTAACAGCGGCAGACAATGCCTCGAGATGCTTCAGACTTTCAACCCCATCCTTGTGATCGTAGACCTGGCACTACCCGATTTGGATGGTTGGGCGGTGCTGGAAGCAATGCGGCGTGACGAGTCAACAGCCCATATCCCCGTTGTCGCTACGACTGCCTATGATTCGGCCAGCGTGGCGCAGGATGCGCTCAGAGCCGGGTTCAATGCCTATTTCCCCAAACCAATAGACATTCTCACATTTGGCAAGACCCTCTCCAAGCTGGTAGAGCCATGATGCAGCAACGTGCAGGTCACATTATGGCTCCACAACTACCTGCTCAAATCCAGCCCGGATGATCTGAATGAAGGTTCGTCCCGGCTTCAGCAGCAGTGGTTGCCCATCCGGCCCATAGAATGTAAACATACTGGTCTCCTGCTCTCTCAACCACCGCCCTTCAAAGGCCTGGCCATCGCGGAAGAGGGTCACTGGTCCTTCCCCCAATAGCTCAATGTACAGCGATTCCTCTTCGCCGAAATATTTCTCCGGGAAGAGGATCAACTCCTCATGATACGCGCTCAACACGATCACGTTTTCAAAGCCGATCTGTCGCCCCGTCAGGGCATCGGTGTGAGGTTCGCCATCTGTCCAGCGAAGGAAGAGGCCGACAACCGGATCGTAGCGCCAGTTGACGCTTGTCCGGGCATAGCCGACGGTGACCGCACTGGCTGGTGAACCACCGTCTGGCGGCAAAACAGCGAAGGCCATCCCAGGCAGACCGAACTCCGGTCGCCGGTTGATCTGGCGCTCATCAACAATGCCCCACAACAAGTCCGTGTCTGTGAACAAAGTATGCTCAAAAGGCAGCCCGTCCCGGGGGAAACGCACAAAGGTAGGCTCACCGTAGCCAAACTGCGGCGAGATCACCTCCTTCGGATAGAGCGGCGATTGGCGCAGCGAATCGATCACCCCCAGGCTACCGCCCGAAAAGATCAGAATTCCGTCGTAAGCAGATGCCAGTTGAAGATCGAGAAGCCGAACGCTGCGGACGGAGCCAAGATGGTGCGAACTTTGCCCATAGAAGACGGCGGTAAAGCGCGTCCAGCCACCTTCGGCGTAATGCTCAAAGATCAGGTCCGCGTTACTGATGCCGCTCTGGGGCCGGACAACCGGCGGCGCGTTGGAGATTTTGACCAGCAGCGGGCGGCGATTCAATACAGAAGGATCGTCCGCCACTAACCCGGTCAGTGGATTGACATTGTCTGGGAACGTGTTCGGGCCGATCACGGGGGGCGGGGTCAGGGTAGCGGTCGGCTCCGGAGTTGGAGTTGCAGAGGGAGTCGGGGTCTCGGTGCGAGCGAGAGTGGGAGTGGGCATCTCGGTTGGCAACGCCGACACGGTTGGAGGGGACGCCGTCACCAGCGCCCCCTGGCAACCTGCCATTCCCAACCCAGCAGCGCAACTGGCTCCAGCGGTGAGGATGAGCACGATACCCCATTTCAGGCGAAACCATGCAATTGCGGAGGCCACCCCGTGACATCCTTCCCCATCAGCAGGCAGGCAAATCGCGCCGGGTGCCCCGTACCGGCGCGGTCGCTTACTCGCATTGCCCATCCGCATGTCTTAGCTGACTTGCCCAGCCAGAGCTTCAGCTTCACTTACCAGATCGTCGAGAATTTGAAGACCCTGATTCCAGAAATCGGGATCGTTCAGATCGACTCCCAACGGCCTGACGATTTCGTGTGGCCAATCGGAGCCGCCCGCAGCCAACATCTCCAAGTAGGCGTCGGCGAACCCATCGCCCATTTCTCGATAGCGCGCATAAAGGGCCAGCACCAGTAGCTCTCCGAACGAGTACGCATACACGTAGCCAGGGTAGCGGATGAAGTGCGGAATGTAGCTCCACCAGAGACCGTAGTCCTCAGTCAGAGTGACGCTCCCTTGAAACATGGCACGCTGGGTAGCGAGCCATAACTCGTTGAATCGTTCCGTTGGTAGCTCTCCCTCAGCACGGCGGGCGGTGTGGATCGCCTCCTCGAAACGGTTCATGGCAACTTGCCGGAAGACCGTCGCAAACGAATCCTCAAGCTTGCTAGTCAACATCGCCAGCCGGACCGAAGGAGCGGTCTCGCGGGCCAGGAGGTCCTGAAAGACGAGCATCTCACCAAATACGGATGCGGTCTCGGCTGTGGTGAGAGGAGTATCAGCCTGCAGCAACCCTTGCTTGCGAGCGAGGTAGCCATGCACACCATGCCCCAGCTCATGGGCCAACGTCATCACGTCGCGGGGTTTGCCCTCGTAATTCAGCAGCACATAGGGGTGAGCAGACGGCACGACGCTATGGCAGTAGGCGCCACCCTCCTTGCCCGGCACGACCGCCGCATCAATCCAGCGCCCATCGAAAAACAGTTTGGCGATGTCTGCCATGCGCGAGTGGAAGTGGCCGAATGCGCTCAGCACCACCTCCTGGCCTTGCTGCCAGGTATAGAACCGGTCTGCGGCAGGCAAAGGGGCATAGCGGTCGTACTCGAACAACTCGTCAAGGCCGAGCAGCAGTTGCTTGAGCCGGTAGTAGCGCGCCACGATGTCGTAGCGGGAGGCGACAGCGCTCACTAGCGCCTCAACCGTCGCATCATCCACCTCGTTGCCCATATTGCGCTCCGACAGCCAGGTCGGGTACTTGCGCAACTGATCGTCCGAAGCTTTATCTGCCAGAAGGTTGTTGAAGATGTAGGTTGTGATGCGGCTGTGGCCCCGGAGGCCCGCCGTTACCGAGGCAGCAGCGCGGCGACGTACCTCGCGATCGGGGTCGTAGAGCTTATTGAGCACCACCTGCTGAGGAACCATCTCGCCGTCAAACTCGTAGCGCGCCGCGCTCTGCACCTCCTCAAAGAAGCGAACCCAGGCAGTACGCCCTGTGATCGACTTCTCGGCCAGGATTTTCTCTTCGGGTTCACTGAGAAGGTGAGGCCGGTAACGCCGGGCACGCTCCAACCAATGGCGGTAGTGCGCCAGCACGGGATCGTCCATGAGCATTCGCGCGCGGTCGTCGGGGGCATTGGCCCATTCTAGCTCGACAAAGATAAGCTTCTGGGCAAGACGAGAGCTGCGTTCTGTTGTCTTAGCAAGCAATGCGCCACGCGCTGGTTCTTCTGTATTGGTAGACCAGTGCAGGTAGGCATAGGCCGCGACCTTATGGCTCAGTTCCAGGAGGTCCTCATACTCTTTCAGCAAGTCGTGCATTTCCTCAGCGTCAATCGAGGCGATCTGGCCGCGATAGGTCTCAGCCAGTTTGTCTGCTCGGTTATCAGCCTGGTCAAGGTCGCGGTCAATGGCCGGATCATCGACAGCGCGGTACAGATCGGAAAGATCCCAAGTAACTTCTTCAGCCCCAGTCTTTTGGGCTATTTGGTCGCTCATCAAGTCCACCCTCAAAGTGGTAAGATAGGCGCAGAAACAGTTTTCGGATTATATCATGGAGGCCAAGACCCCATCACATGCGACATTTGGCCGACATGAACAGCGACGCGCACCCAGCCTGGCTTGGAAAGACCACCATGCTCGTTCTGCTGGGCGTGCTGATCGGATCGATGACCGGCGTGATCGCGGTATCACAGGGGATCGCCGACCCGCAACCCCTTGGCGAACTCATCATCGACGCCCATTTCAGGGATGATGTGGGTTGGGAGCTGTGGCCCGCCATCGCATCGAGTGAGGCTCGACGAGGCGCTTACACCATCACGCTTCCCCTGGCGAGGGCGCGAGTTTACGCTATCGCGCCCTATCTAGTGAGAGCACCGAGCACACTCGAAATCGATGCACGGCCAATTTCAGGCGCTCCCGAGGCAAGGTATGGGCTGTGGTGGGGCAGCGGGCCGGATGCTCCACACAAGGTCGTGGCAGTCAACAGCCATGCTTACTTCGCAGTATTGCAATTCAATGGTGCGGAATGGCAACCTATCCATCCCTGGGAGATGTTCCCGTGGCTGCTGGACCAGGGCGAACCCAACCGTCTGCGGGTTGATCTATCAGACGGGTGGGCACTCGTGCGCCTGAATGAGGAAGTCGCGACGACCTTTGCCTCGGAAGATCGGATGCCTTTCCATGTTGGTTTCTTCATTGAGACGACGCCAACGGGCGGATCAACCATCGCTTTCGAGCGGCTGCGTATCTGGCAGGCTGTCGAACTCACCCCACCGTAAAAGAAAAAAGGCCAGGGTGAGCACTACCCCGGCCTTAGCGAGCCTGGAACTTTCTCAGCGAATCAGCATCTGGGAGACATGTTGGCGCGACACGCGGGTGAGAAGAACAGACCCAAACTGGGCCAATAGATCGGAAACCTGATCGCGCCGTACCTTCATGCGTTTCTCTCGTGCTTCCCAACTTCCTCTAACCTGATTGATGATCAAGGGGTTAGAGGTCTGAACCTCCAGCGCGATCTCGCCTGGCGTCTTTTCTTGGCGGATCAGTGTGCGGAGAGCCGTGATCAAGGTGTCATAGCCCGCCTCGTGGCTGGTCATCCTGCCGCCAAACTCCAGGCATGTCACCGTACGCTGATTGTTCTTGAGCACGGCGTAGACACCAAAACCTGCTCCTGGGTTGCCCCGGCTGCCGCCATCAAAAACCAGTGTGATTTTTGCCATCTCGACTCCATTCCGCAGTGCAGTAACCGATACCTGTACATCGTTTAGCTTCCCCCACCCGTGTGCGACCATTCTAGCACAGCGCAGAGACGAAGACTACCCATGTAACTTTCGGGCTTCAGTGGTGTCTGAAGATGGGGGTCTGTGAGACAGCAGCGCTATACGTCGGAACCCCAGCCTCGGTTCCAGGGGAGTCAAACAACAGGCCGGATAACTTTCTGTATCCAAACTTTTAGAGTTAGAGTCCTTCCCTGCGGATGGTGAACCAACAACAGAGCGTTTGCCTACCCCCTAGCTTCTTGCTAGTATCTCCCCAACAAGATAGGCCATTCCTATTTGATGTGGGTGCTACCGTTCCCCTGCTCTGTCTCGGTGGGTGTTCTCTGGAGACTGATGTTGAGGGGGGCGGGGTCGAATGCCTGCGCAATTGGATTTGCCATTTCCCTGCAACGGGCAGGGAGGTACGATGGATTTCTCTGTCGCCCCAAGCATGTTCCGATGAATCACCACCGCCCGCGACAACGGACCATGGTCATCACCACACGCGAGGCCGCCCTGCTGGTCGGGGCGCTGGCCGTATTGAGCGTGGCAGTGGCCCTATTTCTGATTGGCCTGCGGCAGTTTGGGCTGCAACGTGCCCTGCCGCGCACGCTTGCCACAGCTACCCCCCTTAGCAGTGCCCATACGGGGGAAGCGGCTTCCCTCTTGCCCTCTGGGATTACTGCTACTGCCGTGCTAGCTCCGACGTTGGCTCCCACGCCGGTCGTCATCCAGCACGTTGTCCAGCCCGGCGAGTCCTTGACGAGTATTGCGATTCTGTACGAAGTTGATCTCGAAGCGCTGCTCGATGCTAACGGCTTGACTCCCGACAGCATCATCCAGCCTGGTCAGGTGCTGACCATCCCGCTCGTGCCGGGCAACGAGGGGGCCTATCACGAGGTGCGGGCCAATGAGACTCTCAGTAGCATCGCTGGGTTGTACGGCGTTGCAGCAGAGATCATCCAGCGTGCCAACAATCTTCCAGATGCGGACTCAATCTATGTTGGCCAACGACTGTTCATCCCCGGCGTGCCCGCCAGGACGGCCCTCCCTGCCCCTTCTCAGCCTGTGCCCACTGCGACGCCCACTTCTGCCCTCTATGCGGACCTGCTGCAGAATGGCCCGCAGATAAGCGGTTGGCCACGCTCAATCCTACAGGGTGACCTGAACAAGAACTATCCCCTGGTTTATGAGGCGCGTCGCTTCCGTATGCATTATCAGCCGGATACCTATCCGGCGAACCATGTCGAGGAAACAGTAGCCTTGATTGAGAATGGGCTGGCACAGGCTGAGTCGGCTCTTGGCGTCCGGTTGGCTGGGACGTTCGACGTCTATGTAGCCGGGACGTTGTTCGACATTCCTAACACGGCTTTGCGCGGGCTAAGCCTCTCGGCGGAGCGCCAGGTCTTCGTGCTGCATGACGGCAGCGGCAATGCGATCGACGCCGCCTACTTTTTTGCTCACGAGATCACCCATCTAGTTGCGTGGAATACCTGGGGGCAGCCATCATCGACCATGTTGTCAGAGGGGCTGGCGACCTATGTAGGCCGACCAATTCTCGAAGCGGGCGGGTTCCTGCCTTACGATCAGATATGCCTGGCAGTTTTCCAGGCCGGCCTGATGCCGTCAATGGCAGCCATCAACACAGACTTCCAGGCATTCAAAGGACATATCCGCGACCCATTCAACTACTTCAGCAGCGCTTGCTTTGTGGGCTGGCTGATCGAGCAGTATGGATTGGAGCCGATGAGCCGTGTGTACCACACGTCGGACTATGTTAACCTGTACGGGATGTCGCTTTCCACACTGGACTCCGACTGGCGGGTCTCGCTGGGTGCACAGCGAATAGCACCAACCCTCGACGCGCAAGCCTTCGCGGAACGTGAGCAGTCCGTCTCACAGGCCTATGCGTATGTTTTCGGCAACTATAACGGCAGTGAGGTGATGCATTTGGCCTACGCGATGGTTGATCGAGCACGGGTGGCCTTGTGGCAAGGTCGCCTCGCTGACGTGGATCGCTGGTTGACGGAGTTCACAACTCTGACTGGCTTTACACCCTAGTTGCTCAGGCTTTCTGCGCTTAGGTCAAGCGCATTATACTGAGGCATTATGCGCTCGGCACGCCGCACCCGTAAACCATCTCTGGCTAGCCAGCTTTCGCATTCCCCCATGCTGAGTCTGGTCGCAATGGGGCTAGGAGGGCTGGCATTGATCGTGGCGATCTTCACGACACTCGCTCTTGCCAACCCCACGGCAGTATCCGGTGTGCTGGCTTCCTTCAGGCCAACGCCAACCCTGTTCGTGCTCAATCCCAGCGCAACCGCCGATCCCAGGGAGCCTCTACCTCCAACTTGGACGCCCACAAACACGGCTCCGGCGCCCGCCACATTAACTCCCAGCAGTACTCCTACCCACACCCTGACTCCAACCCCCACCACCACCCGCATCCCCAGCCTGACGTTTACACCCATTGCAACTGTCCCGGCAGGCTGGTATGAGCTGCTGGTCCCTGATGCAAGGCTGGCAATCCAGCTTACGAGTACCTGGTCTGCCCTGAGCCTAACAGACCGCGACCCGGGCGCAGCGCTGGCCGAGATTAACCAACGCGATCCAGTACTGGCTGCTTCTCTCCGGGATGGGTTGGGCCAGGTGGTGCTTGATAATCTGATTCTCATCGCCTTCGATACCGCCACCTCGGGCGATTCTTACGTCATCAACCTTAACGCTGCTTACACGAACCCCGCCGAAGGGACAACTATCGACGAGGTGCGTGACTTGCGTCTTCAGGTTTACAACAGCAGCGAGTTCTACGAACTGCTGGCGACAGACAGCACAACCATTGATGGCCAGCCTGCACATCGAATTCGCTACACCACCACCTTCGTTGGCGAAGAGGGTCGCGCGACGATCTATCATCTGGAGGTGATCAGTGAGGGTCGGTTGTCCCGCGACCCTTTGTTGCTGTTCACCCTCTCGACCAGTGAAAAACGTCGCAACATCTATGAGGCGTTGCTTGACCGGATTGTGTCCACGATTCGCTTCACGCGCTGATAGCCCATGGGTGTCGTAGAGACACGGTGGGTTGTTCCCCGATAGGAGGTTTCCCACATGACGCGGACCATTCGCGCGCCGCGCGGTGCGCAGATCACTTGCAAGGGTTGGCTTCAGGAAGCTGCCATGCGGATGTTGATGAACAACCTCGACCCGGAAGTGGCCGGGGATCCAGAGAACTTGATCGTGTACGGGGGACGTGGGCGGGCAGCCCGTAACTGGGAGTGTTTTGACGCCATCATTGCCACGCTGAAAGAATTGGAAAATGACGAAACGCTGCTGGTGCAGTCAGGCAAACCGGTGGCTGTTTTCCGAACTCACCCCGATGCACCGCGAGTGTTGCTAGCCAACTCCAACCTTGTGCCGCACTGGGCTACCCAGGAGCACTTCGATGAACTAGAGCGTCGGGGCCTGATGATGTATGGCCAGATGACTGCCGGAAGCTGGATTTACATTGGTACACAGGGCATTCTACAGGGCACGTACGAAACGCTCGGATCGCTGGCCAGACAGCACGGCTGGGGATCACTGAAAGGCAAATTTGTGCTGACAGCAGGTCTCGGGGAAATGGGCGGGGCGCAACCCCGCGCCATCACCATGAACGAGGGGGTCGGGCTGGTGATTGAGATCGATCCCTGGCGGGCCGAACGACGGCTCAAGACACGCTATCTTGATGTGATCTCGACCGATCTGGAGGACGCGATGACCCAGATCGAGGAGGCACTGAGGAAGCAGGAACCGCTCTCGGTCGGGCTGATCGGCAACGCTGCTGATATCTTCCCACGCCTGCTGGAGTACGATGTGCGCCCCGATGTGGTTACTGACCAAACGCCGGCGCATGATTATCTGGCTTATATCCCGCATGATATGTCTTTCGAAGAAGCGCTGGCGCTGCGCGAGAAGGACCCGGACGAGTTTATACGGCGCTCTAGTGCATCCATGGCGCGGCATTGCCAGGCCATGCTGGACTTCCATAAGAGAGGCGCCGTGGTGTTCGACTATGGGAACAATCTGCGCCAACGGGCCTATGATGCAGGGGTCGCCGATGCCTTCAGCTATCCGGGTTTTGTCTCAGAGTACATCCGACCGTTGTTCTGTGAGGGTAAGGGGCCGTTCCGCTGGGTGGCGCTCTCCGGCGATCCGCAAGACTTGTACCGCACTGACGAGGAAGTGATGAAACTCTTCCCGCAGGATGAGCACCTGAAGCGCTGGATCAAGATGGCGCAGACCCAGATCGAGTTCCAGGGGCTTCCAGCACGGATCTGCTGGCTGGGCTACGGTGACCGCGCTAAGGCCGGCCTAGCTTTCAACGATCTGGTCGCCAGCGGTGAGGTCAGCGCTCCCATCGTGATCGGGCGCGACCACCTGGACTCAGGCTCGGTGGCCTCGCCTAATCGTGAAACGGAGGGCATGTTGGACGGCACGGATGCCGTCTCCGATTGGCCGATTCTGAATGCATTGCTCAATGCAGTGGGGGGCGCAACGTGGGTTAGCTTCCATCATGGCGGCGGTGTAGGAATCGGCTTCAGCCAGCACGCTGGGCAGGTGATCGTCGCCGATGGCACTCTGGAGGCTGCCAGGAGGCTGGAGCGTGTCCTGACAACCGATCCTGGCTTGGGGGTGGTGCGCCATGCTGATGCAGGTTATCCGGAAGCTATAGCAGCAGCAAAGCGATATGGGATCAAGATGCCCATGCTTGTGCCACGTTGATAGCTCCCTGAACCCAGAAGTTGCTGGCTCTGCTGCTGAATTCGCTCAGCACACCTTCGTCAACATGTAAGTCCGTTACTCCCCCATTGCTGGCTTGAA
Organism: Anaerolineae bacterium; assembly: GCA_034434995.1. Classification (GTDB taxonomy): domain Bacteria; phylum Chloroflexota; class Anaerolineae; order Aggregatilineales; family UBA3940; genus DAOTYF01. The sequence continues at coordinate 85,113 of DAOTYF010000104.1, forward strand.
GGCCATCCCCTGCCACATACTCTCTGGCCCTTCATTGCCCGCCCATGCTATACTGACCTCACTGGGAAGCCCACACGGTGAGGTAGAGTGCCTTGGCAGGCGAACGCATCCTCGTAGTTGACGACGGCGCAGATATGCGCGAGTTTGTGGTCAAGTACGTCCTCAAACCGAACGGCTACGAGTATCTTGAAGCCCGTGACGGCCTGGAGGGCTTTGACCAAATCGTCTCGGGTTCCCCTGATCTGGTGCTGCTTGATCTCCAAATGCCACGCCTTGATGGGATTGGCCTGCTCAGAAAAATGCAGGAGAGTGAGATCAACCTGCCCGTTGTGCTGATGACCTTCTACGGCTCTGAGGAAATCGCCATCGAGGTTTTCCGACTGGGCGTCAAGGATTACGTGATCAAGCCTTTTACAGAAGAGGAGCTGCTAGCCGCCATTGAGCGTGCCCTGATGGTCTCACGCCTCCGTCGTGAGCGCGAAGAGTTAACTGAGCGGCTCGCTATTGCTAGCCGGGACTTTCAACGCCGCGTACGCGATCTACAGGGATTGACCCGCCTGGGGCGATTGGTTACCAGCCAGCCTGACGCGAGCGTACTCATGGTGCGCGTCCTTGAGGCAGCAGCCTATCTATGCAGTGCAGAGCGGGCGGCATTGCTGCTGATTGGGGACGATGGGCGGACACTGATCCAACGCGCTGGAAAACTGGACAGCAAGCCTTTCCTGACAAACGAGGTTGTCGAGCACCCGCTTGCTTGGCAGGCCATGCAAGGGGGGCAACCCGTCGCAGGGCCGCCACAGCGAGA